>NZ_CAJPGY010000001.1:0-426310 GCF_905339915.1 Burkholderia sp. BCC1985
ACCCAGCTCCGGTGCCGCGATCTTCGCGAGCGAGCCGCCGAATTTGCCGACCGCGGTCCGCGCGGCCGATACGATCACTACGTCCGTCATTTCCGTTTCCTCCGGGCCCGCACGACACGGCGCATCGCTACCGGCCCTGTTAAAAAAACTGCGGTGCATCGGACAGCGTGCGCCGCTGTCCGGTTTTCGTCAATCGCGCTGCAATACGTAGCGACCCGGCGCCGGCTCGATCACCGGGAACTGCTCGCTCCCGGGCTTGGCGGGCGGCGCGACCTTGCGGCCGCCGTACTGGTCGAGCCACTCGACCCAGGTCGTCCACCAGCTGCCGGGCTGCTCGGTCGCACCGGCAAACCAGTCGTCCGCCGATGCGGGCAGGTCGCTGTCGTTGACCCAGTAGCTGCGCTTCTTCTTCGCCGGCGGATTGATCACGCCCGCGATGTGACCCGACGCGCCGAGCACGAACTTCAGCGGGCCCGTCAGGATCGACGTCGATGCGTAGGCCGTCTGCCACGGCACGATGTGATCCTCGCGCGACCCGTAGATGAAAGTCGGCACGTCGATGCGCGACAGGTCGACGGATTCGCCGCACACCGTCAGCGCGCCCGGCACGCGGAGCTTGTTCTCGAGGTAGGTATTGCGCAGGTACCACGCGTACATCGGCCCCGGCAGACTCGTCGAGTCGCTGTTCCAGTACAGCAAGTCGAACGCGGCGGGCGTGCGGCCCTTCAGGTAGTTGTCGACGACGTAGTTCCACACGAGGTCGTTCGGCCGCAGGAACGAGAACGTGTTCGCGAACTCGACGCCGCGCATCAGCCCCGGCGCGGCGCCGTTCTTGCCGCCGATGGTCTGCTCGCGCATCTGCACGTGCGCCTCGTCGACGAACACGTCGAGGATGCCGGTGTCGGTGAAGTCGAGCATCGCGGTCAGCAGCGTCATCGACGCGGCCGGATGTTCGCCGCGCGCGGCGAGCACCGACAGCGCGGTCGCGAGCATCGTGCCGCCGACGCAGAAGCCGAGCGTGTTGATCTGCTCGCGGCCGCTGACCTGCTGCACGGCGTCGATCGCCGCGAGCAGCCCTTCGTTCATGTAGTCGTCCCACGTCTTGTGCGCGACCGACGCATCGGCGTTGCGCCACGACACGAGGAACACCTGATGACCGCTCGACAGCGCATGCGCGACGAGCGAATTCTCGGGCTGCAGGTCGAGGATGTAGAACTTGTTGATGCACGGCGGCACGATCAGGAGCGGTCGTTCGAACACCTTGTCCGTCTTCGGCGCGTACTGGATCAGCTGGATCAGGTCGTTCTCGTAGACGACCGCGCCTTCGGTACACCCGAGGTTTTTGCCGACCACGAACTGCGATTCGTCGGTCTGCGAAATTTTGCCGCGCTGCAGGTCGCCGAGCAGGTTCATCATCCCCTGTCGCAGGCTTTCGCCCTGCGTCTCGAGGATTGATTTCTGTGCATCGGGATTGAGCGCGAGGAAGTTGCTCGGCGCCGCGGCGGCCGTCCATTGCTGAACGGAGAAACGGATGCGTTCGCGCGTCTTCGGGTCGGTCTCGAGCGCGTCGGCCAGCTCCTGCAGGTAGCGCGCGTTGAGCAGGTACCACGCGGCCGCGAATGCATGCGCGGGCGACGCCTTCCAGGCATCCCCGCTGAAGCGGCGGTCCTTCAGTTCAGGCGACTCGAGCTTCGCGGCGGCGGCCTGCTGCATCAGCGTCATGCAGTCGCGCGCATAGTCGGCCTGCAACTTCTGGAGCCGTTCGGGCGGGATCGCGGCTACCGGCAGCTTCAGCCCCGCGAACGGCGACGCCAGGCCGCCGAAGGCGCCCAGATCGGGCATCGACGGCATCTGGAACGGAACCGATGTCGGGAACTGGAATGCAGCGAATGGATTCGCGCTGGTCGACGCCGTTGCGGCGCGCGCCGGATCAGCGAAACCGCGCCACGCGTTCAGCCATGCCTCGAACATCTGCTGCATCGGCTGGGCAGCCTGGCCGAATCCGGTGCTGCCCGTGGAAGTGCCCGCCTGAGCGGACGTCGACGAATTTTTCGATGCTGTCATTACCTGCCTTACCGGTGATTCGTGAGCGTCAATCGTGAAATCCTGCTCGCGCGCGGCGTGCCGGTTGCGAGCCGGGCCGTCATGCTCTGGAGAGGCGTCTCCAGATTCTGCCGCAGTGCGGTATTTTTATCATTATCGTTTTCCCCATGTGAAGCGCTGCATCAAACCGCTGAACATTTCTGCTCGAAGATAATCCGCGCGCAACAGGCGGGACAAGGCTTCCGGCGAAACATAAAACATTTTGATTGACTTGACTTCGCGATTATTCATTCGGTTGTCCATGCAACGCTGCATTGCCACGCCAATATCAAGATAACCCGATTTTGCAACGCAGCAAACCGCGGACGCAAGCACGCGCGGCGGGCCGCGGTCAATCGTCAATCGGCCAGCCAGATCGCCGCCGCCATGCGGCCCGTCACGCGATCGCGCCGGTACGAATAGAAGCGCGCGGGTTCAGTGACCGTGCACGCGCGCCGGCCGCTCACGTGCGCCACGCCTGCGCGCGCGAGGCGCAGGCGCGCGAGCGCATGGAGATCGGCGAGGTACTTGCCGGGCACACCGTCGATCGCGACGAACGCTCGCCGCGTCTCATCATGCTCCGACTGCGGAGCGGTGTCGAGAAACGCCTCGCGCACGTCGGCGCCGACTTCGAACGCCTGCGGGCCGATCGCGGGCCCGAGGTACGCATGCAGCGCATCCGTCGCGCCGCCGGCGAGCGCCGCGACGCGCGCCGCGGTCTGCTCGACGATGCCGGCCGCGAGCCCGCGCCAGCCTGCGTGCGCGGCGCCCACCGCCCGGCCCTGCGCATCGCACAGCAGCACCGGCAGGCAATCCGCGACCATCACGACGCAGACCGCCCCCGTGCGGTCGGTCACGCTCGCGTCGGCCTGCACGGGCGCCGAGGCAGCCGGCGCGGCCTCGATCACTTCGTCCGCACGCACGACCTGCGCGCCGTGAACCTGCTCGAGCCATGCCGCGCGCGACTGCCCCGCCAGCGCGAGCAGGCGCGCGCGATTCGCCGCGACATGGGCCGGATCGTCGCCGGTATGCAGGCCGAGGTTCATCCCGCCCGGCAACGCGGCGCCGTCCTGCCAGCGCCCGTACGGGCCTTCGCTCACGCCGCCGTCGCGCGTCGTGATCAGCGCACGCACGCGCGGCGCCACCTGCCAGTCGGGCTGCACGCAGTCCTGCCACGTCAACGGCGCCAGGTTCGTCATCGACACTCACTCCTCCTCATCGTCGTAATCGTCGTCGTGATCCTCGTCGTGATCCCGATAATCGCCGGCGAAATCGTCATCGTCGTAGACACCGTCTTCATCGTCGAATTCCTCGTCGCCCTGCCCGAAGCCCAGCGCCGCGACGAGCGCGTTCATGTCGTCCGGCAACGGACAACGCCACTGCATCGTCTTGCCCGTGACCGGATGCACGAGGCCGAGCCGCCATGCGTGCAGCGCCTGCCGCGCGAACCCGTCCGGCAGCGGCGCGACCGAGCGCTTGCCGCGCGCGCGCCCGTACACCGGATCGCCGAGCAGCGGATGCCCGACATGCGAGCAGTGCACGCGGATCTGGTGCGTGCGGCCGGTTTCGAGGTCGCACTGGATCGCGGACACCGGCTGACGTTGCCACATGCATGTGTCAACCGTGCGGAAATGCGTGCGCGCGGGCTTGCCCGACGCGCCGGTGACGACGGCCATGCGCGTGCGCTCGCGCGGATCGCGGCCGATCGGCGCGTCGATCGTGCCGTCCTCGGGCATCGTGCCCCACACGAGCGCGAAATAGCGGCGCTTCACCGTGCGCGCCTGCAGCTGGCGCACGAGGTCGGTCTGCGCGGCGAGTGTGCGCGCAACCACCATCAGGCCGGACGTCTCCTTGTCGAGCCGGTGCACGATGCCCGCGCGCGGCAGGCCGGCCGCCGCGTCGCCGTAGCGGTGCAGCAGGCCGTTGAGGATCGTGCCGCTCCAGTTGCCGGCGGCCGGGTGGACGACGAGGCCCGCCGGCTTGTTGATGACGACGAGCGCGTCGTCCTCGTAGATCACGTCGAGCGGCACCGGCTCCGGCGTGAACGCCAGCTGCTCCGGCAGCAGGTCGGGCACGAGCTCGATCCTGGCGCCGAGCGGCACCGGCTGGCGGATCTTCGCCGGCGCGCCGTCGACCAGCACGCGTTGCGCCTCGATCCAGCTCTGCAGGCGGCTGCGGGAGAATTCGGGGAACAGTTGGGCGAGCGCCTTGTCGAGACGTTCACCCGCCAGCGACAGCGGCACTTCGACGACGCGCGGCGCCTCGTCGGCCGCCGCGGACGGCACCACAGGCGGCTGCATCGCGCCTGCAGCCAGATCGTCATCGGGGGAATCCCCCGAGGCAGCGTCGGCGGGCCGATCGCTTGGGCTATAATCTTCGCGATTTGGCTTGCCCCGCGGGGCATTCTGCGAACTTGAACGGGTCATTTAGACTGGGTCACCGAGACTTGAAGCTAGGACATGCGAGCATGATGAATTCGACCAAACGTACGGCCAAAACCGTCGCCGCCCGAGCTGCGGTGGTAGCGGCCGCGGCCCTCATCGCCGGCTGCCACGGCTTGCCGCAGAAGCAGGACGAGACGGCTACCTGGTCGAACAACAAATTATACTCAGAGGCCCAGGACGCACTGTCCGGCGGCGACTGGGGCAAGTGCGCGAAATATTTCGAATCGCTGCAAGGCCGCGATCCGTTCGGCCATTTCGCGCAACAGGCGCAGATCAACGTCGCGTACTGCAACTGGAAGGACAACGAAGCGGCAGCCGCCGACCAGGCCGTCGACCGCTTCATCCAGCTGCACCCGGATCACCCGGATATCCCGTACGCGTACTACCTGAAGGGGATGATCCACTTCAACGACGATCTCGGCCTGTTCGGCCGCTTCTCCGGCCAGGACATGAGCGAGCGCGATCCGCAGGCACTGCGCGAATCGTACGACGCGTTCAAGGTCGTCGTCGACCGCTACCCGAAGAGCAAGTACGCGCCGGACGCCGCCGCCCGGATGCGCTACATCGTCAACGCGCTCGCGTCGCACGAAGTGCACGCGGCCGACTACTACTATCGGCGCGGCGCCTATGTCGCGGCGATCAACCGCGCGCAGCTCGCGATCAAGGACTACAAGGGCGCGCCGGCGATCGAGGACGCGCTGCACATCATGATCCTGTCGTACGGCAAGCTGAACCAGCCGGAGCTCGCGGAAGACACGAAGCGCGTGCTCGCGGGGACTTTCCCGGACAGCCCGTACATCACCGGCCACTCGCGCCCCGGCACGAAGAAGTCGTGGTGGCAGTTCTGAGCGACGCCCGTGCATCAACAAAAAAACCCGGCCATCGAGCCGGGTTTTTTATTGGTGCCGCCCGTAGCAGGCGGCGGTGCGGTCATGCGCGTTTTTCCGCGCGGTGCTCGTCGAAAAAGTCCTGCACGACCGCGATCTCGCGGGTGCGCTTGAACGGCGGCAGGCTCTGCCAGATCCGGCGGCCGTAAGGCTTGTCGACGAGCCGCGTGTCGCAGATCATCAGCACGCCGCGATCGGTCTCCGCGCGAATCAGGCGCCCCGCGCCCTGCTTCAGCGTGATCACGGCCTGCGGCAGCTGGTGAACCGCGAACGGGCTCAAGCCTTTCTTGGTCAGCGCGTCGAGCCGCGCGGCCAGCACCGGATCGTCGGGCGGCGCGAACGGCAGCTTGTCGATCACGACGAGCGACAGCGCGTCGCCGCGCACGTCCACGCCTTCCCAGAAGCTCTGGCTGCCGACGAGGATCGCATTGCCGTACGAACGGAAGCGGTCGAGCAGCTCGGTGCGGCTGGCGTCGCCCTGCACCAGCAGCGGCATGTTCCAGCCACGCGACTCGATCACGTCGCGCAGCTTCGACGCGATCCGGTCGACCGCGCGCAGTGTCGTGCACAGCATGAAGACGCCACCGCCCGACGCCTCGATCGCCGGCAGCGCGGCGTCGAACACGGCGTCGGTAAACGCCGGCGACGACGGCTGCGGCAGGTTGCGCGGCACGTACAGCAGGCCCTGCGTCTGATAGTCGAACGGGCTCGCGAGCGTCATCGAGCGCCGCGAGCTGAGCCCCATCTGGGCCGCGTAGTGCGTGAAGTCGCCGCGCACCGACAACGTCGCCGACGTAAAGACCCACGCGCGCGGCACGCCGGCGCGCTGCTTCGCGAAAATCGGCGCGACCGACAGCGGCGTTTCGTGCAGCTGGACGGTATGCGCGAACACCTCGACCCAGCGCACCTTCTCGTTCGGGTCGTCGGCGCCCGCCTTGTCGCCTGCTGCGGCGGCGTCGGCCTTCGCGGCCGCTTCCGCCGCACCGGGCGCGACCCAACCCGCGAGCAGGTCCTGCAGCTCGCGGGCGCGCCGCAGGCACGCGCCGAGCGATTCCGCCCGTTCGGCCTGGCTCGCGAGCGCCGAGGCAAGCGCATCGAGCGCCACGTCGAGCGCATCGAGCGCGCCGAACATCGGATGATCGTCGCCCAGTTGCGCGAGCGACATGCGCACGATCTGGTCGTTCGCGAACGCGAGGCGCAGGTCGCGCGCCGCACGTTCGAGATCGCCGCCGAGCTTCACCCACTCGACCGCATCGCGCGCATGGCTCAGGCCCTCGGCGACCGTGTCGCGCGCGAGTTCGAGGATTTGCGTGGTCGACAGCGTCTCGCCGAAGAACAGCGTGGCCGTTTCCGGCAGCTGGTGCGCTTCGTCGAAGATCACCGTGTTCGCGTTCGGCAGCAGTTCGGCCATCCCGGTGTCGCGCAGCATGATGTCCGCGAAGAACAGGTGATGGTTGACGACGACGACGTCGGCCTGCTGCGCCTCGCGCCGCGCCTGCATCACGAAGCATTCCTTGTAATGCGGGCACTCCTGGCCGAGGCAGTTGTCGCGCGTCGACGTAACCATCGACCACACGGGCGCAGTCTCCGGCACGCTCGCGAGCTCGGCCTTGTCGCCGCTCTTCGTGATCTTCGCGAAGCGGACGATTTCCTGCAGGTACGCGGTGTCCTGCCGCGACGGCAGGCGGCCGTTGTCGGCCGTGCGCTGCAGGTAGTAATGGCACAGATAGTTCGAGCGGCCCTTGAGCATCGCGACCGTCACCGGCACCGCGAGCGCGTTGCGCACCGTCGGGATGTCGCGCTGGAACAGCTGGTCCTGCAGGTGCTTCGTGCCGGTCGACACGATCACCTTGCCGCCCCACAGCATCGCGGGCACCAGGTATGCATAGGTCTTGCCGGTACCGGTGCCGGCCTCGACGATCAGCGTGTTGTCGCCGGCGTCGGTGTCGGCGGCTGCGCGGTCCGCGGCGGACTCGGCCGCCTGGTCGCCTTCGCCGAGGCAGCGCGCCGGCCGCTTGCGGGTCTCGAAGATTTCCGGCTCGGGCATCCGGCGCGCGGACGCCTCCATCGCGGACGCGACCGCGCGCGCCATTTCGATCTGCGACTGGCGCGGGTGATAGCCGTCCAGCGCGCGCGCAAGCAGTCCGCCTTCGCCGAAAATCGTGTCGAGTTCGTCGACGCGCTTGCGGCTCAGCTCGAAGGTGCCTTCGGGCGCACGAACGCGCCCGGCGGACGACGCGTCACGCCGGGCATCTGGGTTGGCTTCAAGCGGTGAATTCAAGGCAAGCGTTCCTGTGTCCAGCGCCCAGGCGGCGCCGGCGCTTGCCAGGCCGCGCTCAGGCGCGCTTATCCGGTTCCAGCTGCGATTGCAGCAAAATGATTTTGTCCTTGGCCGCCAGCTTTTCCTTCTTCAGCCGGTGCAGCGTGATGTCGTCGATGTCGGAGTGTCCTTCCTTCAGCTCGATCTCCCGAGCGAGCTGCTGGTGCTGCTCCTGCAATGCTGCCAAACGGTTGTGCAATTCCTGCTGCTGTTCCGTGGGACGGTTTTGCATATGCGCCTCCTCATCGAAGCAGCGCGCCGACTGGCGTGCCGGCACGCACGAGACTGACTCCGGATCAATCCAACACGTTACTGCCCCTGCTGTTGCTGCTGCTTGGCCTTGTCGGCCGCTTCCTGCTGACGCCGTTCGACATCGGCCTTGTGCTGGGCGGCTTCCTTCTGCTTCTGCTCGTAGCGCGCGGCGTTGTCCGCCCGCTCCTGCGCCTTCTGCGCGCCCTGCTGGCGCGCCTGGTCGAGCTTGTGCTGGAAATCCGCCTGCTTCTGGTCGTATGCCTGCTTGTTCGCGGCGCGCTGCGGCCCTTCCGCGCCACGCTGCGCCCGCTTCAGTGCATTCTGCTCCTGCTTGTCGCGGAACGCAGCCGCGTTCGCCGCATCGTTCGCCGCGCGCTGCGGCGCTTCCGCCGCATTCTGCGCCTGCTTCAACGCCTGCTGCTGGTCGCGTTGCTGCGCCCGCACCGCGCGCTGCTCGTCGTCGAGCGCGAGCTGCTCCTGACGGATGCTCGCCCGCTCCTCGCGCATCCGGTCGCGCGCCACGCCGAGACAGTGATTGACGAAGAACTTGCTGTAGCAATCGTGCTCCGCCACGGCATAACGATAATCGTTTTCCGCGGAACGTTGATTGAGCACTTTTTGACGGGCGTCGAAATCCTGCGTGGCGGAGGCTGCAACGGGCGCGGCGACAGCGGCGTCCGGCGCGGTTGCGCCCGATGCCTGTGCGTACGCGACGGTGGACCCGGCGGACAAAGCCGCGGCAAGCGCTGCGCCGAGCGCGACGAGAGAAATGCGGGAAGTTGGCAACGTCGTAGGAAAGCTGCGGGACATGTGTCAAATTCTATCACCCCCGGCTGGACGCTCCGCCATTTATGGCAAAATGCCCCGCTTCACTCACCCGCGGCATCTGGTCCGGCGGGCCCGTCTCGCAGCCCGCCGCGCGGTCTGCCGGCCCGCGCCGCGATTTCAGCAGGCAGATCATCCACGACATGACGGAAACCGTAGCACTCAAGATCGTACAGCGCATCGCCACCGAACTGTCCGTCCAGCCGCGCCAGGTCGCGGCGGCAGTGCAACTCCTCGACGAAGGCTCGACCGTTCCGTTCATTGCCCGGTACCGCAAGGAAGTGACCGGCAACCTGGACGACACGCAGCTGCGCCAGCTCGAGGAACGGCTCCTGTATCTGCGCGAGCTCGAGGATCGCCGCGCGGCGATCCTGTCGAGCATCGACGAACAGGGCAAGCTGACCGACGAACTGCGCGCCGCGATCGACGCGGCCGACAGCAAGCAGGTGCTCGAAGACCTTTATCTGCCGTACAAGCCGAAGCGCCGCACGCGCGCGCAGATCGCCCGCGAAGCCGGCCTCGAGCCGCTCGCGCAGGCGCTGCTCGCGAATCCGCTGCTCGACCCGCAGACGGAAGCCGCCGCCTACGTCGATGCCGACAAGGGCGTCGCCGACGTGAAGGCCGCGCTCGACGGCGCGCGCGACATCCTGTCGGAACAATTCGGCGAAACCGCCGAACTGCTCGGCAAGCTGCGCGACTACCTGCACAGCCAGGGCGTCGTGTCGTCGGCGGTCGTCGAAGGCAAGGAAAACGAGGAAGGCGAGAAGTTCCGCGACTACTACGACTATGCGGAAACGATCCGGACCGTGCCGTCGCACCGCGCGCTCGCGCTGTTCCGCGGCCGCAACGCCGGCGTGCTGACCGTCAAGCTCGGCCTCGGCGAGGAACTCGACGCGCAGGTCCCGCATCCCGGCGAAGCGATGATCGCGCGCCATTTCGGGATCGCGAACCAGGGCCGCCCGGCCGACAAGTGGCTGTCCGACGTGTGCCGCTGGTGCTGGCGCGTGAAGGTGCAGCCGCACATCGAGAACGAACTGCTCACGCAACTGCGCGAAACGGCGGAAGCCGAAGCGATCCGCGTGTTCGCCCGCAACCTGAAGGACCTGCTGCTGGCCGCGCCGGCCGGCCCGAAGGCCGTGATCGGTCTCGACCCCGGCCTGCGCACGGGCGTGAAGGTCGCCGTGGTCGACCGCACCGGCAAGCTGCTCGCGACCGATACGATCTACCCGCACGAGCCGCGCCGTGACTGGGACGGCTCGCTCGCGAAGCTCGCGCGCATCGCCGCGCAGACGCAGGCCGAGCTGATCAGCATCGGCAACGGCACCGCATCGCGCGAAACCGACAAGCTCGCGAGCGAGCTGATCTCGAAGCATCCCGAACTGCGGCTGCAGAAGATCGTCGTGTCGGAGGCCGGCGCGTCGGTCTACTCGGCGTCCGAGCTGGCCGCGAAGGAATTCCCGGAACTCGACGTGTCGCTGCGCGGCGCCGTGTCGATCGCCCGCCGCCTGCAGGATCCGCTCGCCGAGCTCGTGAAGATCGAGCCGAAAGCGATCGGCGTCGGCCAGTACCAGCACGACGTGAACCAGCGCGAACTCGCCCGCTCGCTCGACGCGGTGGTCGAGGATTGCGTGAACGCGGTCGGCGTCGACGCGAACACCGCGTCGGTCGCGCTGCTCGCGCGCGTCTCGGGCCTGAACGCCACGCTCGCACGCAACATCGTCGACTATCGCGACGCGAACGGGCCGTTCCCGTCGCGCGACCACCTGCGCAAGGTCCCGCGCCTCGGCGACAAGACCTTCGAACAGGCAGCCGGCTTCCTGCGCATCAACGGCGGCGAGAATCCGCTCGATCGCTCGTCGGTCCACCCGGAAGCCTACCCGGTCGTCGAACGCATCCTCGCGAAGATCAGCAAGCGGATCGACGACGTGCTCGGCAGCCGCGACGCGCTGGCCGGCCTGTCGCCGGCCGAATTTGTTGACGAACGTTTCGGCCTGCCGACCGTGCGCGACATCCTGTCCGAACTCGAAAAACCGGGTCGTGACCCGCGCCCCGAATTCAAGACGGCAACGTTCCGCGACGGCGTCGAGAAGGTGTCCGACCTGATGCCCGGCATGCTGCTCGAAGGGGTCGTGACGAATGTCGCGGCATTCGGCGCGTTCGTGGATGTCGGCGTGCATCAGGACGGCCTCGTCCATGTGTCCGCGATGTCGACGAAGTTCATCAAGGATCCGCACGAAGTCGTGAAGGCCGGCCAGGTCGTCAAGGTCAAGGTGCTCGACGTCGACGTGAAGCGTCAGCGCATTGCGCTGACGATGCGCCTCGACGACGAAGCGGCCGCGCCCGGCATGGCGCCGCGCGGCGGCCAGGATCGCGGCAACGCCGGCCGCGGCGGCAGCGCCCGTCCGCAGCGTTCGCGCGAACCGGAACCGGCCGGCGCGATGGCCGCGGCGTTCGCGAAGCTGAAGCGCTGAGCACGCAAAGGCTGTTGACGTATAAAAAAACCCGCCGAAAGGCGGGTTTTTTATTGCTTCAGCGAGCGCGCAGCCAGATCGGCATGGGCCGCATGCGCGGCCACTGCGCGCACCGGTCAGATCTCGATCTTGGTACCGAGCTCGACGACGCGGTTCGCCGGGATCGAGAAGAAGTCGGTCGGCTTCGCCGCGTTCTGGTGCATCCATGCGAACACGCGTTCGCGCCAGATCGACATGCCGGGCAGATGCGTCGGCACGACCGTTTCGCGCGCGAGGAAGAACGACGTGTCCATTAGCTCGAACGTCATGTCGTGCGTGCGGCCGAATTCCTCGAGCACGGCCTTCACGTCCGGCGTCTCGTTGAAGCCGTACTGGGCCTTGACGATGTACAGGCCGCCGCCCGCGTCGCGCGAGCTCAGGCGCTTGTCGTCGCGCACGTACGGAATGTCGCGTGTGACGAACGTCAGGAAAATGGTCCGCTCGTGCAGCACCTTGTTGTGCTTCAGGTTGTGCAGCAGGCTGACGGGCACGAGCCTGTCGTTGCCGGTCAGGTAGATCGCGGTACCCGACACGCGGTGCGGCGGATGCGCGAGCAGCCCCTGCAGGAACGGCTCGAGCGGGATACCGTCGGCGGCCGTGCGCTCCTTGACGATATGGCGGCCCTTGTACCAGGTCATCAGCAGGAAGAACAGCAGCGCGCCGATGCCGAGCGGCAGCCAGCCGCCCTGCGCGACCTTCAGCAGGTTCGCGCCGAAAAAGCCCAGGTCGACCGCGAGGAACACGGCGATGATCGCGCCGACGAGCAGCCGGTTCCAGTTCCACACCTTCACCATCACGACGGCAGCGAGCACGGTCGTGATCACCATCGTCGCCGTCACCGCGATGCCGTACGCGGCGGCGAGGTTGTCGGAACTCTTGAAGCCGATCACGATGCAGAGGATCACGAACAGCAGCAGCCAGTTCACGACCGGCACGTAGATCTGGCCGATCGCCAGCTCGGACGTATGCAGCACCTTCATGCGCGGCACGTAGCCGAGCTGGATCGCCTGCGACGTCAGCGAATACGCGCCGGAAATCACGGCCTGCGAAGCGATCACGGTCGCGACCGTCGACAGCACGACGAGCGGCAGCAGCGCCCACTCCGGCGCCAGCAGGAAGAACGGGTTCTCGATCGCCTTCGGATTCTGGATCAGCAGCGCGCCCTGGCCGAAATAGTTCAGCACGAGCGACGGCATCACGAGCCCGTACGCGGCGAGGCGGATCGGCTTCGCGCCGAAATGGCCCATGTCCGCGTAGAGCGCTTCCGCACCGGTCAGCACCAGCACGACCGAACCCAGCACGACGTAGGCCTGCAGCAGGTGCTCCGACATGAACGACGCAGCGTAATACGGGTTGATCGCCGCGATGATGCCCGGCACGCGCACGATGTGATACACGCCGAGTGCCGCGATCACGACGAACCACAGCACCATGATCGGCCCGAACAGCTTGCCGACCAGCGCGGTGCCGTGACGCTGGATCCAGAACAGCGCGATCAGGATCACGATCGTGATCGGCATCACGAGATGGGACAGGTGCGGCGTCGCGATCTCGAGGCCTTCCACCGCCGACATCACGGAAATCGCCGGCGTGATCACGGCGTCGCCATAGAACATGCAGGCGCCGAAGATCCCGAGCGCCATCAGCGCGCCCGCGACGCGGGTTTTCGAGTCGAGCGGCCGCAGCGACAGCGCCATCAGCGCGAGCACGCCACCCTCGCCGTTGTTGTCGGCCCGCATCACGAACAGCAGGTACTTGATGCCGACCACCAGGATGATCGCCCAGAACAGCAGCGAGATCACACCGAGAATCGAGCCTTCCGTGAGCGGAATGCCGTGTGCGGGGCTGAACGCCTCCTTCAGCGAATACAGCGGGCTCGTGCCGATGTCGCCGAACACGACGCCGATGGCCGCTATCGCAAGCGCCCGCATCGAGTGTTGGTGCGTCGAATGCGCATGGGCTGCGTCGGTCGCCTGGATCGTGTCGTTCATATGAAGCGTAATAATCGGGTCCGGTCGGACAAAACGAGCGCTATTCTACTCGCGCCCCCCTGAAAAACCGTCCTGCCTTGTTGCCCTTAAACCACGTGATCCACGCTGCGCATGCAATCCTGCGCAAGCTGTGGCAGGGCTGCCATCATAGCCGGGGCCGCGCCATCTGCCTACCATGCCCGCCGATCGCCGTGCCCGCCGGCCACGGCGCGCCAATAAAAAACGGCGCCGCAAGCGGCGCCGTACAAGGCTTTCCTTCGATCGGCCGGCCGCTTACGCGCCCGAGCCGTCGCGCTGCGCGCGACCGCGCTTGATCCATGCCTCGAGGTTGTGCGGACGAACCGTGTCCCACTCTTCGAACGGCTGATGAATCCACGGATTCGTCGGCAGATACTGTGCGTGATAGTCCGGCTTGACCTTCGAGCAGCCCTTGTACCAGAGCACGGCCGAACGCACGGCCGTGACCGACGGATAACGCTCCTTCAGGTGCTCCTGCACGCGTGCGAGCGTGACGCCCGAATCGACGAGATCGTCGACCAGCAGCACGTTGCCCGCGAGACTGCCGCGCGTCATCGTGATGTACTGCGCGATGTCGAGCTCGCCCTGCTCGGTGCCGGCCGCTTCGCGGTACGAACTCGTCGCGAGGATCGCGAGCGGGACGTCGTAGATGCGCGACAGCTGGTCGCCGACGCGCAGACCGCCGCGCGCAAGGCACAGGATCTGGTCGAATTTCCAGCCCGATTCATGCACCTGCAGCGCGAGCAGCTCGATCAGACGATGGTATTCGTCCCAGCCTACCCACAGGTTCTTGTCGTCGTTGCGCGGATCGGTCATCAAGTCTGCCGCCGTCATCGTGATTTGCTGCGTCATGCTGAGAATTACACCTTGAACGGATGGCGAAGCAGGATCGTCTCGTCGCGATCCGGCCCCGTCGAAACCATGTCGACCGGCACGCCGGCCACTTCCTGGACGCGGGTCAGGTAGGCCTGCGCATTCGCCGGCAGCGCGTCCCACGTCTTGATGCCCACGGTGCTTTCCTTCCAGCCGGCGAACGTTTCGTACACGGGCTCGCAACGCGCGACGTCGGCCGCACCGCGCGGCAGGATGTCCACGTCCTTGCCGTCGATCTTGTAGCCGACGCACAGCTTGACTTCATCGAGGCCGTCGAGCACGTCGAGCTTCGTCATGCACAGGCCCGACACGCCGTTGATCTGGATCGAGCGGCGCAGTGCCGCTGCGTCGAGCCAGCCGGTGCGGCGCGGACGGCCGGTGACCGAGCCGAATTCCTTGCCGACGTTCGCGAGCGTGACGCCGACCTGGTCCTGGCGCTGCGGGTTGTCCGCGTCGTACAGCTCGCTCGGGAACGGGCCCGAGCCGACGCGCGTGCAATATGCCTTCGTGATGCCGAGGATGTAGTTCAGCTTCTGCGGACCGACGCCGGCGCCGGCCGATGCCGCACCCGCGACGCAGTTGCTCGACGTGACGAACGGATAGGTGCCGTGGTCGATGTCGAGCAGCGTGCCTTGCGCGCCTTCGAACAGCAGGTTCTGACCGGCATTGTTCGCGTCGTACAGACGGCGCGACACGTCGGCGACCATCGGCTTCAGGCGATCGGCATAGCCGAGCATCGTGTCGAGCGTGGCCTGGAAATCGACGGCCGCGCCACCCAGGTACTGGGTCAGCACGAAGTTGTGGAAATCGAGGTTTTCGCGCAGGCGGTCGGCGAAGGTCTTCGCGTCGAACAGGTCCTGCACGCGCAGCGCGCGGCGGCCGACCTTGTCCTCGTACGCCGGGCCGATGCCGCGGCCGGTCGTACCGATCTTGCCCGCGCCCTTGCGCGCTTCGCGCGCCTGGTCGATCGCGATGTGGTACGGCAGGATCAGCGTCGTGGCTTCGGAGATGAACAGGCGATCGCGCACGTTCACGCCGGCCTCTTCCAGCTCGCCGATTTCCTTGAACAGTGCCTCGGGGGACAGGACGACGCCGTTGCCGATGTAGCAGGCGACGCCTTCACGCATGATGCCCGACGGAATCAGGCGCAAGATGGTTTTCTTGCCGCCGATGATGAGGGTGTGGCCGGCGTTGTGACCGCCCTGGAAACGCACGACGCCCTGAGCGTGGTCCGTCAGCCAGTCGACGATCTTGCCCTTGCCTTCATCACCCCATTGCGTTCCCACGACGACGACATTGCGCCCGGGAGTCACGTTCACTGCGCTGGCAGACATGTTGATTCGTTAGCTGGTTAAAAACGTATTCTACCTATGTTCGCGGGCGATTCCGAATTTTTCCGTTTCGCTTCAACGATATGCATGCCGAACGACGGCCCGCGAACGCCTGTTTAACGGGGTTCGACCACCCACGCGCCGTCACGCTCGACGAGCGAACGGTCGCAGGCGAACTCGTCGAGCACGTGGTCGTGTCCCGGCAAGGCCTGGATCACGACCTCGCCCGCGTCGCGCAGCGCCGCCACCGCCGCGCTCAGCGCGTCGTCCTGCGCCCACGGCGCGAGAATCGCGGTGCCGCGCGCCTCGACCGGCGAAATCCGCGCGAGCTCGCGCAGGTCGAGCGAGAAGCCCGTCGCCGGACGGGCGCGGCCGTAGGCCTGGCCCACGTGGTCGTACCGGCCGCCGCGCGCGATCGCGTTCGGCACGCCGTCGATGTACGCCGTAAACATCGCGCCGCTGTGGTACGCGTAGCCGCGCAGGTCGGCGAGATCGATCGCCACCTCGACGCCCCTTGCCTGCGCCGCAAGCTGCGCGAGATCGTCGAGCGCACGCGTGATCTCGGGCAGCACCGGCAGGCGCACACGCGCCTCGTCGAGCACGCTCGCGTCGCCGTACAGATGCGGCAGCGCACGCAGCGCCGCGCGCGTGTCGGCGCCGAGATCGTCGGTGAGTTCGTTCAGCAGCGGCACGTCCTTGCCCGACAGCGCGTCGTACAGCGCCTCGCCGCGCTCGGCAGCCTGTGCATCGCGCGCGAGCAGCGCCGCGAGCACGCCCGCGTGGCACAGGTCCAGGCGGATGCGCGACAACCCCGCGAGGTGTAGCGCGTCGAGCATCAGCTGCTGGATCTCGAGATCGGCTTCCAGCCCGGCGTGCCCGTAGATTTCGGCGCCGATCTGGATCTGTTCGCGCGTCGCGTGCAGCCCGCGAGGACGCGTATGCATCACGTGGCCGGCATAGCAGAGGCGCGTCACGCCCTGGCGGTTCAGCAGGTGCGCGTCGATGCGCGCGACTTGCGGCGTGATGTCCGCGCGCAGGCCGAGCGTGCGGCCCGACAGCTGGTCGACCAGCTTGAAGGTGCGCAGGCGCAGGTCGTTGCCGCCGCTCGTCAGCAGCGATTCGAGGTATTCGAGCAACGGCGGCATCACCATTTCGTAGCCGTACGAACGGAAGCGGTCGAGCAGCCTGCGGCGCAGCTCCTCGATCTTGCGCGCTTCCGACGGCAGCACGTCGGCGATATTCTCGGGAAGTAACCAGGTCGACATCGGTACGGTCCTACGACGGGAAACAGGGCGCGACATGCGCGCCGCGAAATGAATCGGAAATCGGCAATCGGGCGGAACGAACGGCGGGTGCGCCGTCCGGATCAGGTGGCGAGCAGCAGCAGGACGAGCCCGAGCGCCATCACGATGAGCCCGCCGATCCGGATATGATGCGGCGGCCGCTCCGCTATTCTACGAAACGTGTCGCGCCAGGCGACGGGAAACACGAAGGGGAACGCCCCCTCGATGATCAGCATCAGTGCTACCGCGAGCAACAACGAGCCAGCCAGGTCCATGCGAGCGACGGCGCCGCTCGACGCGGCGCCCCAAGGTCAGTGTTTGCGGGGAGCGGGTGCCGCCGGTGCGGCACCGCCCGTCGGGCTGCGCATGAAACGGAAAAACTCGCTGTCGGGGTCGACGACGATGATGTCGTTGCGCTTGAAGGTATTCCGGTAAGCCTGCAGGCTCGCGTAGAACTGGTAGAACTGCGGATCGCGGCCGAACGCATCGGCGGCGATCGACGCGGCCTTCGCGTCGCCCTCGCCCTTGATCGTCTGCGCGGACTTGTACGCGTTCGCGAGCACCGCCTGCTGCTCGCGTTCCGCGTCAGCCTTGATCTGCTCGACCTCGGCGGCGCCATCCGCGCGCACCTGTGCGGCCTGGTCGCGCAGCGCGGCAATCATCCGCTGATAGACGGCATCCGTCTGCGCAGCCGGCAAGTCGACGCGCGTCAACTGCACGTCGACCACGTCGACGCCGAAGCCCGATGCCGTCGCGCGCACCGCGTCGCGCGCCGCATTGGCGATCTCGCGCTGCCCGCCGAGCGCGTCGTCGAGCGCGCGCTTGCCGAACGCGTCGCCGAGTGCGCTCTTCAGCGCGCCGGCCAGGCGGTCGGCGGCCGCCGCCGGGTCACCGCCCGTCGCCGCGAAATACTTCATCGGATCGCTGATCCGATACTTGACCGCATACGCGACGAGCAGGTCGTGCTTGTCTTCGGTCGCCAGTTGCAGCGGATCCGACGACTCGAGCGATTGCAGGCGCGTGTCGATCAGCGTCGCCGTCTGCAGCGGCGGCGGCAGCTTGAAATGGATGCCGGGGCCCGCGAGTTCGGGTTGCGCGCCGTCGCGGCCCGACAGCACGGCCGCATGGCGCGGATCGACGGTCAGGACGGTCGACGACGCCGCGAAAGCGGCGATCACGATTGCGACGACGAGCGCAATGATTCGGTTCATGTTCTGCGCTCCCCGTTACTTCGTATCGTCTTCACGCGAGCGGCTGCGGAACGCTTCGCGCGACCGCAGCACGTCGCTGCCCGGTGCGGGCGCCGCCGCGGCCGAAGCCGCGCTCGCGGGTGCGCTCGCCGCGGCGGCGGCCGGCGCCGACATCGCGTCGGGCGCGGATGCGCCGGCGGGCGTCGCGGCATTCGTCGCATTCGTCGCATTTGCGGCGTTTTGTCGCCCCTGCTCGACGAGCTTGTCGAGCGGCAGGTACACGACGCTGTTGCCGCCCTTGTTGCCGACGAACACCTTCGTCGCGTTCGAATAGATTTCCTGCATCGTCTCGAGGTACATCCGCTCACGGATCACCGCGGGCGCCTTCGAATACTGTGCATAGACCTGCTTGAACCGGTCGGCGTCGCCTTCGGCCTGCGTGACCACGCGATCGGCATACGCCTTCGCTTCATCGGCAAGTTTCGCGGCGTCGCCCTGCGCCTTCGGCAGCAGATCGTTCGCGTAGGCCTGCGCGGCACGCTTCGCGGCTTCGCGATCGTCGCGCGCCTTCGCGACTTCGGCGTACGCAGCCTGCGTCTGCTCGGGCGCCGCGACGCTCTGCATCGTGACGGCCGTCACCTCGAGCCCCGACTGGTAGCGATCGAGATCGCGCTGGATCGCGGCGGACAGCTGCGCGCGCAGCGCGTCGCGGTCCTGGTTCAGCATGTCGGCCGCGCTGCGCGTGCCGACGATCGCGCGCACCGCGGCCTGGGCGGCCTGCGACACGCTGCGCTCGGGATCGACGCTGCGGAACAGGTAATCGGTTGCCGAACGGATCCGGTACTGGACGACGAAACGCACGTCGACGATGTCGGCATCACGCGTCAGCATCGCCGCTTCCTTCACGTTCGCGAGACGCACGACGTTGTTGCGGCCGATCTCGATCGAACGGACCTGCGACGTATCGACGATCTCGTGCGACGCGAACGGATACGGCGCGCGCCAGTGCACGCCCTGGCCGACCGTGCCCGACAGCTTGCCGAACTGCAGCACGACGCCCGTCTGGCCTTCCTGCACGACGAACAGCCCGCTGCCCGCGTAGACCGCGACCAGCACGCCGATCACGATGCCGACGCCGACACGCGCGGCCCGGCCGTTGTCGGGCCGGAAGCCGTTGCCGCCCTTGCCGCCGAACAGGCCGCTCAGACGCCGGTTGAAGTTGCGCCACATCTCGTCGAGATCGGGCGGACCGTCACCGTCGCCACCGGGCGGACGCTTCGATTCGTTCACACGCGGACGGGATCCGTCGTTGCCCTTGCCTTCGCCGCGTCCCCAGCGGGGATCGTTGATCGACAGCAAGGCGCGCATCCGCCGCCAGGTACTCCGCTCGTTGTATTCGTTCACCAGAGTTTGTTCACCAGATTAGACGCCGGCGAACCGGCCGGGACCGGTTAGCGCCCGTGTTCGGAAATCGTGTGGTCTTCGTGCGGTTCAGCGGGTGCGCCGTCGAGCGCGGCGTTGGGTAACGTCGCGCCGGTAAGGTGTTCCGCGGAGGCGATCTCGGCGATGGCGGCACGCAACGCGTCAAGACCCTGACCGGTGCGTGCGCTCAAAAAGACGCGCGAAATATTACCATACTCGTCCCGCTCGACCGCGTCGCCGCGGGCCGCCAGCTCGGGCACCGCATCGATCTTGTTGAACACCAGCACCTGCCGGATCGTGTCCGCGCCGATCTCGTGCAGCACGCCGTTCACCTGCTCGATCTGTTCGAGCCGCACCGCGCTCGATGCGTCGACCACGTGCAGCAGCAGATCCGCATGGATCGTTTCCTCGAGGGTCGCGCGGAACGCGGCAACCAGCTGGTGAGGCAGTTCGCGAATGAACCCGACCGTATCGGACACGACGATCTGACCGGCCTCGTCGCCGAGGTACACGCGTCGCGACGTCGTATCGAGCGTGGCGAACAGCTGGTCGGCCGCATAAGCCTGCGCTTTCGTCAGCGCATTGAACAGCGTCGACTTGCCCGCGTTCGTATAGCCGACGAGCGACACCGACATCGTGCCGCTGCGTGCGCGCTGGCGACGCTGCGTGCTGTGCTGCCGGCGCAGCCGGTCGAGCCGCGACTTCAGCATCTTGATGCGCTCGCCGATCAGCCGGCGGTCGGTTTCGAGCTGGGTTTCGCCGGGGCCGCGCAGGCCGATACCGCCCTTTTGCCGCTCCAGGTGGGTCCACGCGCGAATCAGCCGGGTCGACAGGTATTGCAGCTGCGCGAGCTCGACCTGCAGCTTGCCTTCGTGACTGCGGGCGCGCTGCGCAAAGATGTCGAGGATGAGGCTCGTGCGGTCGACCACCCGCCTGTTAAGCGCCTGCTCCAGATTACGTTGCTGGGCCGGTGCCAGTGCGTGATTGAAGATGACGATTTCGACGTTGTGCGCGTCGCAGGCAAGCCGCAATTCTTCGGCTTTGCCGCTGCCGATGAACATCTTGGCATCGGGGCTGGCGCGACGACCTGTGAGGGTGACGGCGGAACGGGCCCCCGCACTGGAGGCGAGAAGACTGAGTTCTTCGAGGCTGGCTTCGAAATCGGTCTTGCCGAAGTCGATGCCGACGAGCGCTGCGTTGATCAAATTATCGGGTGTCAAGATGAGGCGGCTGGCATCGGTCGCTCGCGGCGACCGGATGCCGGCCGCTGCAATGGGTTAGGACGAGGCTTCCGCGTCCGGGTGGAAGTTCACCGGGCGCGCCGGCACGACCGTCGAGATGGCGTGCTTGTAGACCATCTGGGTCACCGTATTACGGAGCAACACGACGTACTGGTCGAACGATTCAATGTTCCCTTGCAGCTTGATGCCGTTGACGAGATAGATCGAAACGGGAACGTGCTCTTTGCGCAGTGCGTTCAAAAACGGGTCTTGTAACAATTGCCCTTTGTTGCTCATGGCGTACTCCATCTTTTTTTGCAGGTTGATCTGGATTGGCGACGAAGAAAAAGAGATCCGGCGCCAATCGCTACACTATAGCTGATTTTGCCTGCCCCGCCCGGGCGTAGGCCATGCGGCCTATCCCTTGCAGGACCTGCTTCAGCCCTTGTCCGCGTACGGGTTGTTCGACGAACGGAACTCTATGCGCAATGGAGTCCCGGTCAGTGAGAAAGTTTCGCGGAATCGGTTTTCGAGGTAACGCTTGTAGGTTTCCGTCACCGCGTCGAGCGCGTTGCCGTGGATGACGATCAGCGGCGGATTCTGGCCGCCCTGGTGCGCGTAGCGCAGCTTCGGACGCACCGGGCCGCGACGACGCGGCTGCTGGAACTCGACGGCCTCGATCAGCGCGCGCGTGAGCTTCGGCGTCGGCAGCTTCGCCATCGCCGCCGCGTACGCGTCGTCGACCGAACGCATCAGCGCGCCGATGCCGGTCTTCTTCGCGGCCGAAATGTAGTGCGACTTCGCGAAGTCGAGGAATTTCAGCTTGCGGGTCAAATCTGCTTTCGCGCGATCGCGCGCGTGGTCGTCGAGACCGTCCCACTTGTTGACGCCGATCACGAGCGCGCGGCCCTGCTCGACGACGAAGCCGGCGATGTGCGCGTCCTGGTCGGAAATGTCCTGCTGCGCATCCAGCAGAAGAATGACGACGTTCGCGTCGGAGATCGACTGCAGCGTCTTCACGACCGAGAACTTCTCGATCGCCTCGAACACCTTGCCGCGGCGGCGCAGGCCCGCGGTATCGATCAGCGTGTATTTCTTGCCGTTACGCTCGAAGTCGACGTAGATCGAATCGCGCGTCGTGCCCGGCATGTCGAACGCGATCACGCGGTCCTCGCCGATCAGCGCGTTCACGAGCGTCGACTTGCCGACGTTCGGGCGGCCCACGATCGCGATCTTGATGCCGCGCGACGGGTCGTCCTCGTCCGCTTCCTCGGGCTGGCCCGCGTACGCGACTTCCAGCGCCTCGTTGATCATGTCGGTCACGCCGTCGCCGTGCGCGGCCGAGATCGCGCGCGGATCGCCGAGGCCGAGCTCGTAGAAGTCGGTCGCGACCGCCGTGTACTTCATCCCCTCGGCCTTGTTGACGACCAGGAAAATCGGCCGGCCGGTCTTGCGCAGGTAGTCGGCGATCGACTTGTCCTGCGGCGCGAGCCCGTTACGACCGTCGACGATGAACACGACGACGTCGGCTTCCTCGACGGCCTGCCGCGTCTGGCGCGCCATCTCGTGGAGGATGCCGTCCTTCGCGACGGGCTCGAAGCCGCCGGTATCGACGACCAGGTACGGCCGTGCGCCGACGCGCCCTTCGCCGTAATGGCGATCGCGCGTCAGGCCCGGCAAGTCGGCGACCAGCGCATCGCGCGAGCGCGTGAGCCGGTTGAACAGCGTGGATTTCCCCACATTGGGGCGCCCAACGAGGGCAATGACCGGTTTCATCTGTGTTTTCTACGGTGATGCGCAGCAGCGGGAGGCCCGCTGCTGCGGGCGGCTGCGCTGAATGAAAATATCACGAATTCGCGCCGCGCCGGATGCGCGCGCCGGGCGCGCGGTGCGCGCCGTCGTCTTTCGTTGCGAACTGCCTTTCAAATACCGAGCGGCCGGGGACACCGGCCGCCTTCATGTCGCGCGACCGCAGCGCGCGGGACAGGCCCGCCGCGCCGCGATTGCGCCTGTTGCGTGCGCGTCAGCGCGGACGGAATCCGTACAGGCCACCGTCCTTGGTCTGCACGACGAGCGTATTGCCCGCCAGGACCGGCGCCGCGGTAATCGCGCTGCCGTCCGTCTTCATCCGGGCGATGAAGCTGCCGTCCTCGCGCGACAGGAAGTGCACGAAGCCCTTGTAGTCGCCCATCACGACCGCATGGCCGAGCAGGTACGGCACGCCGACGTCGCGGCTCTTCAGCTTGTCGTTGCGCCAGAGCGGGTTGCCGCTCGCCGCGTCGTAGGCCGTCACGACCGACCAGTCGTCGCCGCCGGCGACGACCGAATCGTCCTGCGCGAGACCGCTGCGGCTCGAGAACGCCTTTTCCCACAGCGGACGGCCCGAGTTCGCGTCGAAGCAGCCGAGCTGGCCCTGGAACGTGACCGCGCACGCCTGGGCACCGACGAGCGTCGGCGGACCGCTGACGTCGTTGATGCGCTCGACTTCGGTCACGCCCTTCGGGAACGACACGGGCGTCTGCCAGAACGGCTCGCCCGTCTGCAGGTTGATCGCGACCAGACCGCCGCCGGGGAAGCCCGCCAGCACGGCCGCATCGCCCGCGAACGTCATGCCGGCCGACACGCGCAGGTTCAGCGGCACCGCGCGGTTGCGGTAGTTCCACTTCTGCTCGCCCGTCTGCCCGTTGAACGCGATCACCTGACCGTCGATCGTGCGCACGATCACGAGGCCGTTGCCGACCAGCGGCGGCGAGAAGATCTCGCCCTGCACGCTCGTCTTCCACAGCTGCTTGCCGTCCGGGCCGAGCACGAACACACCGCCCTTGAGCGCGCCGACGGCGGTCAGGTTGCCGTCGCTGCCGACCCCGGCCGACAGGTCCGAACCGACCTTCGAGCGCCACAGCGTCTGGCCCGTCTTCGCGTCGATCTTCTCGACCGAACCGTTCTCGCCCGCCGCGTAGACGGCGTCGCCCACGGCCACCGGCGAGAACAGGTAGCGCCCGCCCTTGCCGACGCTCGCCTTCCAGACCTGTTGCACGTCCAAGACGGGCTTGAACTCGGTGAGCGGCGTCGGCACGCGGCGCGCGTCCTTCGACGACGAGCAGGCCGCCAATGCCAGGACAGCCGCCGCGCAGGCTACGGGCACAGCGTAACGTTTCAGCAAATTCATCGGTTAGCGAAGCAGAGTTAAGAGGTTGAGGGGGCCGCGATCAGCCGCCGAGCGCATCGAGCTTGAACTGCACGAGCTGGCGCGCGGACTGGTCGTCCTGCGACAGGCCGGCGAGCGCGAGCTTGTACGCGGCGCGCGCATCGTCGGTCTTGCCTTGCGCCGCGAGCAGATCGCCGCGGCGATCGGCCACGAGGCCCTTGAATGCATCCACCGGCGTGCCGGACAGCAGCGCGAGGCCCGCGTCGTACGCCTTCTCGTCGAGCAGCAGCGACGCGAGACGCAGCTTCGCGATCTGCTTGTACTCGTCGTCCTTGGCGTGATCGGCGGCCCATTGCAGCTGCGCCTTCGCGCCGGCGGCATCGCCGGCCGCGTACAACGTCTTCGCCGCCGTGAGCGCGGTCATCTGCGCATACGGCGTGCTGCCGAACTTGTCTTCCATGTCGGCGGCCGCACGGGCCATCGTCGCCTTGTCGTTCGCGGCAGCGGCCTTCTGCACCTGCTCGTACAACCCGGAAGCCTCGGCGGCCTGACGGCGCTGCCAGTAATTCCAGCCGTTGAAACCGGCCGCGACGACCAGCGCCGCGAGCACGATCCACGTCGTGAGGTTGCCCCAGCGGGCCCACCACGCCTTCAGACTTTCAATCGATTCTTGTTCGTCGTGATAACTCATCGGCGAGCGATTCCTTCCATTTCAGGCTTTTCTTGTCGAGCGAATGCCAGCGCGATCAGTCGTCGCCGTCTTCGGCGGATGCAACCATCGCATTGATTAGGAATTCGGTCAAGCTTTCGACCGGTACGGTCTGCTGAACGTTCTTTTCCCCGTCCTCGCCCGCGCCGCGCAGCGCTTTCACGCCCACCGTGCCGTTCGCGACCTCTTCTTCGCCGAAGATCACCGCGAACGCGGCACCGCTCGCATCGGCCCGCTTCATCTGCGACTTGAAGCTTGCCGGGCCGCCGTCGGCGCTGCAGTGGAAAATCACGTCGAGGCCCGTATCGCGCAGACGCTCGGCCGCGATGAACGCCTGTTCGCGCGCCGTCTCGCCCTGGTGCACCACGTACACGTCGACACCTTCCTGCTCGGGCGCGAGATCCTCCTCCTTCAGCAGTTCGAGAATGCGCTCGATGCCCATCGCCCAGCCGCACGCGGCGGTCGGCTTGCCGCCGAGCTGCTCGATCAGCGGATCGTAGCGGCCGCCGGCCGCGACCGTGCCCTGCGCGCCGAGCTTGTCGGTCACCCACTCGAACACGGTCAGGTTGTAGTAGTCGAGGCCGCGCACGAGACGCGGGTTGATCTTGAACGGGATGTTGTTCGCGAGCAGCAGGCGCTGCAGCCCTTCGAAGTGGGCACGCGACTCGTCGCCGAGGAAGTCGATCAGCTTCGGCGCGTTCTGCGCGATTTCCTGCAGCGCCGGGTTCTTCGTGTCGAGCACGCGCAGCGGGTTCGTATACAGGCGACGCTTCGCGTCCTCATCCAGCACGTCGGCGAACTGCTCGAGATACTTGATCAGTTCGACGCGGTGCGCGGCACGCTCTTCGGCGAGGCCGAGCGAGTTGATCTCGAGCTTGATGCCGGTCAGGCCGAGGTCGTCCCACAGGCGCTGGCACATCATGATGATCTCGGCATCCGCATCCGGGCCCGCGAAGCCGAGCGCCTCGACGCCGACCTGATGGAACTGGCGGTAGCGGCCGCGCTGCGGACGCTCGTGACGGAACATCGGGCCGATGTACCACAGGCGCTTCGGGCCGTCGTACAGCATGTTGTGCTCGATCGACGCGCGCACGACCGCCGCGGTGTTCTCCGGGCGCATCGTCAGGTTCTCGCCGTTCAGCGCATCGGTGAAGCTGTACATCTCCTTCTCGACGATGTCCGTGACTTCGCCGATGCCGCGCGTGAAGAGCTGCGTGTGTTCGACGATCGGCGTGCGGATGTTCTGGTAGCCGTACGCGCGCAGCAGCGATTTCACGGTAGCTTCGAAGAACTCCCAGAGGCCGGCATCCTGCGGGAGGATGTCGTTCATGCCCTTGACGCCGGTGAGCTTCTCGATCTTGCGTTTCTGTTCAGTCATCGTTCGTGTGTGTGGACGAATTTAGTTCAGGGCCTCGGTACGGCCGTAATTGCGTGCGACGTAGTCGCTGACGATCTGCTGGAATTCCTCGGCGATCCGCTCGCCGCGCAGCGTCTTGACCTTCTCGCCGTCGATGAAGACGGGCGCGGCCGGGTTCTCGCCCGAACCCGGCAGGCTGATGCCGATGTTCGCGTGCTTCGATTCGCCCGGGCCGTTGACGATGCAGCCCATCACCGCGACGTTCATCTTCTCGACGCCCGGATATTCCTTGCGCCAGACCGGCATCTGCTCGCGCAGGTAGGTCTGGATCTGCATCGCGAGTTCCTGGAACAGCGTGCTCGTGGTGCGTCCGCAACCCGGGCACGCGATCACCATCGGCGCGAACGAGCGCAGGCCCATCGTCTGCAGGATTTCCTGGCCGACGATCACTTCGCCCGTGCGCGACGCGCCCGGTTCCGGCGTCAGCGAAATGCGGATCGTGTCGCCGATCCCTTCCTGCAGCAGCACGCCGAGCGCGGCCGTCGACGCGACGATGCCCTTCGAGCCCATGCCGGCCTCGGTCAGCCCGAGATGCAGCGCGAAGCCGCAGCGGCGGCCGAGTTCGCGGTACACGGCGATCAGGTCCTGCACGCCGCTGACCTTGCACGACAGCACGATGCGATCGCGGCCGAGGCCCAGCTCGACCGCGCGCTCGGCCGAGCCGATCGCCGACTGGATCAGCGCTTCGTACATCACGCTCTGCGCATCCCACGGCTGCGCGCGCGCGCCGTTCTCGTCCATCATGCGCGCGAGCAGATCCTGGTCGAGGCTGCCCCAGTTCACGCCGATCCGCACCGGCTTGTCGTACTTCGCCGCGGCTTCGATCATCTGCGCGAACTGCGTGTCGCGCTTCGCGCCCTGGCCGACGTTGCCCGGGTTGATCCGGTACTTCGACAGCGACTCCGCGCAGCCCGGGTAGTCGCGCAGCAGCAGGTGGCCGTTGTAGTGGAAATCGCCGACGAGCGGGACGGTCACGCCCATCCGGTCGAGCTGCTCGCGGATCGCCGGCACGGCGGCCGCGGCCTCCGGCGTATTGACCGTGATGCGCACCAGTTCGGAGCCCGCGTTCGCGAGTTCCTTGATCTGGATCGCCGTGCCGATCGCGTCGGCCGTGTCGGTATTCGTCATCGACTGCACGCGCACCGGCGCATCACCGCCGATCGTCACGAGCTGCCCGCCCCAACGAACATCCACCGCATGCGACACGCGACGCGGCTGATGCCCGCCGAACACCGGCTCGGTTGAACAAATCTGACTGCTGCGTGGGGATTGAGCTTCGGATTGCATCGATAGATCCATTTACGCGGAATGCGCCGCGAGGCGGCGCATGAATTGAAAAAGCGCCGTGCCCTCGCGGCCTGTCCAGGACAGGCCTGCGCCACGGCGCTTGACGTCAGGGCAGCGTGAACCGCGCCACGTTACCCCGCGCTGCCGAATATTTTGCCGGATCGACCGGCTTTCCGTCGAACGCGACCGTATCAAGGCCTGCCTTGTTGCCGATCGTGACCTTGAACGGACCGTCGCCGGCGACCTGCTTCGTCTCGCCGGCCCGCACCAGCGCCGAGAACAGTTCCTTGCCGCTCTTGTCGCGCACGCTGAACCAGCAATCCTGCTTGACCTTCAGTTCGACCATCGACTGGCCTGCCGCGACCACGACGCTCGCGGGCTGGGCCGGCACGGCCGCGCTGCTCGCCGCGGCCGGCGCGACGACCGGTTGCGACGCGGGCGCGGCGGCCGTCGGGGTCGAGGCCGGAGCCGGAGCCGGAGCAGCCGACGCAACGGCCTGCGGCGCCACGGCGGATGCCGCAACCTGCGCCGGGGCTTCGTTGACGGCTGCCGCCGACGCGCCGCCCGCGGCTGCCGCTTCGACGGAAGACGCCGCCGGCGCGCTGGCCGCCGATGCGTGTTCCGTGGCGCCGCCCTTGAAGCGCGCGAGCCAGCTCGACGAATCGCCGCCAGTGTGCCACATGAGTACCGCGATCACCGCGACGACGACGATCGCCGTCCCCCACAGCCACGGATGATGGTGCGACGACCCGCCAAGCGGAATCGACACGCGGCCGCGCGGCAGATCCGTCCCCGACGACGCGGGCATCGACAGATCGACTTCCTGCACGCCACGCTCGCGGCGCAATGCATGGGCGAACGGCTCCGGATCGACGCCGAGCATCTTCGCGTAGCTGCGCACGACGCCGAGCGCGAACGTCACACCGGGCAAATGGCTGATGTCGCCAGCCTCGAGCGCACGCAGCTTCTGCGGAGCGACCTTGAGCCGCGCCGACACGTCGTCGACCGTCCAGCCCTTCGCCTCCCGGAGCTGCGCCAGCCGGCTGCCGACGGCCGCCAGCGTTTCAAGCCCCGCCGGTGCCGGCTTCGCGGCATTCGTCTCTGCGCCGTTGGTCGGCTGCGGCTCACTCATCCTTGTCCTCGCGTCGATTCTTCTTCACTGGCGGGCGCCGCCGGCTCCCGCAACTGTCCACATCATGCGCGGCGCCGAGGCGCCGCGACCGATCGCTATTCGCGTGTTGTACCGCAAGAAGTCCAGGCATCCGCACCCATGCGGCCCCGACCAGGCGTCCCCGTCAGATCGCCCGAACTTCGATGATTTTTGCTGCTGCGCCCGTTCGCTCCGCCAGGCGCGTGCGGTCCTTCACGGCGCCGGCCAGCTGGCCGCACGCGGCGTCGATGTCGTCGCCGCGCGTCTTGCGCACGGTCGTGACGACACCCGCGTCGATGAGGACCTGTGCAAAGCGCTTGATCTGCTCCGGCTTCGAGCGGATGAGGCCCGATTCCGGAAACGGATTGAACGGGATCAGGTTGAACTTGCAGGGCACGTCACGCGTGACGGCCAGCAGTTCGCGCGCATGTGCTTCGGTGTCGTTGACGCCGTCGAGCATGCAGTATTCGAAAGTAATGAAGTCGCGTGGTGCGACTTTCAGATAGCGCTGGCACGCGGCCATCAGCTCGCGAAGCGGATGCTTCTTGTTGAGCGGCACCAGTTCGTCGCGCAGCGCATCGTTCGGCGCGTGCAGCGAAACGGCGAGCGCGACCGGCAATTCGGCGCCGAGGCGGTCCATCATCGGCACCACGCCGGACGTCGACAACGTGACGCGGCGGCGCGACAGGCCGTACGCGTTGTCGTCGAGCATCAGCCGCATCGCGGGCACGACCGCGCTGTAATTCAGCAGCGGCTCGCCCATGCCCATCATCACCACGTTGGTGACGACCCGTTCGGCCTTGCCGTTCGGACCGGGTGCGCGACCCAGCGACGCACGCAGCGCAAACTCGGCCATCCGGAGCTGACCGATGATTTCGGCTGTCGACAGGTTGCGGGAGAAGCCCTGCTTGCCCGTCGAGCAGAAGCGGCAGTTGACCGCGCACCCGGCCTGCGACGACACGCACAGCGTGCCGCGCGTCTCTTCCGGGATGAAAACGGTTTCGACCGCATTGCCGTTTCCGACGTCGATCAGCCACTTGCGCGTGCCGTCGGTCGAAACGTGATCGCTGACGATATCGGGCATCACGATCGACGCGCGGCCCTTGAGCTTTTCTCTCAGGGACTTCGCGAGATCGGTCATGCCGTCGAAATCGCCGGCGTTGTACTGATGGATCCAGCGCTGCAACTGCTTGGCGCGGAACGGCTTCTCGCCGAGGCTGCCGCAGTACGCGACAAGACCCTCGGCATCGAAGTCGAGAAGATTGACGGAAGTTTCGCTCGTCATGATGTGCTGCCTTGCCGCGTGCGCTGAATCCTGCCTACTTGTTGCCAGCCAGGGCTTAGCGCGAGTAGACGTTCATTTCCGGGAAGAAGAACGCGATTTCGACCGCGGCCGTTTCGGCTGCGTCCGAGCCGTGCACGGCGTTCGCGTCGATGCTGTCGGCGAAGTCGGCGCGGATCGTGCCCTTTTCCGCCTTCTTCGGATCCGTCGCGCCCATCAGGTCGCGGTTCTTCAGGATCGCGCCTTCACCTTCCAGAACCTGGATCATCACCGGGCCCGAGATCATGAAATCGACGAGGTCCTTGAAGAACGGACGTGCTGCGTGAACTGCGTAGAACTTCTCTGCGTCCGCACGCGACAGGTGTGCCATGCGCGATGCGACGATCTTCAGGCCGGCGCCTTCGAAACGGCTGTAGATCTGGCCGATCACGTTCTTTGCCACCGCATCCGGCTTGATGATCGACAGGGTGCGCTCGATTGCCATAAAAACTCCAAGAAATTAAGAAGTTACAGGTTCAAATGAATCCGCTATTGTAGCACGATCCCGTGTATCATTGCGATTGAACCCTTACACGAGTGAAAGGTTCCAAATCCATATGTTTTTTGCGCCGCCCGGCCATTGAAACCTCGCGGCACGGAACGTATCTTAGCCATAGCTGCTCCGGTTTGCTGCGCCGCACACCGCGCGCGCCGAACCGGCCCCGGACGCCCACGCGTTCAATGTTAGGAGAAACCATGAACGACTATCCGTACAATTTCGGCCGCGGCGGCTCCGTCAGCACCGCGGAGGTTCGCAATCGCGTGCTGCGGAACACGTACTGGCTGCTCGCGCTGTCGATGGTGCCGACGGTGCTCGGGGCATGGGTCGGCGTCGCGACGGGATTCTCGCTGTTCGCGGCCACGAGCCCGATGATGAGCCTGCTCGCGTTCTTCGCAATCGCGTTCGGCTTCATGTTCGCGATCGAGCGGACGAAAAACAGCGCAGCTGGCGTGTTCGTGCTGCTCGGCTTCACGTTCTTCATGGGCCTGATGCTGTCGCGCCTGCTGAGCTTCATCCTCGGCTTCTCGAATGGACCGTCGCTGATCATGCTCGCGTTCGGCGGCACCGGCATCATCTTCGCCGCGATGGCGACGATCGCCACGGTCAGTAAGCGCGACTTCTCCGGGCTCGGCAAATGGCTGTTCATGGGCGTGATCGTGATCCTGCTGGCGTCGGTCGCGAACATCTTCCTGCAACTGCCGGCGCTGATGCTCACCGTGTCGGTGCTCGCGATCGCGATCTTCTCGGCCTACATGCTGTTCGACGTCCAGCGCGTCGTGAACGGCGGCGAGACGAACTACATCTCGGCCACGCTCGCGATCTACCTCGACCTGTACAACGTGTTCACGAACCTGCTCGCGCTGCTCGGCATCTTCGGCGGCAACCGCAACTGACGTTCGCCGTACCCGATGAAAAAACCGGCCCGAGGGCCGGTTTTTTTACGTCCGCCGCCCGCTCAGTCGCGCTCGAACAGCGCGATCGATTCGACGTGCGACGTATTCGGGAACATGTTCACGACGCCGGCGCCCTTCAGCCGGTAGCCGGCCTCGTGCACGAGCAGGCCTGCGTCGCGTGCGAGCGTCGACGGGTTGCACGACACGTAGACGATGCGCTTCGGCAGCGGGCCTGCGCCGCTCTGCGCGATTTCGGCCAGCGCCTTCGACACCGCGAGCGCGCCTTCGCGCGGCGGGTCGATCAGGAACTTGTCGAAGGCGCCGAGCGCACGCAGGTCGTCGCCCGTCACCTCGAACAGGTTCCGGCACGCGAACGTCGTGTGGCCGTCGACGCCGTTCTCGCGCGCATTCGCGAGCGCGCGAGTCGTCAACGTCTCGCTGCCTTCGATGCCCATCACCTCGCGCGACAGCCGCGCGAGCGGCAGCGTGAAGTTGCCGATCCCGCAGAACAGGTCGAGCACGCGATCGTCGCGCGACGGCGCGAGCAGGCGCAGCGCGCGACCCACCAGCACGCGGTTGATCTGATGGTTGACCTGCGTGAAGTCGGTCGGCTTGAACGGCATGCGGATGCCGAACTCCGGCAGCGTATAGTCGAGCGGCACGTCGAGCGGATAGAACGGCGTCACCGTGTCCGGGCCCTTCGGCTGCAGCCAGAACTGCACCTTGTGCTCGTCGGCGAACGCGCGCAGCAGCGCCTCGTCGTCCGCATTGATCGGCTCCAGCACGCGCAGCACCAGTGCCGTGACTTGCGAACCGACCGCGAGCTCGATCTGCGGCATCCGGTCACGGATCGACAGCCCCTCGACCAGCCGGCGCAGCGGCACGAGCATCGCCGACACGTGCGGCGGCAGCACTTCGCAGCTCGTCATGTCGGCGACATAGCTGCTCTTCTTTTCATGGAACCCGACCAGCACGCCGCCCTTCTTCGCGACGTTGCGCACGGTCAGGCGCGCACGATAACGGTAGCCCCACGACGGGCCGTGGATCGGCGCGAACATCGTCTCGGCGCGCAGCTTCGACAGGTGCCACAGGTTGTCCTCGAGCACGCGCTGCTTGATCGCGACCTGCGCGCGCATGTCGAGGTGCTGCATCGAGCAGCCGCCGCAGGTGCCGAAGAATTTGCATTTCGGCTCCGTGCGCAGCACGCTCGGGCGCAGAATGTCGACAACGGTCGCCTGCTCGTAGCTCGGCTTGCGACGGTAGCTCGAATAGGTCACGCGCTCGCCGGGCAGCGCACCCTCGACGAAGATCACCTTGCCCGGCGTGCCGTCCTCGGTCGCCGTGCGGCCGACACCGCGCGCTTCCATGTCGAGCGATTCGATCTCGAGAACCGGGGCAGGCCCGGGCGCGACGGGCGCATTTTTCGATTTGCGCGCAGAAGTGGGGACGGCTTCGGACACCAGCTTTTCCTGACAAAACGTTGAAGAAGGCGAGATTGTAGACGACGAAAGCCCGCGTCGCCCGCTTTCGTGGCGCAAGCGTCAATACTGACGCCTCTGCCGCGCCGCGTCATGCGGGAACGACCTGCAGGCCGCCCGCCGCCGGCCCGCATGCGCGGCCTCTCGCGAGCTCAGCCGGCGGCACACGTTCTGCTCGCAACAGACTCAGGAGATTCGGGAGACTCGACCATGCGACTGATCGACTGGAACATCCAATGGGGTCGGGACGCGGACGGCGTCGTCGACCTGCCGCGCACGATCGCCGCCGCTCGCCGGCTCGGCGACTTCGACGTGCTGTGCCTGCAGGAAGTCACGCGCGGTTTCGGCGCACTGCCCGGCCAGCCCGGCCCCGACCAGTTCGCCGAACTGGCGGCGTTGCTGCCCGGTTATACGATCGTCGAAGCGGTCGGCGCCGACCTGCCGCCGCTCGAACCCGGCGCACCGCGCCGCCAGTTCGGCAATGCGGTCGCGACCCGGCTGCCGATCGGGCGCGTGCTGCGCCAATTGCTGCCGTGGCCGGCAGACGCCGACGCGCCTTCCATGCCGCGCGTCGCGCTCGACGTCGAACTGGTGTTACCGTCGGGTCGGCTGCGGGTCGTCACGACGCATCTGGAATTCTATTCGGCGCGCCAGCGACTCGCGCAGGTCGACGCATTGCACGCCCGGCACCGCGAAGCGTGTGCGCATGCGGACCAGCCTGCGCCGGCCGAAAATGCCACGGGGCCGTTCAGCGAGACCGTCCAGCCGCGTGATGCCATCCTCTGCGGCGACTTCAACAGCGCGTTCGGCAGCGACGCGTACCGGCGCATGCTCGAGCCGATCGCCGACGCACCGTCGTTCGTCGATGCGTGGATCGCCCGGCACCCGGGCCACACGCCGCCGCCGACCGCCGGCGTCTACGACACGGCGCAATGGTCCGACGGGCCGCTCGCATGCGACTTCGTGTTCGTGACCGATACGCTGCTGGCACGCGTCACGCGCTGCGAAATCGACGGCGACGCGCGCGAATCGGATCACCAGCCGGTCGTGCTCGAACTCGATCGAAATTGATCGCGGCCGCCATGCGGGCCGCCCGCGTCACGCGTCGAAACCGGCCAGGTATTCGGCCCAGTGCGACGCGGGCTCCTGCGCGAGCGAATTCTTCACGAGCAGGATCTCGTCCGCATATTCGCTCGGCGTCAGGCCGCCGCGCATCAGCTGGAACCGGCAATACAGCAGGTAGGTATTGACGACGTCCGTTTCGCAATAGTTGCGGATTTCCTCGATCCGGCCATCCTGGAACGCCGGCCACACCTGGCTGCCGTCCATTCCGAGCTTGCCCGGGAAGCCGCACAGCTTCGCGAGCGCGTCGAGCGGCGCATTCGCGCGCGCCTGATACATCGCGAGCACGTCCATCAGATCGGTGTGCCGCGAGTGATAACGCGAGATGTAGTTGTTCCACTTGAACTCGCGGTCGTCCTCGCCCAGATCCCAGTAGCGCGTCGCGGGGATCCCGTGTACGAGCGCACGGTAATGGAGCACCGGCAGATCGAAGCCGCCGCCGTTCCACGACACGAGCTGCGGCGTGTATTTCTCGATCACGCGATAGAACGACTGGACCAGCGTCGCCTCATTGTCCTGGGGTGTGCCCAGCGACCGAACGCGGAAACCGTTGTTGTCGCGGAACACGCAGGAGATCGCCGCGATGCGCTGCAGGTGATGCGGCAGGAAATCGCTGCCGGTCTTCTCGCGGCGCGCGGCGAACGCATGTTCGGCCACCGCGGCATCGTCCAGCGTCGCGGGCAGGTCTTCAAGACGGCGAATGCCGTCGACATCGGGAATGGTCTCGATGTCAAAAACGAGAATCGGTGTCATCAGTTACAGAACGGCGTCCTTGCGCACGCCATTGGAGGCAAAGAACCGCTTGAGGCGCACCAGCGCTTCCTGCTGGATCTGCCGCACGCGCTCGCGCGTGAGCCCCATCTCGTCGGCCAGCTCCTCGAGCGTGGCCGGTTCGATGTGATTCAGGCCGAAGCGGCGCTCGATCACGTGCCGATGCTTGTCGGACAGCCGCGACAGCCATGCGCGCGTGAGCGTCTCGAGTTCGCGGTGCTGCACCTCCGCGTCGGGCGACTGGCTCTGGTCGTCGGGCAGCAGGTCGAGCAGGCTGCTCGCGGGATCGAGATCGAGCGGTGCGTCGAGCGACGCGGTGTGCTCGTTGAGCGCGAGGATGTCGGTGACTTCCTCGGCGGTCTTGCCGGTGAGATAGGCGATGTCGTCGATGCTGGCTTCACGGCGCTCGGCCGCCTCGCCCGTCGACATCGAATTCTTTTCGAGGTGGCGCTTCGCGCGCAGCACCTGGTTCAGTTCGCGGATCACGTGCACGGGCAGACGCACGGTGCGAGCCTGGTTCATGATCGCCCGTTCGATGCTCTGCCGGATCCACCACGTCGCGTAGGTCGAGAACCGAAAGCCACGCGTCGGATCGAATTTCTCGATCGCGTGCATCAGGCCGAGGTTGCCCTCCTCGATCAGGTCAAGCAGCGGCACGCCGCGGTTCAGGTAACCCTTCGCGATACTGACGACGAGACGCAGGTTGCGCTCGATCATCACCTGCCGCGCCTCGAATTCGCCGGCCTTCGCAAGACGCGAATAGCGCTGCTCCTCCTCGACGGTCAGGAGCGGCTTCACGCTGATACGGTTCAGGTAATGCTGGATCGTGTCGGCCGTGAGTTCGGCCTGCAGCAATGCGCGGAAATCGTCGACGTCGGGCGCGGCTTCCGCCCGGCCTTCGTGCTCGTCGTCGCCGTCCGCTTCGGCGTCACGTGCCTCGAGATCACGTTCGTTTTCCGCGACGTCGTCTTCGTCGTCCGTCGAAGCGCCAGCTCGCTCCACCGATGCTTGCGTGGCACGACTGATCTTCTCAGATTCGGCTTGCGGCTCGTGGCGCTTCGATTTCGGCATGGTCGTCTCGGTTATTGAGGCGGCAAATACTTCAGCGGATCGACAGGTTTACCCTGCCGGCGAACCTCGAAATGCAGCATCACGCGGTCGGCATCGCTATTACCCATCTCGGCGATCTTCTGCCCCTTCGTTACCGCGTCCCCCTCTTTTACCATCAAAGCGCGATTGTGTGCATACGCCGTGAGGTAAGTTGCATCGTGTTTGATGATAATGAGGTTGCCATAGCCACGCAGGCCGTTGCCCGAGTAGACGACGCGGCCGTCGGCCGCCGCCTTCACGGCCTCGCCGGACGTGCCGCCGATATTGACGCCCTTGTTCTTCGCGTCGTCGAAACCGTTCAGCACCGGACCGCGCACGGGCCATGCGAACGTCACGGGGCCGCTCGGCGCGGCTGCCGTATCGCTCGATGCGGCGGCAGCCGGCGGCGTGCTCGCGGACGACGAGCCCGCGGCCGGCGTCGCGGGACCGCTGCTGAGCGGCGCGGTCGCGACGGCGGCGCCGGTGATCGGTGCGGCAGCCGGCGAGCCGGCAAGCGCGGCACCGCCCGGCGGCGCGACACGCAGCAGCTGGTCGACTTCGATCTGATTCGGGTTCGCCAGGTTGTTCCAGGTGGCGATGTCGCGATAGTTCTGCCCGTTCTCGAGCGCGATCCGGTACAGCGTATCGCCCGGTTTCACACGGTAGAAGCCGGGCGGCGGCGGGCCGAGCGGCACTGCGGGCTGCGCGGCGGCGGTCGTGCCGAGCGATCCGGAGCGGTCGACGACGGGCGCGTTGTCGAGCCGCGTCGCACAGGCGGCCAGCAGCGTGGAGAACGCAGCCACACAGATCGCGCGCTGGGCGAACGTGAGCGGTTCCCTGGTTCGGTTGTTTTGCATCGCGCGCAACATACTCATCGGTTTCAAATCACTCCGGATTTTAAAGGGACAAAGAAAACGCGATCAAGCCGGGACTCCCGCCATTGCGCGTGCGCGACGCGCTCGACGAGCGTGAGCACCTGAGGCTGCCCGCTCTGCGCGCCGACCGGCGCGACGAGCCGCCCGCCGATCGCGAGCTGCTCGAGCAGCGCCTGCGGCACGTCGAGCCCCGCCGCCGCGATCACGATCGCGTCGAACGGGCCCGCGGACGGCAGGCCGACACGCCCGTCGCCGTAATGCAGACGGATGTTCGGCACGCGCAGCGGCCGCAGGTTCAGCTTCGCGCGCTCGTAGAGCGGCTTGATGCGTTCAATCGAATACACGTCGCGTGCCACGTGACTCAGCACCGCGGCCTGGTAGCCGCAACCGGTGCCGATCTCGAGGACGCGCTCGAGCGTGCGGCCGGCCATCGCGAGCTCGATCATGCGCGCGACGACCGACGGCTTTGAAATCGTTTGCTGGTGGCCGATAGGCAACGCGGCATCCTCGTACGCCTGCGTCGCGAGCCCGGGATCCACGAACAGGTGGCGCGGCACCGCGGCCATCGCATCCAGCACGCGCGCGTCGGTCACGCCGTTCGCGCGCAGGCGTTCGACCATGCGCTCGCGCACACGTTCCGACGTCAACGCGAATGCACCGGCCGGCGCGACGCTCGGCGCCGCCGGCTTCGGCATCGCGGGCTTCAGCGCGGTCGGCTTCGGTGCGCTCGCCGGCTTCGCGGCGACCGCACCGGGCACCGTGCGCGCGACGCCCGCCTTCACCGCCACCGGCTTCAGCACGGCAGCGGGCTTGTCGACGGCCTTCGGCACCGCGCTCGCCGCATGGCGTTCACCGGCCCGGCCCTCCGATTTGCGTGGCGCTCGCTTGAGATCTTCGAGCGCGAGCGGGAACCGCTTCGCGCGCTCGCCGCTCATGAAGTCCGCCCTCCTGCGCGCGCCCATTCGCGCGTTGCAGGCAGCATTTGCGTATGCGTGAGATCGAGCTGCAGCGGCGTGATCGAGACGAAACCGTTTGCGACGGCGTGGAAATCGGTGCCTTCGCTCGCGTCCAGCGCCGCACCCGCGGCGCCGATCCAGTAGACCGGCTCGCCGCGCGGGTCGGTCTGGCGAATCACCGGCTGGGACGGGTGACGCTTACCGAGGCGCGTGACCTGCCAGCCTTTCAGTTCGTCGTACGGCAGATTCGGAATATTGACGTTCAGCAGCGGCTGACCGGGCAGCGGATGCGCGAGAAAGTGCTCGACGATTTCCGCGGCGACGCGCGCCGCATCCGCCAGATGCGCCCAGCCCTTGTCGGCCAGCGAAAACGCGATGGCCGGCACGCCGAACATGATGCCTTCGGTGGCGGCCGCAACTGTCCCTGAATAGAGCGTGTCTTCGCCCATGTTCTGGCCGTTGTTGATCCCGGACACGACGAGGTCGGGCCGCGCGTCGGCCATCCCGGTCAGCGCGACGTGCACCGAATCGGTCGGTGTGCCGTTCACGTAGAAGAAACCCGTATTCGTCGCGCGCTGCACCGACAGCGGCCGCGACAGCGTCAGGGAATTCGACGCGCCGCTGCAATTCTGCTCGGGCGCGATCACCGTGAGGTCGGCAAGCGGCTGCAGCGCGTCGCTGAGCGCGGCGAGACCGGGGGCGAGATAGCCGTCGTCGTTGCTGAGTAGGATTCGCATCCGGCGATTGTAACCGAGGAAAGATGGCGCGAGAGCGACAGTCCGGCGGGTGCGGACAGGCCCGCACGCACGACGCGCGCGCGGTGCGCCGTCGCATCGCGCGGCGGCGTTTGCAGGTTCGGGAAAACGCGGTGCCGCCCGGGTTTTCCCCTCGAAGGGCCGCCGTGACGAGATGCCCGTTCGGCAAACCTGACGCGCAGCGCCGAGTGCGCGGCGCTCAGATCGCGCCGGCCTCGCGCAGCGCGGCGATCGCCTGCGCGTCGTAGCCGAGACTGTGCAGCACCTCGTCCGTATGCTCGCCGAGTTCCGGCCCGAGCCAGCGTGTTTCGCCCGGCGTGCCGGACAGCTTCGGCGTGATGTTCGGCAGCGGAATGTCGGTGCCGTCGGCCAGCTTGAAACGCTGGATCATCTGCCGCGCGATGAACTGCGGATCGGTGAACATGTCGGCGGCGCTGTAGATGCGCCCGGCCGGCACGTCGGCCGCGTTGAGCACCGCCAGCGCGTCGTCGATCGTGCGCGGCGCGAGCCACGCGGCGATCGCGTCGTCGATCTCCTGCGTGCGCGGCACGCGTCCGTCGTTGCGAGCGAGCGCGGGATCGTCGGCGAGGTCGTCGCGTTCGATCGCCTTCATCAGCCGCTTGAAGATCGGGTCGCTGTTGCCGCCGATCACGATGCTGCCGTCGCGGCACGCGTAGGTGTTCGACGGCACGATGCCCGGCAGCGACGCGCCGGTACGCTCGCGCACCATCCCGTACACGCCGTACTCGGGCACCACGCTTTCCATCATGTTGAACACCGCTTCGTACAGCGCAACGTCGACCACCTGCCCCGCGCCGCCGTTCACGTTGCGGTGGTGGAGCGCCATCATCGCGCCGATCACGCCGTGCAGCGCGGCGATCGAGTCGCCGATCGAGATGCCGATGCGCGGCGGCGGCAAATCGGGATAGCCGGTGATGTGGCGCAAGCCGCCCATCGATTCGGCGATCGCGCCGAAGCCGGGCCGGTCGCGGTACGGGCCGGTCTGCCCGTAACCGGACAGACGCACCATCACGAGCCCGGGGTTGTCGGCCGACAGCACGTCGTAGCCGAGTCCGAGCTTCTCGAGCAGGCCCGGGCGGAAGTTTTCGATCACGATGTCGGCCTCGCGCGCGAGTTGCCGCGCGATCGCCTTGCCGGCATCGGATTTCAGGTTGAGGGTGACCGATTTCTTATTGCGTGCCTGGACCGACCACCACAGCGACGTGCCGCCCTGCTCCGGATGCAGCTTGCGCCACTTGCGCAGCGGGTCGCCGCCGTTCGGATCCTCGATCTTGATGACTTCCGCGCCGAATTCGGCAAAGAGGCGCGATGCGAACGGCCCCGCGATCAGCGTCCCGAATTCGAGCACTTTGACGCCCGCGAGCGGGCCCTGGCTGGTGCTCATGTGTCTCCCTGGCATGAGGAACGGCGCCGCCGGCCGGCGGCGCCCGGCTTACATCGTGCGGCGGTCGAGCATCGCGCGGGCGATGGTGCCCGCGTCGACGTATTCGAGTTCGCCGCCCACCGGCACGCCGCGCGCGAGGCGCGTGACCGCGAGCCCGCGCGCCTTCAGCGTCTGGCCGAGGTAGTGCGCGGTGGCTTCGCCCTCGTTCGTGAAGTTGGTCGCGAGCACGACCTCCTTGACGACACCGTCGGACGCACGCCGCACGAGGCGGTCGAAATGGATTTCCTTCGGGCCGATCCCGTCGAGCGGGCTCAGCCGCCCCATCAGCACGAAATACAGCCCGCGGTACGTCATCGTCTGCTCGAGCATGATCTGGTCGGCCGGCGTCTCGACGACGCACAGCAGCGTCGGATCACGCTCCTCGTCGCTGCACACCTCGCAGATCTGCGCCTCCGTGAAGGTATTGCACTTCTCGCAGTGCTGCAGGTGCTCGGTCGCGAACAGCAACGACCGGCCGAGCCGTTCCGCGCCCTCCCGATCGTGCTGCATCAGGTGGTACGCCATGCGTTGCGCGGATTTCGGCCCGACGCCGGGCAATACGCGCAACGCTTCGACGAGCGCGGACAGGGCGGACGGCTGTTTCATACGGCGGCTGAAAGCTGAACGGAGGCTGCGCTCAGAACGGCAGCTTGAAACCCGGGGGCAGCGGCAGGCCCGACGTCATGCCGCTCATCTTTTCCTGCGACGTCGCCTCGGCCTTGCGCACCGCATCGTTGAACGCGGCCGCGACCAGATCCTCGAGCATGTCCTTGTCGTCCGCGAGCAGGCTCGGGTCGATCGCCACGCGACGCACTTCGTTGCGGCAGGTCATCGTCACCTTGACGAGGCCGGCACCCGACTGCCCTTCGACTTCGATCTGCGCAAGCTGCTCCTGCATCTTCTTCATGTTTTCCTGCATTTGCTGCGCTTGCTTCATCAGTCCGGCGAGGTTGCCTTTCAACATGGGAATACTCCTTCTTGATCGTGTGAAAACCGGCACGCGGCGCGTGCCGGTCAATGTGTGCGGGCGTGATTGTGCCTGTCGCAGTGCGATTCGTTCAATGCAGCGTCGGCGGCGTGCCGTCCGGCGCCGGATCGGCGAGCGGCCGCACCGAGCCTTCGACGATACGCGCGCCGAAGTCACGCACGAGCTGCTGGACGAACGGATCGCCATGGATGTCCTGCTCTGCCTCGCGCTGGCGTGCCGCACGTGCAGCCGCATCGAGTGCCGCCGCGGTGCGCCGCGCGGGCCCGACCTCGACCGCGACCTCGACGGCCTTGCCGAGCGCATCGGCCAGGGCCGCCTTCAGTTTCGCGACCTGGGCGGCATCCGCATACTGCGGCACCGGCACGGACAGTTTCAACGTCGTCGCGTCGACGGCCGTCAGCTCGCTGTTGAATGCAAGCTGATACGCGACGCCCTTCAGCGGCAACCGCGCGGCCAGCGCCGGCCATTCGCCGTCGAAGCCGACCGGGTCGAGCGCGATCGCGGGCGGCAGCGGGCGCGTGTCGACCGGCGCGGACGGACGGGACTCCACTGCCTTCGGCGCAATGCGCACGTCGTCGGGGCCGCTGTCGAACACGGGCACGAAGCCGTCGTCCGCCGCACCGCCGAACATCTCGTCGGCGCTGAGCGGCACATATTCGTCCGGCGGAATGTCTTCCCACGGCGGCGGGGCCTGGCGCGTGTCGGCAGCCTGCGGCGCGCGGGCCGCCGCGCGCGGCGTCGGTACCTGCACGGCAGGACGTGATGCCGCCGGCTTTTCGACGGCCGGCTGGGCCGCCGCCGGCTTGGGCGCGGCGCCCGCACGCGCGCGGTCGGACGACACGCGCATGCCGGCGTTGCGCAGCACGTCGAGTGCGGCAGCCGCACCGCCGCGGGCAGACGGGCGCGCGGCGGGTTCGGCCGGCGCAGCACGCGGCGCCGGTTCGGCAGGCAGCGCAGGTTCGTCGTTGCGCTTGGCGGCGGCAACCGGCTGTTCAGGTTCGTTGCGGACAGCCGGCGGTGCATCGCTCGGCGGTACCGCCTGAGGTGCCGGGATCGCTTGCGGCTGCGGTGCGGCCGGCGCTGCGGTCGCAGCCGATGTTGCCGCGGATGCAGATTCGGATGCCGGTGTCGAAACAGCCTTCACTGCCGGCGCAATCGCCGCATCGTCGGACTGGACCGCTGCCGGACGCGCAGCGGGCGCAGCCGCTTGCGGACGTGCGGCCGCCACGGCTGCCGGCTGCGGCGCCGACGACTTGGGTGCCGCAGCCGACGCAACGGCAGCGGCCGCACGCGGCGCGGATGCTGGTGCAGGCACGGCACGCGGCACGGCCGGCTGACCTCCCGGCGCACTGCCGGCGCCGACGGCCGGCTCGAATGCGAGCATCCGCAGCAACGTCATCGTGAAGCCGGCGTATTCGTCCGGCGCAAGGCCGAGCTCCGCGCGCCCGACCGTCGCGATCTGATAGAACAGCTGAACCTGCTCTGGGCTCAACGTCTCCGCGAAGCGGCGCAGATCGGCCGCTTCCGGCCATTCGTCGAGCACCGAGCCCGGCGCGAACTGCGCCCAGGCGATCCGGTGCAGCAGGCTGGCGAGATCCTGCAGCGCGGTGGAAAAGGACAGGCTGCGCAGCGACATCTCGTCGGCGATCGCGAGGATCTCCGGGCCGGCGCCGGCCGCGAGTGCATCGAGCAGGCGCACCATGTATGTCTGGTCGAGCGCGCCGAGCATGCCCGACACCGCCGATTCGGTCACTTCGTTCGCCGAGTACGCGATCGCCTGGTCGGTCAGCGACAGCGCATCGCGCATGCTGCCCTGCGCGGCGCGCGCGAGCAGACGCAGCGCCTGCTGCTCGAACGAGATCTGCTCTTCGCCGAGGATCCGTTCGAGGTGCGACACGATGTGCCCGGCCGGCATCTGCTTCAGGTTGAACTGCAGGCAGCGCGACAGCACGGTGACGGGAATCTTTTGCGGATCGGTGGTCGCGAGGATGAACTTGACGTGCGGCGGCGGCTCCTCGAGCGTCTTCAGCATCGCGTTGAACGCGTGGTTCGTCAGCATGTGCACTTCGTCGATCATGTAGACCTTGAAGCGCGCATCGACGGGCGCGTACACCGCGCGCTCGAGCAGCGCGGCCATTTCGTCGACGCCGCGGTTGCTCGCGGCATCCATTTCGACGTAGTCGACGAAGCGGCCTTCGTCGATCTCGCGGCACGCGCGGCACACGCCGCACGGCTGCGACGTGACGCCGGTTTCACAGTTGAGCGCCTTCGCGAAGATCCGCGACAGCGTCGTCTTGCCGACGCCGCGGGTTCCGGTAAACAGATAGGCGTGATGGAGACGCCCGCCGTCGAGCGCGTGCGTGAGCGCCCTGACGACGTGCTCCTGGCCGACGAGCGAAGCGAAATCCTTCGGACGCCACTTGCGTGCGAGAACTTGATAGGTCATCGGGAAATTGTATCAGTAACGCTGCGTCGCGCCGACACGCGAAACGGTGCGGAAAACGAGCAAGACGCAGGTAAAACGGAGAATGACGCAGAAATAAAAAACGCCCGGCGAACGGGGCGAGAGGAAAGGTGACGAGCCCGACCCTCGGCACTGGCAGAAAACGATTGTGGCTGCTTCGTTCCCGACCTGACCAGGTTCACCGCCCCACCATGCGAGGAGGCCCGTCACGGCATATTCTATCACCGCTTCCGGCCAAATGCGACCGTTTGTTCGCAACAATGCGCACGATCGAGCGAACCGGCGCGCGTACGGGCCCGTCGATCCGGCGCGAACAGGCGCGAACAGGTGGACAGATTCCGCGATAGAGACCGTGACTCTTGTATTTTGCGAGGCGGCCTCCACGTTCGGATCACAACGGTCGAACGGCGCGTCGTACCCCTACTCGCGTAGCGGCTACTATCGCCGCCCGCAGCGGATAGCAATTTAGGCTAATATGACGCCCGAACGACCCGCGAGCCGCGCCAAGCAGCGCTTACGCCCCTCCTTCCGGGGAGCGGAGTGACCTGCCGCAGCGGCCGGCAGCCGACAGGCCGCCGGAGCGCCGCAACGCGCCAAGCAGGCAGTCCCCGAACCGTAAGAGGTATTGACCCAATGAGCGAACAGATCAAACACATCAGCGACGCATCGTTCGAACAGGACGTCGTCAAATCCGACAAGCCCGTGCTCGTCGACTTCTGGGCCGAATGGTGCGGCCCGTGCAAGATGATCGCCCCGATCCTCGACGAAGTCGCGAAGGACTACGGCGACAAGCTGCAGATCGCCAAGATCAACGTCGACGACAACCAGGCAACGCCTGCGAAGTTCGGCGTGCGCGGCATCCCGACGCTGATCCTGTTCAAGAACGGCGCGGCCGCCGCACAGAAGGTCGGTGCGCTGTCGAAGTCGCAACTCACCGCATTCCTGGACAGCCACCTGTAATACCGGCCGTTCCGCGGACGTGTTGTCAACCGACAACACGTCCGCCGTCAAGCCGCCGATCGGCCGCTCAGGCGCGAATCGGCGTATGCTAGAATCAAAAAACGTCTACAAGACGCATTAAGTCTCAGAGCGCCTCCGCTCGCCCCTCCTCCCTTATTTCTTTTCGTCGCTTCTCCTCCCTGGCGGGTTCTCCGTATGCATTTATCCGAGCTCAAGTCTCTGCACGTGTCCGAACTGATCGAAATGGCCAATGGCCTGGAGATCGAAAACGCGAACCGCCTGCGCAAGCAGGAGCTGATGTTCGCCATTCTCAAAAAGCGCGCCAAGACGGGAGAGACGATCTTCGGCGACGGTACGCTCGAAGTGCTGCCGGACGGCTTCGGCTTCCTGCGCTCGCCGGAAATGTCGTACCTCGCGAGCACCGACGACATCTACATCAGCCCGTCGCAGATCCGCCGCTTCAACCTGCACACCGGCGACACCATCGAAGGTGAAGTCCGCACGCCGAAGGACGGCGAGCGCTACTTCGCGCTGGTGAAGGTCGACAAAGTCAACGGGCAGCCGCCCGAGGCCTCGAAACACAAGATCATGTTCGAGAACCTCACGCCGCTGCACCCGAACAAGCCGCTGTCGCTCGAACGCGAAATGCGCGGCGAAGAAAACGTCACGGGCCGCATCATCGACATGATCGCGCCGATCGGCAAGGGCCAGCGCGGCCTGCTCGTCGCGTCGCCGAAGTCGGGCAAGACCGTGATGCTCCAGCACATCGCACACGCGATCAAGCAGAACCATCCGGACGTCATCCTGTTCGTGCTGCTGATCGACGAGCGCCCCGAAGAAGTGACCGAAATGCAGCGCTCGGTCGCCGGCGAAGTGATCGCATCGACCTTCGACGAACCGGCCACGCGTCACGTGCAGGTCGCCGAAATGGTGATCGAGAAGGCCAAGCGCCTCGTCGAAATGAAGCACGACGTCGTGATCCTGCTCGACTCGATCACGCGTCTCGCACGCGCCTACAACACCGTGATCCCGGCGTCAGGCAAGGTGCTGACGGGCGGTGTCGACGCGAACGCGCTGCAGCGTCCGAAGCGCTTCTTCGGTGCCGCGCGCAACATCGAGGAAGGTGGCTCGCTGACGATCATCGGCACCGCGCTGATCGAGACCGGCAGCCGCATGGACGACGTGATCTACGAAGAGTTCAAGGGCACCGGCAACATGGAAGTGCACCTCGAGCGCCGTCTCGCGGAAAAGCGCGTCTATCCGTCGATCAACCTGAACAAGTCGGGCACGCGCCGCGAAGAAATGCTGATCAAGCCCGAGATCCTGCAAAAGATCTGGGTGCTGCGCAAGTTCATCCACGACATGGACGAAGTCGAGGCGATGGAGTTCCTGCTCGACAAGATCCGCCAGACGAAGAGCAATTCCGAGTTCTTCGACCTGATGCGCCGCGGCGGCTGATCGCCGTCGCCCCGCACCGAACGGCCGCCCGCGCGTTTCGCCCGGCGGCCGTTTTTTCGCATCAACCTGTACGTGAACGTACAGGTTGATCTATAATCGCGCCATCGTCCCGACCGAAGCCCCTGCCACCCCGATGCCGAACGACGCCTCCCCCTCGTTGCTGACCGTGAGCGACGCCGCGTCGCGGCTCGGCGTCACGCCGCGCACGCTGAAGTACTACGAAGAGCGCGGACTCGTCACGCCGTCGCGCAGCGGCGGCCGCTATCGCCTGTACGACGAAGCCGATCTCGAACGCTTCGCCCGCATCCTGCGGCTGCGCGCGCTCGGCTTTTCGCTGCACGGCATCACCGAGATGCTCAAGCGCCCGCTGGAAGAAACGGGAGACGGCCGGCGCCGCTATTCGGACGCATCGTTGCGCGAGATCCGCTCGGGGCTCGCCGAACAGATCGACACGCTCGATGAGCGGATCGCGGCCGTCCAGCGCGAGTTGAAGGAAGCGGTCGCGCTGCGCAAGGAACTGCAGCACGACATCGACTACGTCGAACGGCGCCTCGCCGGCGAAAACCCCGACGCGCTGATCGCGCAACGGCAGGCCGAGGCCGGCGCGCGGCGTACGCGCAAGGACCGGGAATGAACGTCGCGCCGGGTCGCTCGCCGCTCTGGAGCCGCGCGAACCTGCGCGCGGACCTGTTCCCGTGGGCGCTCGCGCTCGTCACCGGCATCGACTATTTCGACAACGCGGCCTTCTCGTTCTTCGCGAGCTACATCGCGGGCGGCGTCAACGCATCGCCCGACGAACTCGTGTGGTCGTCGAGCGCGTATGCGGTCACGGCCGTGCTCGGCATCCTGCAGCAGCAATGGTGGGTCGACCGGCTCGGGCATCGCCGCTACGTCGCCGGCTGCATGCTGATGTTCTCGTTCGGCGCGATCGCGGCCGCGCTCGCCGACACGTCGCTCGAACTCGCGTTCGCGCGCGGCTTCCAGGGCTATTTCATCGGCCCGATGATGGGTGCCTGCCGGATCCTGATCCAGGTCAGCTTCAAGCCGCAGGAGCGGCCGCCCGCCACGCGCGCGTTCCTGATCATGATCCTGCTCGGCAGCGCGCTCGCGCCGATCGTCGGCGGGCTGCTCGTCGCACATTCGACGTGGCGCGCGCTGTTCGCCTGCACCGCGCCCGCGGGCATCGCGTTCGCGATCCTCGCGCTGCTCACGCTCCCCGATTCCGGCAGGACGCCCGACGACGAACGCGGCTCCGGGCATTTCTGGCCATACGTCGTGTTCGCGCTCGCGCAAGGCGCGCTGCAAATCGTGCTGCAGCAGGTGCACTACCAGCTCTACAGCGGCTCGCCGATGCTGTTCCTGCTGACGATCGCCGGCCTCGGCGCGCTCGCGTGGTTCGCCTATCACCAGTGGAACCATCCGACGCCGCTCGTGCGGCTGCACGCGTTTCGCGAACGCACGTTCCAGGTCGGGCTGCTGCTGTACATGTTCTATTACTACGAGTCGACGGGCTTCAGCTACCTGACGTCCCGCCTGCTCGAAGGCGGGCTCGGCTACCCGGTCGAGAACGCCGGGCGCCTGGTCGGCACGATGTCGCTGATCTCGGCCACCGCGCTGTTCGCCTACCTGCGCCATGCGAAGCGCGTCACGCACAAGAAGTGGTTCGTCGTGCCGGGGTTCGCGATCGCGGTCACGGCCGCGCTGTGGATGACGCGGATGACGCCCCAGGTCGGCGAGGCCGCGCTGATCGTCCCGCTGCTGCTGCGCGGGCTGTTGCTGCTGTTCATCGTGCTGCCGGTCGCGAACCTGACGTTCCGCATCTTCGCGATCGACGAATACACGCACGGCTATCGGCTGAAGAACATCGTGCGGCAATTGACGATCTCGTTCGCGACGTCGTCGGTGATCATCGTCGAGCAACACCGGCTGGCCCTGCACCAGACGCGGCTCGTCGAGCGCGCGAACGTGTTCGATCCGCTGTTCCAGCAGACCGTCGACGCCCTCACGCGCGGTTATGCGGCCGCCGGCCATGCACTGAACGACGCGCACGCCCTCGCGATCGCATCGATCGCGCGGATGGTTGCGCAACAGGCGTCGTTCCTCGCGTCGCTCGACGGTTTCTATTTCCTCGCGGGCGTCGCGCTGGTCGGCGGCCTGTTCGCGGCATGGCAAAAAGAGATCGATTGAGTTAAAAGTCAGGCTTTGGATTTCCCCGCGCTGCTTCCATGCTCTCGAAACTGACCCGCTGGTTCGACGACCGCCGCCGCGACCGCGCGCTGCGCAGCCATCCGATTCCCGATGCGCTGTGGCAGGACACCGTCGCACGCCTGCCGTTCCTCGCTGCGCTGACGCCCGCCGACCTGGGCCGCCTGCGCGAGCTGACGAGCCTGTTCATCGCGAAGAAATCGTTTTCGACCGCGCACGGGCTCGAGCTGACCGACGAGATGATCGTCGCGATCGCCGCGCAGGCGTGCCTGCCCGTGCTGAATCTCGATCTGTCGCTGTACGACGGCTGGGTCGGCGTCGTGGTGTATCCGGGCGAATTCGTGATCCGCAAGACCGTGCAGGACGAGGACGGCGTCGTCCATGAAGTCGAGCAGGACGCGAGCGGCGAAGCGTGGGAAGGCGGGCCGGTGATCCTGTCGTGGGAAGACGCGCAGATGACGGACGGCCGCGACGCGTACAACGTCGTGATCCACGAGTTCGCGCACAAGATCGACATGATCAACGGCGCGGCCGACGGCTATCCGCCCCTCTTTCGCCGCTGGCACGCGCCGCACCTCGACGCGCAGGCTTGGGCCGACGTGTTCGAGCACGCGTACGACCAGTTCTGCGCGCGCGTCGATGCGGTGCCGGATCGCGCGTGGACGCGCTTCGAGCGCGACTCGCTGATCGATCCCTATGCGGCCGATCACCCGTCGGAGTTCTTCGCGGTGTGCAGCGAGGCGCTGTTCGTGCGACCGCGCGCGTTCGAGTCCGAATTTCCGGAGCTCTACCGGCTGCTCGCCCGCTATTACCGGCAGGATCCGGCCCGCACCGGCGCCCTCGACGCGTGACGAAAATTATTCGTCAACCGTCTGATTTTCTGGCATAATCGCCGTTTTTCGACCTTAGGCAAGTGGCTCGCGCCGGGCTTGACGTCGGCTGAAATCGCGCAAATGTGTGCGGTCCGGCACGGCAAGCGGCGGGTTGGCTACCGCTCTCACCAAGGAACATCATGAAACCTGGCATTCACCCGGACTACCGCGAAGTCGTCTTCCAAGACATGTCGAACGGCTTCAAGTTCATCACGCGCTCGACGATCCAGACGCGTGAAACCATCGAACACGAAGGCAAGACCTACCCGCTCGCCAAGATCGAAGTGTCGTCGGAATCGCACTCGTTCTACACGGGTCAGCAAAAGATCATGGACACGGCAGGCCGTGTCGAGAAGTTCAAGAACAAGTTCGGCGTTCGCGCCAACGGCAAGGCGAAGTAAGCTTCGCACCGTTCCGGTGGTTGCAACGCACCGGTACCGCACGAAAGGGCAGCCCAGGCTGCCCTTTTTTGTCGCCGCTCGCCGGGACAACGCCGCACGGCGGCCGGGGCCGGGGCCGGGGCCGGGCAATCGTCTGACGCGCAACGGCCGGCGCGTCTACAATGCCGGATGCTCGAATCCGCGCCGTCGGCGCATGACCGCACCGGCCGCCCGCTCATAACAAATCGCTCATCTGCATGAAGCCTGTCGTTCGCCTCACCGCCTCCGCCACGCGCGCGCTGCCGCGCTGGCTGCTGCTCACGCTCTGCCTCGTCTACGCGGCGTTCGGCCTGTTCGGCCGCGATCCGTGGAAGAACGAGGACGCGGCGGGCTTCGGCGTGATGTGGACGATGGCCACCGGCGGCTGGCACGACTGGCTGCTGCCGAATCTCGTCGGCAAGTTCATCACGACCGACGGGCCGCTCGCCTACTGGCTCGGCGCGCTGTCGATCCGCGCGCTGGCGCCGTGGGTCGACGCGAGCAACGCGTCGCGCGTCGACACGGGCGTGCTGTTCTGCGTCGCGTGCGCGTTCGTCTGGTACGCGGCCTATCTGCTCGGCCGGCGTGCGGAGGTCCAACCGTTCAAGTACGCATTCGGCGGCGAGCCGGAGCCGCGCGACTACGGCCGCACGCTCGCCGACGGCGCGCTGCTGGTCCTCGTCGCATGCTTCGGGCTCGCGGAGCGCGGCCACGAAACGACGCCGCAGCTCGCGCAGTTCGCGTGGATCGCGATGTTCGTGTACGGCATCGTGCGCGGCATCGACAAGCCGCTGCAGGGTGCTCTGTGGTGGGGCGCCGCGATCGGCCTCGTCGCGCTGTCCGGCAACCCGGTGCTGGTCATCGCGCTGCTCGCCGGCACGGCCGCGCTGTGGCTCGTCACGCCGGAGATGCGCAACCTGCGCCTGCCGCTGATCGGCCTGCCGCTCGCGGCCGCGATCTTCGCGCTGTGGCCGCTCGCCGCCTTCCAGGCAGCGCCGGACGACGCCGCATGGTTCTTCAACCAGTGGATCCACGGCAGCCTGATGCGCTTCTCGGGCCCGCCGACCGCGGTGCTCGCGTATGCGGCGAAGAACCTGCCGCTGTTCACGTGGCCCGCGTGGCCGCTCGCGATCTGGGCCTGGTGGAGCTGGGCCGGCATGCGCCGCCGCGCGCACATTGCGATTCCACTGTCGGTCGTGGTGCCGCTCGTCGCGCTCGTGATCCTGCAGAGCCAGCAGTCGAACCGCATGTACATGCTGTTGCTGCCGCCGCTCGCGGTGCTCGCCACCTTCGCGCTGCCGACCCTCAAGCGCGGCGCGATCAACGCGTTCGACTGGTTCGCGGTGCTGAGCTTCACGATCCTCGGCACCTTCGTGTGGCTCGTGTGGCTCGCGTCGCTCACCGGCTTCCCGCATCCGCTCGCGCGCAACCTCGCGCGCCTCGTGCCGGGCTACGAACCGCACTTCAAGATCCTGTCGTTCGTCTGCGCGGTGATCGTCACCGTGTGCTGGTGCCTGCTCGCGCGCTGGCGCGTGTCGCGCCAGCCGAAGGTGCTGTGGCGCAGCGTCGTGCTGTCGGGTGCGGGCACCACGCTGATGTGGGTGCTGCTGATGACGCTGTGGCTGCCGATCGTCAACTACGGCCGGACCTACAGCGACGTCGCGCAACAGATCGCGTCGCACCTGCCGAAAGACTATGAGTGCATCTCGCCCGTGCGGCTCGGCGATGCGCAGATCGCGACCTTCGCTTATTTCGGCGACATGCACTTCGAATTCTCGGGCGACTGCGACGTGATCCTGCGCCAGGACCGCTCCGACTTCGGCGAGCCGAGCGCGATGTCGCAATACGTGTGGCGCCTCGTATGGGAAGGCCGCCGCGTGGCCGACCGCGACGAGCGCTTCCGCCTGTACGAGCGCATCGAGCGGCCGGCGGCGCCCGTCAAGCGCCGTGGCCCACGCCACCGGGCGGTCGATTGACGATGTTCGCCGACATCCGACGGATCGTCGGCCTCGCGTGGCCGGTGCTCGTCGGCCAGCTCGCGATCATCGCGTTCGGCGTGATCGACACGGCGATGGTCGGCCGCTACTCGGCCATCGACCTCGCCGCGCTCGGGCTCGGTTCGTCGATCTACGTGTCGGTCTACATCGGGTTGACGGGCATCCTGTCCGCGCTGCAGCCGATCACCGGGCAGCTGTACGGCGCGCGGCGCTACGCCGAGATCGGCGAGGAAGTCCGCCAGGCGCTGTGGCTCGCGCTGATGCTCGCGGTGCCCGGCTTCCTGCTGCTGCATTTTCCCGAACCGCTGCTGCACATCGCCCACGCGCCGCCCGCGTTGCACGACCGCACGGTCGATTACCTGCGAATCCTGTCGTACGGCCTGCCGGCGAGCCTCGTGTTCCGGATCTACAACGCGCTGACCAACGCGGCCGGCAAGCCGCGCCTCGCGATGATCCTGCAGGTCGGCGCGCTGCTGCTCAAGTTTCCGCTCAACGTATGGTTCATCTTCGGCGGGCTCGGCGTGCCGGCCCTCGGCGGCCCCGGTTGCGGGCTCGCCAGTACGCTGATCAACTGGGCGCTCGCGCTGATCGGCTTCACGCTGCTCGCGAAGCTCGACGTGTTCTCGCCGCTTTCGATCTTCTCGCGCTTTTGCTGGCCCGTCTGGGCGCGCCAGAAGGCGATCCTGAAGCTCGGTGTGCCGATGGGCCTGTCGTACCTGATCGAGGTCACGTCGTACACGTGCATGGCGCTCTTCATCGCGCAGTTCGGCACGACGACGCTCGCCGGCCACCAGATCGCCGGCAACATCGGCGCGGTGCTGTACATGACGCCACTGTCGATCGGGGTCGCGGCGTCGACGCTGGTGGCCCGCGCGCTCGGCGCCGGCCGCCCGGACGAGGCGCGGCTGCTCGGCCGGCACAGCGTGATGCTCGCGTGCGGGATCGCGGCCGCGTACGGCGTGCTCGTGTTCACGCTGCGTCCGCTGATCGTCAGCGGTTACACGCCGAATCCGGCCGTGGCCGCCGCCGCGCTGCCGCTGGTCGCGATCGTCACCTGCTACCACTTCTTCGACGCGCTGCAGATCACGTCCGCCTTCGTGCTGCGCGCGTACAAGGTCGCGGTCGTGCCGACCGTGATCTATGCGGTCGCGCTGTGGGGCGTCGGACTCGGCGGCGGCTACGTGCTCGGCTTCGATGTCGGCGGCCTCGCCCCCGCCTGGCTGACCGGCGCGCGCGGCTTCTGGTTCGCGAACACGATCAGCCTGATGCTGGCGGGCGCGGGCCTCGCGCTCTACCTGCGCCACGTCAGCCGCGCGCAACCGGCCGTCGGCGCATACGGCGCATGACGCACGGCGTGCGGCCTACGCGTCCTCCAGCACGTCGGCCGCGTGGTACGAGGACCGCACGAGCGGTCCGGCAACGACTTCCCTGAAACCGAGCGCCAGCCCCTCGTCGCGCCACGCGACGAACGCCTCGGGGCTCACGTAGCGTCGCACCGGCAGATGGTGCGCGGACGGCGCGAGATACTGGCCGAGCGTCAGCACGTCGACCTCGTGCGCGCGCAGGTCGCGCAGCGTGTCCCGCACCTCGTCGTCGCACTCGCCGAGCCCGAGCATCAAGCCCGATTTCGTCACGAGCGTCGGCCGCGCGGCCTTCGCATGCGCGAGCAGTTCGAGCGAGCCGCGATAGTCGGCGCCCGGCCGCGCCGCCCGATACAGCGACGGCACCGTCTCGATGTTGTGATTGAACACGTCCGGCCACGCCGACGACAACGCATCGAGCGCACGCGCGACGCGGCCGCGGAAATCGGGCGTCAGCACCTCGACGCCGATGCCCGGCACGCTCGCGCGCACCGCCGCGATGCAGGCGGCAAAATGCGCGGCGCCGCCGTCGCGCAGGTCGTCGCGATCGACCGACGTGATCACGACGTAACGCAGCCCGAGCGCCGCGACCGCGGCCGCGAGCCGCGCGGGCTCGTCGGCATCGAGCGGCTCGGGACGGCCGTGCGCGACGTCGCAGAACGGGCAGCGCCGCGTGCACAGCCCGCCCATGATCATGAAGGTCGCGGTGCGCTGCGCGAAGCATTCGCCGATGTTCGGGCACATCGCCTCCTCGCAGACGGAATGCAGCCGATGCTCGCGCAGCACGGCCGCCATGTCGGCGACCGCCCCGCTCATCATCGGCCGCGCCCGCAGCCACGGCGGCTTCGGCAGCGCCGCGCCGCCCGCGGGCTCGACGCGCACCGGAATGCGCGCGAGCTTGTCGCGGCTGCGCGCGCCCGGCTGGCCGAGCGCGGTGAGGCTGGGTCGTTCGAGCGCGGCGGTCATCGTCAGTCTCCGAGAAATGCGACGATCAGGCGGTTCACGTCGGCAGCCGCCTCCATCTGCACCATGTGGCCGCTGCCGGCAATCACCTCGGCACGCACGCCGTCCGGCAAGCCCTGCGCGTGCCGCGCCGGAATCACCTGGTCGTGCTCGCCCCAGATCACAAGCGTGCGCGGCGCGAGCGACCCGACGCGGTCGCGGAACACGCGCCGCTGGGCCGCACCGTCGAACGCGGCGCTCGCGATCTTCTCCAGCGCGGCCTGCACGCCTTCGAGCCGCTTGTACTTGACGAGATCCTCGACCAGTTGCCGCGTGACGAGCGCGTGGTCCGCGAACAGCGCGCCGAGGTGCGGCTTCAGCGTGTTGCGGCTGTTGCCGGCGACGAAGCCATCGATGTAATCGCGGTTGATGTCGGCGCCGAGCCCAGCACTCGCGATCAGCGTCAGCGATGCGACGCGCTCCGGCGCGCTGTCGGCCAACGTCATCGCCACCGCGCCGCCCATCGAATGGCCGATCAGGTGCGCGCGCTCGATGTGCTGCGCATCGAGCAGCGCGAGCACCGCATCGGCCAGTTCGTCGAGGCTGCCGGTGTCGACTGCCTTGCCCGACTCGCCATGCCCCGGCAGATCGAGCGCCCAGACGGGCCGGTGCGCGGCGAGCTCCGCGTGGTTGAACAGCCAGTTGTTGAGGTCACCGCCGAAGCCGTGGATCAGCACGGCGGGCGTGCCCGAGCCGTCGCCGAGCTTCAGGAACCGGACCGTGCGTCCGCCGATCTGCGCCTTCTCGGGCTGCGGGCCCGCCGCGTCGTCGGCGGCCGCGGCCGGCACGAAATCGCGCTGGAATTCGGCGATCGCCGCGTCGATGTCGGCATCGCTCGCCTCGGCCGCGGCCACCACGCCGAGCAGCGCGCCGACGGGCAGCGTCTCGCCCTCCTGCGCGACCTGCCGGCGCAGCGTGCCGTCGAACGCGCACTCGACGCCCGACGAAATCTTGTCGGTCTCGACGTCGAGCACTTCGTCGCCCTTCGTCACGCGCTCGCCGATCGCCTTCAGCCAGCCGTTGACCTGCCCCTGCTCCATCGACAGCCCCCACTTGGGCATCGTGATCATGTGAATCGACATCGTGTCAGCTCCTGGTCTTGAGTACCGCCTGCGCGATCGCGTCGGCGGACGGGATGTAAAGGTCTTCCAGCACGCCGGCGAACGGCGCGGGCGTATGCGGCGCGGTGACCAGCTCGATCGGCGCCTTGAGCGTCCGGAACGCGCGCTGTGCGACGAGCGCGGCGATGTCGGTCGCGATCGAGCAGCGCGGGTTCGCTTCATCGACCACCACCACGCGCCCGGTGCGCGCCGCGCTTTCGAGGATCGTTTCCTCGTCGAGCGGCGACGTCGTACGCAGGTCGATCACGTCGACGTGAATGCCGTCCTTCGCGAGCTTCGCGGCCGCGTCGGTCGCGAGATGCACCATCCGGCCGTACGTGACGATCGTAGCGTCGTCGCCTTCGCGCACGACGTTCGCCTCGCCGAACGGAATCGCATAGGATTCCTCAGGTACGTCGCCTTCGCGCGTGTAGAGCAGCTTGTGTTCGAGGAAGATCACGGGATCGTTGTCGCGGATCGACTGGATCAGCAGCCCCTTCGCGTCGTAAGGCGTCGACGGGCACACGACCTTCAGCCCCGGAATGTGCGTAAACAGCGACGTGAGCATCTGCGAATGCTGCGCGGCCGCGCGCAGGCCCGCGCCGTACATCGCGCGGATCACGACCGGCGTCACGGCCTTGCCGCCGAACATGTAGCGGAATTTCGCGGCCTGGTTGAAGATCTGGTCGAAGCACACGCCCATGAAATCGATGAACATCAACTCCGCGACGGGCCGCATCCCGCACGCGGCCGCGCCGACCGCCGCGCCGATGTAGCCGCCTTCCGACAGCGGCGTATCGAGCACGCGGCCCGGAAACTTGTGAAACAGCCCCTTCGTCACGCCGAGCACGCCACCCCATGCGTCGTCCTCGCCCGGCGCACCCGCGCCGCCCGCGTTGTCCTCGCCCATCACGATCACGCTGTCGTCGCGCGCCATTTCCTGCGCGAGCGCCTCGTTGATCGCCTGCGAATAAGTGATCTTCCTTGCCATGTCTGTCTCCTGGGATATTCGGTTCGCCGTGCCGGCCGCGCCGGCCGCTGGCGGCTATGTCAGAGCGCGCTCACGGGTACGACACGTACACGTCGGTCAGCAGGTCGGCCGCGTCGGGCAGCGGCGCGGCCTTCGCCTGCGCGACCGCATCGTCGATCAGCGCCTTCACCTGCGCATCGACCGCGCGCAGATCGTCGGTCGTCAGCACCTCGGCACGCACGACGCGCGCTTCGAAATGCTTCAGGCAATCCTTCTCGTCGCGCAGCTTCTGCACTTCGCCCGGCGCGCGGTAGGTCTGCGCATCGCCTTCGAAATGGCCGAAGTAGCGCGTGAACTTCACCTCGACGAGCGTCGGGCCGCCGCCGTTGCGCGCGCGCGCGACGGCTTCGCCGAGCGCCTCGTGCACCGCGAAGAAGTCGAAGCCGTCGACGATCACACCCGGCATCCCGAAGCCGTTCGCGCGGTCGGCGATGTTGTCGGTCGCGACCGACCAGCTCGACGATGTCGCTTCCGCATAGCCGTTGTTCTCGGCCACGAAGATCGCCGGCAGGCGCCACACCGACGCGAGGTTCATCGATTCGAAGATCACGCCCTGGTTCGACGCGCCGTCGCCGAAGAAGCACACGCCGACGCCGCCGGTCTTCTTGTGCTTGGCCGCGAGCGCCGCGCCGCACACGAGCGGGCCGCCCGCGCCGACGATCCCGTTCGCGCCGAGCATCCCCATCGCCAGGTCGGCGATGTGCATCGAGCCGCCCTTGCCGTGGCAGACGCCCGTCTTCTTGCCGTAGATCTCGGCCATCATCCCGTGCACGTCGACGCCTTTCGCGATGCAGTGGCCATGCCCGCGGTGCGTGGTGGCGACGTAGTCTGCAAGTCCGAGATGCAGCATCGTGCCGACCGCGGAAGCCTCCTCGCCCGCATACAGGTGAACGAAGCCGGGGATTTCGCCGGTCGCGAACTCGACGTGCAGGCGCTCCTCGAATTCGCGGATCGTGCGCATCAGCCGGTAGGCGTCCAGCAGCGTGTCCCTGCTGAGCTGTGTCGAAACGGTCATGTGTGTCTCCTGGATAGGTCTGACTGCGAATGCCGCCGCGGCAACGCTGCGGCGACGGATTGCATGGCGGCCCTGCGGCCGTCAGTGAAACGTGAAGCGCCCGTCGACGCGCGCGGCCCGCATGCGCGCGATGGCGACCGGTTCGTCGAAACGGGCTGTCATGGTGAAGTCTCCTTGCAGAAGGTTCGGAATCCGATCGAGATGTCGTCGCGAAGCCGCGATCAGAAGCGCCACGCGCCGGCATCGCGCAACAGCTGCCGCGACGACGCGTAACGCAGCGTGCGGCCGACATCGACCGTCAACGGCCCGCGCCAGTCGAGCGCGATCTCGTAGCGCTCGCCGCGCGCGACCTCGATCTCGCGCTCGCCGTCGAACGCGAGCGTGCCGTGCTCGAACGGGATCGTCTGCCACGCATTCGGCTCGAGCCGCTCGCAGCTGCGCATCACGACACGATCGACGCGGCCGGGTGCGATCGGCGCGACGAGCGGCGTGCCGGCGGTCTTGCCGTCGGCGGCGAAGCGCATCGCGAGCCCGTGCGGCGCGCTGCGCTCGAGCGGTGCCCACGCGCCGCCGAGCGCGGACAGGCCGATGCCGTCCGGCTCCGCAAACGTCAGGTAGAGCGTGTCGATGTCGTCGGGCCCCGAGATCGCGCGCGCACCGATGAAGCGCTGGCGGGCCGCGCACACGTCGACGAGCGCGATCTCCTCGCGGCCCGCGTTCGCGCCCGCCGCGCAGCGCACGACGAGCCGCTTGTTGCGCGTGAACGCGACCTCCGCCGGCACGGCGCCGGTCGCGGCGAGTCCTGCCGCGACGCCCGCGACGGTCGCTTCGCGATGTTCGGGAAACGCATTGTTGGTGCCGGTGGACAGCGCGACGAGCGGCGTCGCGCCGCAATGCGCGGCGACCGCGCGATGCGTGCCGTCGCCGCCGAGCACGACGATCAGCGCGACTTCCATCCGGCGCATGTAGGCGGCACCGGCCTGCGTGTCGGCGACGGTGTCCGAGATCGGCAGGTCGACGAATTCGACGTCGGGCCAGCGCTCGTGCGGCGCGACCGCGCGATGCGTATCGAGCGCACGCATCAGCAGCGTCGCGATGCCCGTCTTGTCGCGCAAGGTCAGCACGCGCTCGACGCCCATCGCACCGAGGCCGGCGAGCAGGCGCACGACCATGTTGGCCTTTTCCGCCGTCGGGAATACGGATGCATGCGTCGTCAGGCGGCGAATGTCGCGCCCCGATGCGGGGTTCGCGATCACGCCGACGGTCACGGGCGTCGTCACGGGCTTGTCTCCATCCAGTGGACCGGCGCTCGCGCGCCGGCCCTGCATGTGTCGTCCGCCGTCATCGAGGGCAGCGGATCGTCGTCGCCGACGCGATTGCGCCGGCTTGCCCGTGACATCTGCAAGCGGCGTGCCACCGTGTGTGCAATGACCGCGAAACCCGCGTGCGGACTGGCTCGGCCGGTACGCCAGGCATCGGCATCTGCTGCCGCGAGCGCCCGACGCCCTGCGAAACCGCCCGTGCGTCTCACGCGGTCGATCTCCTGGCGCGCCGGTTTCGGCGCCTTCATCCGGACCGCAATTTCGCCGGCAAGCCACGCGGCTCGCGGCGCGGCGCGCACCGCCGTGCGCCGGCCCACCGTTGCGCGCGGCCTGCCCGCGCGTCTCAGCCGCGCGAGACCGGCTGAGATACCGCTGAGACGAACGTCTCACGCCGCGCGCGTGCTGCGATGCAATGTGATCCGCGCAAGCGGATGTGCTACAAGAACATCGAATTCCCCGCCGTACGGAACCGGAGCCGATCATGCCCTACGCAGTCCCCCAGGCCCAGCACGCCGACCGTGTGCTCGGCGCGCTCGCCGGACGCCTGCCCGCGCCGGCCGATTCCGCGCGTCTCGTGTCGTCGTGGCAGCGCTCGCTCGAGCGCTACGCGCTTGACCCGGCGTCGTCGATCGGCCCGCGCGTGCTGACCGCGGCCGAGCTGCGCGAGGTGCGCGACAAGGAGGAGGCCTTCCTGCGCGCATCAGGCCAGTGCCTGACGCGCCTGCACGACATGATTCGCGTCGCCGACTACTGCGTGATGCTGACCGACGCGCACGGCGTGACGATCGATTACCGGATCGACCGCGAACGCCGCAACGACTTCCGTCATGCGGGGCTGCACATCGGCTCGTGCTGGTCGGAAAGCGAGGAAGGCACCTGCGGCGTCGCGAGCGTGCTGACCGATCTCGCGCCGATCACCGTGCACAAGACCGACCACTTCCGCGCGGCCTTCACCACGCTCACCTGCAGCGCGGCCCCGATCTTCGCGCCGGGCGGCGAACTGATCGGCGTGCTCGATGCGTCGGCCGTCCAGTCGCCGGACGGCCGCGACAGCCAGCGTCTCGTGTACCAGCTCGTGCGGCAGAGCGCGGCGCTGATCGAGGATGGCTACTTCGTGCACAGCACCGCGCAGCACTGGATATTGTTCGGGCATCCGAATCGTCACTACGTCGAGGCGCAGCCCGAATGGCTGATCGCATTCGACGAATGCGGCAATATCGTCGCCGCGAACCGGACGGCGCGCGACGCGCTGCCGGCGCTGCGCGAGCCGCGCCATATCGACGAGATCTTCGATGCGACCGAGATGCCGCTGCGCGACGCCGCGCGGCTCGACGCGATCGTCGCGCTGCGGCTGCGCGCGACCGGCGCCCCGCTCTATGCACGGCTGCGCGCGCCGCTACGGCGCGCCGGCCGCGAAACCGCCCCGGCATCGCGCCGCCCCGGCACCGCGCAGCGCCACGTCGGCGCGCTGACGCCGTTCCTGCACAGCAGCGACGCGCGCGTCGCGCAGCAGGCCGAACTCGCGCTGCGTGTCGCGAGCAAGCGGCTGCCGATTCTCGTGCTCGGCGAAACCGGCGCGGGCAAGGAAGTGTTCGCCCGCGCGATCCACGACGCCGGTGCGCGACGCGCACGGCCGTTCGTCGCGGTCAACTGCGGCGCGCTGCCCGAGGCGCTGATCGAAAGCGAGCTGTTCGGCTATGCGGCCGGCGCGTTCACCGGTGCGCGCAAGCACGGCGCGCGCGGCAAGATCGCGCTCGCCGACGGCGGCACGCTGTTCCTCGACGAAATCGGCGACATGCCGCTCACGCTGCAGACGCGCCTGCTGCGCGTGCTCGCCGACGGCGAGGTCGTCCCGCTCGGCAGCGATACGCCGGTGCGCGTCGATCTCGACGTGATCTGCGCGACGCACCGCGATCTCGCGCGGATGGTGGCCGACGGCACGTTCCGCGAGGATCTGTATTACCGGCTGAGCGGCGCGACGTTCGAACTGCCGCCGCTGCGCGAGCGCGCGGACGTGAGCGACGTGATCGCCGCGGTGTTCGCCGAGGAAGCGCAGGCGACCGGCCATGTGCTCACGCTCGACGCGACGCTCGCCGAGCAGCTCGCCGCGTATCCGTGGCCCGGCAACGTGCGGCAGCTGCGCAACGTGCTGCGCTATGCGTGCGCGGTGTGCGACGCCGCGCGCGTGACGCGGCGCGACTTGCCGGCCGATCTCGCCGCGCAGCTCGGCGCCGGGCCGCCCGGCGCGCTGCCGGACGACGAACGCGGCCGCATCGTCGCGGCGCTCACCGCGCATCGCTGGCGGCCGGACGCGGCCGCGCAGGCACTCGGCATCTCGCGCGCGACGTTGTACCGGCGGATCGCGAAACACCGGATCGTCGCGCCGCACCGCCTCTGAAACATCTGATGCATCCGGTTCATCCGACGCACCGGCACGCGTCGCATCACGCGGCGTGCGCGACCGCTTCGGTCGTGCCGCCGTCCCGGCCGGCCGCTTCATCGCGCCGCGTGAACACCTCGTGCGCGGCGAACAACGCGTTGAGGGCGGCCGGGAAACCCGCGTAGACGGCCATCTGCATGAACACCTCGACGATCTCGTCGCGCGTGCATCCGACGTTCAGCGCCGCCTCGACATGCACCTTCAGTTGCGGCTGCGCGTTGCCGAGCGCGGCCAGCGCGGCGATCGTCGCGATCTCGCGCGCTTTCAGGTCGAGCTGCGGCCGGCTGTAGATGTCGCCGAAACCGAATTCGACGATCAGCCGCCCGAAGTCCGGCGCGATCGGCGCAAGCGACGCGATCACGCGTTCGCCCACTTCGCCGTCGATTTCCTTCAGCTTGTTCCAGCCGCGCGTGTAGCGATCTTCAACGAGTCGTTCCATGGTGTCCGTCCTGTTCCGAGAATGAGTGAGTAGGGTTCGCCCGTCGTTCCGTCTCGCGTTCCTGCGTCTCGTAGTACATGATCTTGTCGCCGATCGCGTCGAGGCTCGCCTGCAGCTCCGCGATATGCGCGCGCACCGCGTCGCGATGCGCGACCAGCAAGTGCCGCCGCGCACCGAACGTCGACTCGCCTTGCGCACGCAGCGCCGCGAACTGCTGCATCTGCGCGATCGGCATGCCGGTCGCCTTCAGGCGCATCACGAAGTCCAGCCAGTCAAGATCGGCCGGCGCGTAGAGCCGGTGCCCGGCCGCCGTGCGCGAAATCGCGCGCAGCAGGCCGGCCTGCTCGTAATACCGCAGCGTATGCGTCGACACGCCGGTCAGTTCGGCGACTTGCCCGATCGTGAGCGGACCGGCGGCGGAAGGTCTGGATACGGTTTTCGACATGGCAGGAACAAGGTTAGGAGTTAGAGTTCACTCTAAGTCAAGCGTTGTCGCACGGCCAAGTACAACAATTTGGAATCCCCGCCGCGGACACCGTAAAGAATGGTCAAAACCGCCGCCCGACGCGGCTTTCCGTCTTTACAGCGACGCAAGCCTTCAGCAAGATTCGGTCAGCCTGTCTCAAAAAGGGCACGCATTTGTCCTATGCTTAACGGCGACGCCCGGCCAGGTCTCGCCCCGCCGTCCGTTGCAACAGCCATTCATCCGTCAGAACCAGGGAGCCTTTGCCATGCTGAAAAAGCTGCTGATGCTGTTCGTCGCGCTATCGCTGTCGCTTGCCGCCGGCCTCGCCGCGGCCGTCGAAGTCAACACGGCCGACCAGGCCGCGCTCGAATCGGTGAAGGGCCTCGGCCCCGTGAAGTCGAAGGCGATCATCGACGAACGCACCAAGAACGGCCCGTTCAAGGACGCGGACGATCTCGCGAACCGCGTGAAGGGTCTCGGCACGAAGTCGGTCGGGCATCTCGAGGAAAACGGCCTGACGATCGGCGGTTCGTCGACGCCGCCGAAGGGCGTGAAGCTGTCGAAGCCGGCCGCGACGACGCCGGCGACGACCCCGTCGACCACGCCGGCCACGACGCCGGCAGGCACCGCTCCGACGTCGACGACCGCGACGGCCGGCACGACGGCGACGGCACCTGCACCGGCCGCGAGCGCGCCGGAAGCGGCGACCAAGCCGGCCAAGGGCAAGCGTGCATCGAAGAAGGAGAAGGCGGCCGCAGCCGCGGCGGCCTCCGCAGACGCGGGCGCGAGCGCGCCGGCCGCAGCGTCGTCCACGAAGGCGACGAAGGGTTCGAAGAAGAAGAGCAAGAAGGACAAGGCAGCCTCCGCCGCCGCGGCGTCGGGCGCCTGATGTGCGCCGCGTGCGCGATGGCGTGCGCGCGGCATTCGATCAACGGGCGCCGTCGTCACGGCGCCCTTTTCAGTAAAGGTGAAGAACCATGGGTCTCCTCGATATCGTTGGCGGTCTGCTCGGCGGCCAGGCCGGCGGCAACTCGCAAAGCGCGCTGATCGCGACCGCGCTCGAATTCATCAACAACCAGCCGGGCGGGCTGAACGGCCTGATCGAGAAGTTCCAGAAAGGCGGCGCCGGCGACGTGATCGGCTCGTGGGTCGGCACCGGCGAAAACCAGCCGATCTCGCCCGACACGTTGCAGAACGTGCTCGGCTCGGACGTCGTCGGTTCGCTCGCCAGCAAGATCGGCATCGATCCGGGCCAGGCCTCGTCGATCCTCGCGCAGGTGCTGCCGCACGTCGTCAACAGCGCGACGCCGAACGGCGAAGTGCCGGCCGGCGGCCAGATCGACACGTCGAACGTGCTCGGCACGCTCACGCAGCTCGCCGGCATGTTCGGCGGCAACAAGCAAGGCTGAGCCGCGCCGGCTGACGGCCTCGGCAGCGGTTTCGGCCGCCCCATATGCAAACACCCCGCCTGAGCGGGGTGTTTGTTTTTGCGTGCCCGGCGCGAACCGGACACGCGGCCGATGGCCGGCGATCAGTGCACGACGCGGTCGAACACGAACTGGCCGTCGTTGACGTCGACCGGGATCACGTCCTTCGGACCGAAGCGGCCCGCGAGGATCAGCTTCGCGACCGGGTTCTCGATCTCCTGCTGGATCGTGCGCTTCAGCGGCCGCGCGCCGAACACCGGATCGTAGCCGACCTTCGCGATCTGTTCGAGCGCCGCCGGCGACACGTCGAGCGCCATGTCGAGCTTCGCGAGCCGGTCGTGCAGGCGCGCGAGCTGGATCTTCGCGATCGACTCGATGTTGCTGCGATCGAGCGCGTGGAACACGACGACGTCGTCGATCCGGTTCAGGAACTCCGGACGGAAGTGCTGCTTCACTTCGAGCCACACGGCGTCCTTGATCTCTTCCTGCGGCGAACCCGTCATCGCCTGGATCACCTGCGAGCCGAGGTTCGACGTCATCACGATCACCGTGTTCTTGAAGTCGACCGTACGCCCCTGCCCGTCGGTCATGCGGCCGTCGTCGAGCACCTGCAGCAGCACGTTGAACACGTCCGGATGCGCCTTCTCGATCTCGTCGAGCAGGATCACGCTGTACGGCTTGCGGCGCACGGCTTCCGTCAGGTAGCCGCCTTCCTCGTAGCCGACGTAGCCCGGCGGCGCGCCGATCAGCCGCGCGACGCTGTGCTTCTCCATGAACTCGCTCATGTCGATGCGGATCAGGTGCTCTTCGGAATCGAACAGGAACGACGCCAGCGCCTTGCACAGCTCGGTCTTGCCGACCCCCGTCGGGCCGAGGAACAGGAACGAGCCGTACGGACGGTTCGGATCGGCGAGACCCGCGCGCGAACGACGGATCGCATCCGCGACCGCGCTGATCGCCTCGTCCTGGCCGACCACGCGCTCGTGCAGCTTTTCCTCGATGTGCAGCAGCTTCTCGCGTTCGCCCTGCATCATCCGCGACACCGGAATCCCGGTTGCGCGCGACACGACTTCCGCGATTTCTTCGGCGCCGACCTGCGTGCGGAGCAGCCGCGGACGCGTCGGGTTGTGCTGCTCCTGCTCTTCGGCCTGCGTGACCTGCTTCAGTCGCGACTCGAGTTGCGGCAGCTTGCCGTACTGCAGCTCGGCGACCTTCTCCAGCTTGCCTTCCCGCTGCAGACGCGCGATGTCGGCGCGCACCTTCTCGATCTCTTCCTTGAGCTGCGCGCTGCCCTGCACCGCGGCCTTCTCGGCGGTCCAGATCTCTTCCAGGTCCGCATATTCGCGGCCGAGGCGCTCGATCTCTTCCTCGATCAGCTGCAGGCGCTTCTGCGACGCTTCGTCCTGCTCCTTCTTCACGGCCTCGCGCTCGATCTTCAGCTGGATCAGCCGGCGATCGAGCTTGTCCATCTCTTCGGGCTTCGAATCGATTTCCATCTTGATCTTCGACGCAGCCTCGTCGATCAGGTCGATCGCCTTGTCCGGCAGGAAACGATCGGTGATGTAGCGATGCGACAGCTCGGCCGCGGCGACGATCGCCGGGTCGGTGATGTCGACGCCGTGGTGCAGTTCGTACTTCTCCTGCAGCCCGCGCAGGATCGCGATCGTCGCCTCGACGCTCGGCTCGTCGACGAGCACCTTCTGGAAGCGACGCTCGAGCGCGGCATCCTTCTCGATGTACTTGCGGTATTCGTCGAGCGTGGTCGCGCCGATGCAGTGCAGCTCGCCGCGCGACAGCGCCGGCTTCAGCATGTTGCCCGCGTCCATCGCGCCTTCGGCCTTGCCGGCACCGACCATCGTGTGGATCTCGTCGATGAACACGATCGTCTGGCCTTCGTCCTTCGCGATGTCGTTGAGCACGGCCTTCAGGCGCTCCTCGAACTCGCCGCGGTACTTCGCGCCGGCGAGCAGCGCGGCCATGTCGAGCGACAGCACGCGCTTGCCCTTCAGCGTCTCGGGCACTTCGCCGTTGACGATCCGCTGCGCGAGCCCTTCGACGATCGCGGTCTTGCCGACGCCCGGCTCGCCGATCAGCACCGGGTTGTTCTTGGTGCGGCGCTGCAGGATCTGGATCGAACGGCGGATTTCGTCGTCGCGGCCGATCACCGGATCGAGCTTGCCCGCGCGGGCGCGCTCGGTCAGGTCGACCGTGTATTTCTTCAGCGCCTCGCGCTGGCTTTCCGCGTCCTGGCTGTGCACCTGCGAGCCGCCGCGCACCGCGGCGATCGCAGCTTCGAGCGCCTTGCGCGTGAGGCCGTGCTGGCGGGCCAGCTTGCCGGCTTCGCCCTTGTCGTCGGACACGGCGAGCAGGAACATCTCGCTCGCGATGAACGTGTCGTTGAGCTTCTGCGCTTCCTTGTCGGCCTGGTTCAACAGCCCGGTCAGCTCCCGGCCGATCTGGATGTCGCCGCCCGTGCCCGTCACTTGCGGCAGGCGCGAAATGGCTTCGTTCAGCGCGCCTTGCAGCGCCTGCACGTGAACGCCCGCGCGCGACATCAGCGAGCGGGCGGAGCCGTCCTGCTGCGCGACCAGCGCCGCCAGCACGTGAACGGGTTCGATGTATTGATTGTCGCGGCCTGCCGCGAGGCTTTGCGCGTCAGAGAGTGCTTCCTGGAACTTGGTGGTGAGCTTGTCGATTCTCATTTGGTGAGACCTCCAATTTTCGATTAACACCAAGATGAGGATGGTTATACGGGTTTCAAGCGAAATTCGGGTTGATTCAACGCAAAAATCGCCGGGCGGCGACGCGGCGGCCTGTGGGCGGGCCGCAGCGCGGACGGCGGGGATGGCGCCGGCGTATCAGTCGCCCCTCGACGACGATTCGGCGGCCGCCGGCGCGTCATCCCCGGACGGTTCGGCGCGCACCAGCGCGATCGGACGAATGCCCAGCAGCGCGGCGAGCGGCGACGCGGGCACGCTCAGCTCGCCGAGCGTGTGGCGGTCGAGCTCGGCGAAGAATGCGTCGCGCGCGGCCGCCAGCACACCCTTCAGGCGGCATTGCGGCTCGATCACGCAGCCGCGCGCCTCGTCGCCGTCGGCCACGAAGCAGCCGACCAGCGCGAAATCGTTCTCGGTCGCGCGCACCACCTGGCCGACCGTCAGCTTCAGCGATTCGGGGAACAGCCGCAGCCCGCCGTTGCGGCCGCGCACGGTGTCGACCCAGCCGAGCTCGCCGAGCTGCTGCACGACTTTCATCAGATGGTTCTTCGAGATGCCATAGGCGTCCGAGATCTCCTGGATCGTCGCGAGCCCCTCGCCGCGCACGGCGAGATACAGCATGACGCGCAGCGAGTAGTCGGTGTAGTCGGTGAGTCTCATGAGCAGGTACGGAAAATCGTCGATCGTGCCCCGCTCGGGCGAAGCGGGTCGATCGGAACGCGCGCCGGGGCGGCTGTCGAGGCCACCGACGACGCCGGGTTGCCGGGACGGCCTGCGCGCAATAAGATGCATGACATCTGCGCATTTTTCAGGCAGGGGTGGACGCTATTTTGCGTCAAAATTCCGTCGGCGTCCTGCGCGTTGCCCACGCCGCCGTTCCGCCGACACGTCACCGATGCCCTGAATTTCCCGGCCCTTTTTTGCCATGACCGCCCTGCCCGCCACGCCCGATACCGCTCCGGCCCGCCTGCGCGACGCCGAACCGACCGAAAACAACATCCGCGACCTCGTGTACGCGTTCTACGACCGCGTGCGCGCCGATCCGCTGCTCGGCCCCGTGTTCGACGCGAAGCTGGACGGCCGCTGGGACGACCATCTGCCGAAGATGGTGAGCTTCTGGTCGAGCCTCGTGCTCGGCACCAAGGGCTATCGCGGCAACGTGCAGCAGGCGCACCAGCCGCTCGACGGGATCGAGCCCGCGCATTTCAGCCGCTGGCTGTCGCTGTTCCTGAAGACCGTCGAGGGGCGCTACACACCGCCCGCGGCCATCCGCTTCATGGAGCCCGCGCTGCGGATCGCGCAGAGCCTGCAGTTGAGCCGCTTCGGCTGGGATTACCCGATTCCGCCCGAGCAGCAGGCGCTGCTCGACGCGATCGCGCCGCGCCGCCGCGACACGGGCGACGATCCGCATGCGCTGCCGTCACGCGCCCGCGGCGAGCCGTTTCCGACGAGGATCATCGGACGCGGCACGGATCCGGACGCCTGACACGACGATTCGCGGCGCTCGAACCCTCGAGCGCCTGCGGCACATCGCCGCACAATGCGAACGCCGCGCTCAACGCGGCGTGTTGCCCGATTCGACGCCCCAGCGTGCGAGCGCCGCATCGTCGGTACTGCGGGCATCGACCCAGCGCTCGCCGTCCGGCGTCGTTTCCTTCTTCCAGAACGGCGCCTCGGTCTTCAGGTAGTCCATCACGAATTCGCACGACGCGAACGCGTCGCCGCGATGCGACGCGACCGTCGCGACCATCACGATCTGGTCGAGCGGCAGCAACCGGCCGACGCGATGCACGATCGCGACGTCGATCCCGGGCCAGCGCCGGCCGGCCTCGGCGGCGATCTTCTCGAGCGCCTTCTCGGTCATCCCCGGATAGTGCTCGAGCTCCATCGCGGCGACCGAATCGCCTTCGTTCAGGTCGCGCACGGTGCCGACGAAGCATGCGACCGCGCCGATCTTCGGGTTGCGCGCGCGCAGTGCCGCGACTTCGGTGTTCAGGTCGAAGTCGTTGGTCTGGATTCGTATCGTTGCCATCATCTGCCTCTGTCGACCAGAGTTAGCGCTTTAGCACCTACTCCGGTCCCATCCCAAGCTCAACCGCCCGTCACCGGCGGAAAGAACGCGACCTCGCAACCGTCGGTGAGCCGCGTATCGGGATCGGTCATCTCGTGATTGCATGCCATGCGCAACGCGCGCCCTTCGGCGAGCGTTTCGGCCCACGCGCCGCCGCGCAGGCGCAGCCAGGCGCGCACGTCGCCGACGGTCGTCACGCCGTCCGGCACGTCGGCCTGCTCGTCGGACACGCCCAGCGCCTCGCGCACGCTTGCAAAGAATTTCAGCTGAATCTTCATAAGTCGGGAAGCCGTCGTATTACGACAGCAGTTCGGAAAACGGAATGAAACGCACGGTCTCGCCCGCGCTGATCGCGTGCTGCGGCGGATTGTCGATCAGTCCGTCGCCCCAGACCGTCGACGTCAGCACCGCCGAGCTCTGGTTCGGGAACAGGTCGAGGCCGCCGGCCGCGTTGACGCGCGCGCGCAGGAATTCGTTGCGCCGGTCGCCCTTGCCTTGCGAGAAGTCCGCGCGCAGCGACAGCGCGCGCGGCGCGACGTCGCGCACGCCGGACAGGCGCAGCAGGAACGGCCGCACGAACAGCAGGAACGTGACGAAGCTCGACACGGGGTTGCCCGGCAGCCCGATGAAATGCGCGTCGGGACGCGCGTCGCCGCGACGCACCGCGCCGAACGCGAGCGGCTTGCCCGGCTTCATCGCGATCTGCCACAGCGCGAGCCGCCCTTCGGCCTCGACGGCCGGCTTCACGTGATCCTCGTCGCCGACCGATACGCCGCCGCTCGTCAGGATCACGTCGTGATCGCGCGCGGCCTCGCGCAGCGTGTCGCGGGTCGCGGCGAGCGAGTCGGGCACGATCCCGTAATCGGTCACGTGGCAACCGAGCCGCTCGAGCAGCCCGCGCAGCGTGAAGCGGTTCGAATTGTAGATCGCGCCGGGCTTCAGCGGCTCGCCCGGCATCGTCAGTTCGTCGCCGGTGAAGAACACCGCGACGCGAATCCGCCGCGCGACCGACAGCTGCGCGCAGCCGACCGACGCGGCCAGCCCGAGCGCCTGCGGCGTGAGCCGCGTGCCGGACGGCAGGATCACCGAACCCTGGCGGATGTCCGCGCCCTGCGCGGTGATCCATTCGCCGGCTTTCGGCGTGTGCAGGATCTCGACCGCATCACCGTCAGCCGACGTCTGTTCCTGCATCACGACGGCGTCGGCGCCGGCCGGCACCGTCGCGCCGGTGAAGATCCGCGCGGCCGTGCCCGCCGCGAGCGGCGCGGCCGGATGGCCGGCCGGAATCCGCTGCGACACCGGCAGGCGCCGCTCGCCGTGCAGCAGGTCGGCGACGCGCACCGCGTAGCCGTCCATCGCGCTCGTATGCATCGGCGGCACGTCGAGCGGCGAACTCACGTCGGCCGCCAGCACGCGGCCGAGCGCGTCGAGCGTGGCGACGGTTTCGGCGCCGGGCAACGGCTTCGCGGCTTCGAGCAGCGCGGCCAGCGCCTCGGCGGTCGACAGCATCGGCGCGCGCGGCGCCGCGGGATTCGGATTCGACATCGATGGAATCGGGGAAACGTTGGAGTCAATACGTCATTGTAGCGACGCCGTCGCGCCCACGCGCGATATGCCGGACATGCGGCAACTGTGATCGGCGCGAACACGCGGCACTGGCACTCGTTTCGATTTACTTGTTTCGATTCGCGCGCCGTCGGACGGCGCGCCCGTGCGCGGCCGCGGCCCAACCCAAACAAAACGGCCGGAACCCCGATCCGTGCGACGAATCGGCATTCCGGCCGTGCTGCGCCGCCGGGCTTGCGACCCCGCGGCACGGTGCTGCCCCAGTGCTACGTCATGCGCCCGTATGCGCGACGATGAAGTCCTTCACCTGCTGCGCGTCGGCCTTCACGACCTCGAAACGCTGCGGCAGCGCCTCGAGCCCGTCGAATGCGGCCGGCCGCTCGGCCTCGCGATCGAGCGCTTCGCGGATCGTCTCGCCGAACTTGATCGGCTGGGCCGTCTCGAGCACGACCATCGGTACGCCCGCGTCGAGATGCTCGCGCGCGACCTTCACGCCGTCGGCCGTGTGCGTATCAATCATCGTGTCGTAGCGCGAGAACACGTCGCGGATCGTCGCGATACGGTCCGTGTGGCTGCTGCGGCCCGACACGAAGCCGAACTCGGCGACGCGCGCGAAATCGCCGCTCGCCGCGAGATCGAAACCGCCCTTCTCCTCGACGTCGCGGAACAGCTGCATCACGCGGGCCGGATCGCGGCCGAGCAGGTCGAACACGAAGCGCTCGAAGTTCGACGCCTTCGAGATATCCATGCTCGGGCTGCTCGTGTGATAGGTGTTTTCCGCGCTGCGCACACGGTATGCGCCGGTGCGGAAGAACTCGTCGAGCACGTCGTTCTCGTTGGTGGCGACCACGAGCTTCGCGATCGGCAGGCCCATCATCCGCGCGATGTGACCCGCGCAGACGTTGCCGAAGTTGCCCGACGGCACCGTAAACGACACGCGCTCGTCGTTCGACGTCGTCGCCGCGAAATAGCCCTTGAAGTAGTACACGACCTGCGCGACGACGCGCGCCCAGTTGATCGAGTTGACCGTGCCGATCTTCTGCTGCGCCTTGAACGCGTGATCGTTCGAGACGGCCTTCACGATGTCCTGGCAGTCGTCGAACACGCCTTCGACCGCGAGGTTGAAGATGTTCGGATCCTGCAGGCTGAACATCTGGGCGGTCTGGAACGCGCTCATCTTCTTGTGCGGCGACAGCATGAACACGCGCACACCTGCCTTGCCGCGCATCGCGTACTCGGCCGCGCTGCCGGTGTCGCCCGACGTCGCGCCGAGGATGTTCAACGCTTCGCCGTGCTTCGCGAGCGTGTACTCGAACAGGTTGCCGAGCAGCTGCATCGCCATGTCCTTGAACGCGAGCGTCGGGCCGTTCGACAGTTCGAGCAGCGACAGCGCCGCGCCGTTCTCGGTGCCGAGCGTCTTCAGCGGCGTGATGTCGGACGCGTTCTCGCCGTGGCGCGTGTTGCTGTATACGGCGGCCGTATAGGTGCGGCGCGTGATCGCGCGCAGGTCGTCGGCCGGCACGTCGTCGCAGAACTTCGACAGGATCTCGAACGCGAGATCCGCGTACGGCAGCGTGCGCCAGCGCGCGAGTTCGTCGGCCGACACCTGCGGGTACTCGGCCGGCAGGTACAGCCCGCCGTCCTTCGCAAGGCCGCCGAGCAGGATGTCGGAGAACGTGTGGCGCTCGCCGATGCCGGCACCGCGCGTGGAGATGTAGTTCATGTCGTTCCTGGTCCTCAGTTCAGCGCTTCCATGCGCAGCTTCGTCACCTTCGAGACCACTGTCGCGAGGCTCTCGATCTGCGCGATCGCCGCGTTCACGTGCTTCTCGAGCGTCTCGTGCGTGATCAGGATGATGTCGGTTTCGCCGTTCGCGTCGTCGACCTGCTCCGATTCCTTCTGCAGCAGCGCGTCGATCGAGATGCCCGTGGCGGCGAGGATGCGCGTGATGTCCGCGAGCACGCCGGTCTGGTCGGCCACGCGCAGGCGCAGGTAGTAGCCGCTCGTCACTTCCTCGATCGGCAGGATCGGCGTGTTCGACAGGCTGTCCGGCTGGAACGCGAGATGCGGCACGCGATGCTCGGGGTCGGCCGTGTGCAGGCGCGTGACGTCGACGAGATCCGCGACGACCGCCGACGCGGTCGGTTCCGCGCCCGCGCCCTTGCCGTAGTACAGCGTCGTGCCGACCGCGTCGCCGTGCACGACGACCGCGTTCATCGCGCCCTCGACGTTCGCGAGCAGGCGCTTCTCCGGAATCAGCGTCGGGTGCACGCGCAGCTCGATGCCCTTTTCGGCGCGGCGCGCGATGCCGAGCAGCTTGATCCGGTAGCCGAGCTCTTCCGCGTAGCGGATGTCGGTCGCGTCGAGCTTGCTGATGCCTTCGACGTAGGCGCGGTCGAACTGGACCGGCACGCCGAACGCGATCGCGCTCATGATGGTCGCCTTGTGCGCGGCGTCGACGCCTTCGATGTCGAAGGTCGGATCGGCTTCCGCATAGCCGAGCTCCTGCGCGGCCTTCAGCGCGGTCGCGAAGTCGAGGCCGCGGTCGCGCATTTCCGACAGGATGTAGTTCGTCGTGCCGTTGATGATGCCGGCGATGTACTGGATGCGGTTCGCGGTCAGGCCTTCGCGCAGCGCCTTGATGATCGGGATGCCGCCGGCGACGGCCGCCTCGAACGCGACCATCACGCCCTTCTCGCGCGCGGCCTCGAAGATCTCGGTGCCGTGCACCGCGAGCAGCGCCTTGTTCGCCGTCACGACGTGCTTGCCGTTCGCGATCGCGCGCAGCACGAGCTCGCGTGCGATGCCCGTACCGCCGATCATCTCGGCGATGATCGAGATCGACGGATCGTCGACGACCGCGTTGAAATCGTCGGTGATCTGCGCGGCGCCGGCGTTACCGCCGAGTGCGGCCTGCGCCTTGGCCGGATTGCGCACGGCAATGCGCGCGATCTCGATGCCGCGCCCCGCGCGTCGCTTGATTTCTTCCTGGTTGCGGTGCAGCACCGTGAAGGTGCCGCTGCCGACGGTGCCGAAGCCCAACAGGCCAACTTTGATCGGTTCCATGCTGCGTGTGATCGATGAGTAAGAATTGAATGAATGCCGGGGGACGCTGTCCGCTCAGACCGAATGACGCTTGCGGTAGCCGTCGAGGAAGCGCGCGATCCGGTTGATCGAATCGGTCAGGTCGTCGAGGTTCGGCAGGAAGACCACGCGGAAGTGATCCGGCGCCGCCCAGTTGAAGCCCGTCCCCTGCACGAGCAGCACGCGTTCCTCGAGCAACAGGTCGAGGATGAACTGCTGGTCGTTCTGGATCGGATAAAGCTTCGGATCGAGGCGCGGGAACATGTACAGCGCGGCCTGCGGCTTCACGCAGGTCACGCCGGGAATCGACGTGAGCATGTCGTATGCGAGTTCGCGCTGCTTGAAGAGGCGGCCGCTCGGCACGATCAGCTCGTTGATGCTCTGGTAGCCGCCGAGCGCGGTCTGAATCGCGAACTGCCCGGGCACGTTCGCGCACAGGCGCATCGACGACAGGATCCCGAGGCCTTCCAGGTAATCCTTCGCGCGCCGGCGGTTGTCGCCGCCGAGGCCCGACACGGCCATCCAGCCCGCGCGGTAGCCGCACGAGCGATAGCTTTTCGACAGGCTGTTGAACGTGACGGTGATCACGTCTTCCGACAGCGAGCCCAGCGCCGTGTGCTCGAGCCCGTCGTAGACGATCTTGTCGTAGACCTCGTCGGCGAACACGATCAGCCCGTGCTGACGCGCGATCTCGAGCAGCTCGAGCAGCAATTCGTCGGAATAAAGCGCGCCGGTCGGGTTGTTCGGGTTGATCACGACGATCGCCTTGGTGTTCGGCGTGATCTTGCGGCGGATGTCGTCGAGGTCGGGCATCCACGCGTTCTGCTCGTCGCACACGTAGTGCACGGGCGTGCCGCCCGACAGGCTCACGGCGGCCGTCCACAGCGGGTAGTCGGGCGCCGGCAGCAGCACTTCGTCGCCGTCGTTCAGCAGCGCCTGGGTCGCCATCACGATCAGCTCGGACGCGCCGTTGCCGATGTAGATGTCGTCGAGGCCGACACCGACGACGCCCTTTTGCTGCGTGTAGTGCATCACGGCCTTGCGCGCCGAGAACACGCCCTTCGAATCCGAATAGCCGGACGACGCCGGCAGGTTGCGGATCATGTCCTGGATGATTTCGTCCGGCGCGTCGAAACCGAACGGCGCGAGGTTGCCGATGTTCAGCTTGATGATGCGGTGGCCTTCTTCCTCGAGGCGCTTCGCGTGCTCGAGCACCGGGCCACGGATGTCGTAGCAGACGTTGAGCAGCTTGTTCGACTTCTGAATCGGTTTCACGACGACACGGTTCCTGGGTTGGCCTTGCGGCCGGGGGACGGGATCAAAACTGGAGAGCGGCTGGTCTATGCGCGCTGTCTAGACTGGGGAAAATGCGGGCAGTCGGACGCGGCTTGTGGCGACGCACGATGCAAGTGGCGCCCGGGGGCGACCAAAAAGTTATAATTTAGCGGATTTTGGCCAACTTTCGCAATGCACCATGGCCGCTCCGGGCCCGCGCCGTCAGGCGTCCCGCGTGCGCCGGTCGCGAAACGGCCGCCCGGGCCCGTGCGGCCCTTGCCAGACCTTCCCTCCACGGAACCGCGGAATACCGATTTGAAACTGCACCAGGACACGAGCGGCGCGCTCAACACCGTCACCGGCTACGGCCCCGATTATGTCGACGTCAACCTCCAACGCCACGAAGGGAGCGTCATCGTGCTGCCCGGCGCACCGGTGCGGGACTGGCCCGTGTCGTCGTTCGACGCGCTCGCGCCCGAGCATTTCGCGATGCTGCTCGACCCGGCCCCCGAACTCGTGATCTTCGGCAGCGGCGCGCGGCTGCGCTTCCCGCATCCGCGCCTCGTGGCCGCGCTGACGGCCAAGCGGATCGGCGTCGAGACGATGGATTTCCAGGCCGCCTGCCGGACCTACAACATCCTGATGGCCGAGGGCCGCAAAGTGGCCGCCGCGCTCTTAATTGAACGTTAATCCCCGATGCGGTAAAACTCGGGCCGGCACACCGGGTCGATCCCCGGATCATCACGCGGATCGGCAACCGGCAAGCCGGCCGCCGCCGGCGCGACCCGCCGGCGGCGCTTACAACAACCAACAGGCTGAAAATTCATGAACGATACGCCGTCGAGGCTACCGCTCAATCGCATCACGCTCGTCCTCCTGCTCGTCGCGCTCGCGATCGTCTGGTTCGCGCCGCTCGGGCTGCGCCACCTGATCCCGAGCGACGAAGGCCGCTACGCGGAAATGGCGCGGGAAATGTTCGTCACCGGCGACTGGATCACGCCGCGCTACAACGGCTACAAGTATTTCGAGAAGCCGCCGCTGCAGACCTGGCTGAACGCGCTGACGTTCGCCTGGTTCGGCATCGGCGAATGGCAGGCGCGCCTGTACACGGGCCTCGCCAGCTTCGCCGGCGTGCTGCTGGTCGGCTTCACGGGCGCGCGCCTGTTCAACCCGCTGTCCGGCTTGCTCGCGGCCGTCGTGCTCGCGTGCTCGCCGTACTGGAACCTGATGGGCCATTTCAACGCGCTCGACATGGGGCTCGCGTTCTGGATGGCGCTGTCGCTCTGCTCGCTGCTGCTCGCGCAGCGGCCCGGGCTGCCGGCGGGCGCGGTGCGCGGCTGGATGTGGGCGTGCTGGGCCGCGATGGCGTTCGCCGTGCTGTCCAAGGGCCTCGTCGGCCTGATCCTGCCCGGCGCCGTACTGGTGCTCTATACGCTGATCGCCCGCGACTGGGCACTGTGGAAGCGGCTCTACCTGGTCAGCGGCCTCGTGATCTTCTTCGCGATCGTCACGCCGTGGTTCGTGCTCGTCCAGCAGCGCAACCCCGAGTTCTTCAACTTCTTCTTCATCGTCCAGCAGTTCCGCCGCTACCTGACCCCGGAGCAGAACCGCCCGGGCCCGTTCTACTATTTCGTGCCGGTGCTGCTGGTCGGCTTCCTGCCGTGGCTGTCGGTCGCGTGGCAGAGCATCCGCCATGCGCTGCGGATGCCGCGCCAGCCGAACGGCTTCTCGCCGATGCTCGTGCTGCTGATCTGGAGCGCGTTCATCTTCCTGTTCTTCAGCACGTCGCACTCGAAGCTGATCTCGTACGTGCTGCCGGTCGCGCCGGCGCTCGCGCTGATCATCGGCGCGTACCTGCCGCTGATGAGCGCCGACCGGTTCCGCCGCCACCTGCTCGGCTACCTCGTGTTCTTCGTCGTCGCGGCGTTCGGGATCATCTTCCTCGCGTATCAGGGCGACGCCCGCACGCCGAACGCGCTGTACCGCGCGTTCCAGGTGTGGCTGTACGCGGGCCTCGCGGTCGCGGGCGCGCTGACGCTCGCGGCCGCCTGGCTGAACCGCCGCGTGGGCGTCGCGGCCGCGATCACCGCGTTCGGCGCCGCGTGGCTCGCGTTCGGCACGATCGGCGGCACCGGTCACGACGAATTCGGCCGCTACAGCTCGGGCGCGCTGCTCGCGCCCGCCGTGCGCGCCGAACTGGCGAAGCTGCCGCCCGACACGCCGTTCTACTCGATCGAGATGCTCGATCACACGTTCCCGTTCTATATGGGCCACACGACGATCATGGTCCAGCGCCAGGACGAGCTCGCATTCGGCATCTCGGTCGAGCCGGACAAGTGGATCCCGACCGTCGACCAATGGATGGAACGCTGGAAGCAGGACACCCATGCGCTCGCGATCATGCCGCCCGGCCAGTACGACACGCTGGTCAGGCAAGGCGTGCCGATGCGCGTGATCGCGCGCGACAACCGCCGCGTGATCGTCGAGAAACCGCAATCGTAAGGACGCCCGCCGCATGAATCCCGTTTCGTTCGTCTGCATCATCACCGGCGTGATGCTCAACGCCTGTGCGCAACTTCTGCTGAAAGCCGGCGTCAACGCCGTTGGACACTTCGAATTCAGCCGTGCGAACATCCTGCCGGTCGGCCTGAAGATCGCGACCCAGCTGCCGATCATCGGCGGCCTCGGCTGCTACGTGCTGAGCGTCGTCGTCTGGATTGTCGGGCTGTCGCGGGTCGACGTGTCGATCGCCTACCCGATGCTGTCGCTCGGCTACGTGGTCAACGCGTTCGCCGCCTGGTACCTGTTCGGCGAGGTGCTGTCGGTCCAGCGGCTGGTCGGCATCGGCATCATCCTGATCGGCGTGCTCGTGCTCGCGCGCAGTTGAGCGCGCCCGGCCGGCCCGGCGGGCATTAAGCGTCCGCCTACAAAAAATCACGGTACGAATCCGGCAACCGGTGTTTAATGCCGGTTTCGGGCCGGATCGCCCGACCCCTTTATTACACGCCATTACAGGCAAAGTGTTCATGAGCCAGACTACCGCTCCGTTCCTGCCGTTCACCCGCCCCGAAATCGACGAGGAAACCATCCAGGGCGTCGTCGACGTGCTGCGCTCGGGCTGGATCACCACCGGCCCGCAGAGCCAGAAGTTCGAAGCCGCGCTGTCCGAGTACTGCGGCGGCCGTCCGGTACGCGCGTTCAATTCGGGCACCTGCACGCTCGAGATCGGCCTGCGCATCGCGGGCGTCGGCCCCGGCGACGAGGTGATCACGACGCCGGCGTCGTGGGTATCGACCAGCAACGTGATCCTCGAGACGGGCGCGACGCCCGTGTTCGCCGACATCGACCCCGTCACGCGCAACATCGACCTCGACAAGCTCGAGCAGGCGATCACGCCGCGCACGAAGGCGCTCATCCCGGTCTACCTGGCCGGCCTGCCGGTCGACATGGACCGCCTGTACGCGATTGCGCGCGCACACAACCTGCGCGTGATCGAGGACGCCGCGCAGGCGCTCGGCTCGACGTGGCAAGGCAAGCGCATCGGCGCGATCGGCGACATCGTGTCGTTCAGCTTCCACGCGAACAAGAACCTGACGACGATCGAAGGCGGCGCGCTCGTGCTGAACAACGAGGACGAGGCAACGCTCGCGCAGAAGTACCGGCTGCAGGGCATCACGCGCACCGGCTTCGACGGGATGGACTGCGACGTGCTCGGCGGCAAGTACAACCTGACCGACGTCGCCGCGCGCGTCGGCCTCGGCCAGCTGCCGCACCTCGAGCGCTTCACCGCGCAGCGCCGCGCACTCGCGCGCGCGTATTTCGCCGCGCTCGACGGCGGTGCGGCCGTGCAGCTCGGGCTCGGCCTGCCCGTCGCCGATTTCGAGAACAGCAACTGGCACATGTTCCAGGTCACGCTGCCGCTCGACCGGCTGTCGATCTCGCGCGCCGATTTCATGGCGCAGATGAAGGAGCGCGGCATCGGCACGGGCGTCCACTACCCGGCCATCCATCTTTTCACGCTGTATCGTGCGCGCGGCTTCAAGGAGGGCATGTTCCCCCACGCCGAACGATACGGCGCATCGACCGTCACGCTGCCGCTCTTCACGCAGATGACGGAAGACGACGTGCGTCGCGTGGCCGACGCCATCAACCAGATTTGCGAACAATACGGAAAATAAGCGTACATGAATCACCTTGAAGCACGCGCCGGGCATCCGGGGGCCGGCCATCCGGGCGCCGCGAACCCGGAGGTATCGGTCATCATCCCCGTGTACAACGAGGAAGACGGCCTGGCCGCGCTGTTCGCGCGGCTCTACCCGGCACTCGACGCACTCGGCACGTCGTACGAAGTGATCCTGATCAACGACGGCAGCCGCGACCGCTCGGCCGCGATGCTGGCGGACCAGTTCCACGTGCGCCCCGACACGACGCGTGTCGTGCTGCTCAACGGCAACTACGGCCAGCACATGGCGATCCTCGCCGGCTTCGCGCAGTCGCGCGGCGAAATCGTCATCACGCTCGACGCCGACCTGCAGAACCCGCCCGAGGAAATCGGCAAGCTGATCGCGAAGATGCGCGAAGGCTACGACTACGTCGGCTCGATCCGCAAGCAGCGCCAGGACAGCCTATGGCGCCGCAAGGCGTCGCAGATGATGAACCGGCTGCGCGAGCGCATCACCCGGATCAAGATGACCGACCAGGGCTGCATGCTGCGCGCGTACAGCCGCCGCATCATCGACACGATCAACGTGTGCGGCGAAGTCAACACGTTCATCCCCGCGCTGGCCTACACGTTCGCGCAAAAACCGACCGAAATCGAGGTCGCGCACGAGGAACGCTTCGCGGGCGAGTCGAAGTACTCGCTGTACAGCCTGATCCGGCTGAACTTCGACCTCGTGACGGGCTTCTCGGTCGTGCCGCTGCAGTGGCTGTCGTTCATCGGCGTGATCCTGTCGCTCGGCTCCGCCGCGCTGTTCGTGCTGCTGCTCGTGCGCCGCTTCATCGTCGGCGCGGAAGTGCAAGGCGTGTTCACGCTGTTCGCGATCACGTTCTTCCTGCTCGGCGTGATCATCTTCGCGCTCGGCCTGCTCGGCGAATACGTCGGCCGCATCTACCAGCAAGTGCGTGCACGGCCGCGCTACCTGATCCAGGCCGTGCTCGAACAGCACGACGGGATGCCGGCGGTGCCGGCCCCCGCGAGCCGCACGGGGACGTCGCAATGAAGCCGCGCGCCGTCGTCTTCGCGTATCACAACGTCGGCGTGCGCTGCCTGCAGGTGCTGCTGGCACGCGGCGTCGACGTCGCGCTCGTCGTCACGCACGAGGACAACCCGAACGAGAACATCTGGTTCGGCAGCGTCGCATCGGTGGCCGCCGAGCACGGGATCCCGGTCGTCACGCCGACCGACCTCGCCGATCCGGCACTGCGCCGCGCCGTATCCGACGCGCGGCCCGAGTTCATCTTCTCGTTCTACTACCGCCACATGCTGCCGGTGGACCTGCTCGCGATCGCGCCGCGCGGCGCGTACAACATGCACGGTTCGCTGCTGCCGAAATACCGGGGTCGGGTTCCGACCAACTGGGCCGTGCTGAACGGCGAAACGGAAACCGGCGCGACGCTGCACGAGATGGCCGCGAAGCCCGATGCGGGCGCGATCATCGGCCAGACCGCCGTGCCGATCCTGCCGGACGACACGGCCGCGCAGGTGTTCGACAAGGTGACGGTCGCCGCCGAGCAGACGCTCTGGCGCGTGCTGCCCGCGCTGCTCGCGGGCGAGGCGCCGCACCTGCCGAACGATCTCGCGAACGGCAGCTACTACGGCGGGCGCAAGCCGGAGGACGGCCGCGTCGACTGGTCGAAGCCGGCCGCGCAGGTCTACAACCTGGTACGCGCGGTCGCGCCCCCGTATCCGGGCGCGTTCACCGACGTCGCCGGCACGCGTTTCGTGATCGCCCGCGCGCGCCTCGGGGCGCCCGGCAGCGCCGCCGCCGCGGCCGCAGCGGATTTGCCGCCCGGCCTGCACGTAAGCGATAATGCGCTATTCGGCGTCTGCGGCGACAGCCGCGCCCTATCCATTCTCGAGCTGTGGCAGCAGCGCGACGGCAGCGAAACCGTCGTGACGCCCGCGGAATTCGCGCAGTTCATTCATTCTTCCCGTCATTCATGAAAGCAAAAAAAGTCCTGATCCTGGGTGTGAACGGCTTCATCGGCCATCACCTGTCGAAGCGCATTCTTGAAACCACCGATTGGGAAGTGTTCGGCATGGACATGCAGACCGATCGGCTGGGCGACCTCGTCAACCACGAGCGGATGCACTTCTTCGAAGGCGACATCACGATCAACAAGGAGTGGGTCGAGTATCACGTGAAGAAGTGCGACGTGATCCTGCCGCTCGTCGCGATCGCGACGCCCGCGACCTACGTCCAGCAGCCGCTGCGCGTGTTCGAGCTCGACTTCGAGGCGAACCTGCCGATCGTGCGTTCGGCCGTCAAGTACGGCAAGCACCTCGTGTTCCCGTCGACCTCCGAGGTCTACGGCATGTGCTCGGACGAGCAGTTCGACCCGGATGCATCGGCGCTCACCTACGGCCCGATCAACAAGCCGCGCTGGATCTACGCCTGCTCGAAGCAGCTGATGGACCGCGTGATCTGGGGCTACGGGATGGAAGGCCTGAACTTCACGCTGTTCCGTCCGTTCAACTGGATCGGCCCGGGCCTCGACTCGATCTACACGCCGAAGGAAGGCAGCTCGCGCGTCGTCACGCAGTTCCTCGGCCACATCGTGCGCGGCGAGAACATCAGCCTCGTCGACGGCGGCTCGCAGAAGCGCGCGTTCACCGACATCGACGACGGCATCAGCGCGCTGATGAAGATCATCGACAACAAGAACGGCGTCGCGTCGGGCAAGATCTACAACATCGGGAATCCGAAGAATAATTTCTCGGTTCGCGAACTCGCGCACAAGATGCTCGAACTGGCCGCCGAATACCCGGAATACGCCGGCTCCGCGAAGCAGGTGCAACTCGTCGAAACGACGTCGGGCGCCTACTACGGCAATGGCTACCAGGACGTGCAGAACCGCGTGCCGAAGATCGACAACACGATGCAGGAGCTCGCCTGGGCGCCGCAATCGACGTTCGACGACGCGCTGCGCAAGATCTTCGAAGCGTATCGCGGCCATGTCGCCGATGCGCGCGCGCTGGTCGAGCAGCAGAACTGACGGGACGCTCGCTTGGCTCGTATCGTCCTCAAGATCGACGTCGACACGCTGCGCGGCACGCGCGAAGGCGTGCCGAACCTCGCGCGCATCTTCGACCGCTTCAGCGCGCGCGCGACCTTCCTCTTCAGCCTCGGGCCCGATCACACGGGCTGGGCGCTGCGGCGCGTGTTCCGCCCCGGCTTCCTGAAGAAGGTGTCGCGCACGTCGGTGGTCGAGCACTACGGCGTGAAGCAGCTGATGTACGGCGTGCTGCTGCCGGGCCCCGACATCGGCCGCCGCGCGATCGCCGACATGCGCGCGATCCACGAGGCCGGCTTCGAATGCGGGATCCATACGTGGGATCACGTGTACTGGCAGGACAACGTGCGCGTGCGCGATCGCGACTGGACCGCGCGTGAAATGCAGAAGAGCCACGCGCGCTTCGTCGACGTCTTCGGCGCGCCGCCCGCAACGCACGGCGCGGCCGGCTGGCAGATGAACGACGCGGCGTTCGAGCAGATCGACGCATGGGGGATGCGCTACGCATCCGACGGCCGCGGCCATTCGCCGTATCTGCCCGTGGTCGGCGGCCGCACGCTGTCGCACGTGCAGATGCCGACCACGTTGCCGACCCTCGACGAAGTGCTCGGCATCGACGGCATCGACACGCACAACGTCGCCGCGCACATCCTGAAGTTCACGGAAACCAATCCGCACGACCAGGTGTTCACGCTGCATGCGGAACTGGAAGGCCAGAAGCTCGCACCGGTATTCGAGCAGCTGCTCGCCGGCTGGCGCGCACAGGGCCATACGTTTGCGACGATGGGCGACTACCACGCGACGCTGGACCGCGACTCGCTGCCATCGTACCCTGTCACGTGGGGCGAGATTCCCGGCCGCTCCGGCGAGCTGATCGTCCAGCCCGACTGAGTTCGCGCGCGCCCGCGCCGCCTGCCCTTGCGGCGTGCCGCCGCGACGCCCCGCAGAACCGCGCCGCCCGAGCGGCGCCTTTCCATAACAACAGGAGAAACACGTGTCCGTCGAAGTTGACCGTCAAGTTCCCGATTTCACCGCACCGGCGACGGGCGGCGACATTTCGCTGTCCAACCTCAAGGGCAAGAAGCTCGTCCTGTATTTCTATCCGAAGGACAACACGCCGGGCTGCACCACCGAAGGCCTGCAGTTCCGCGATCTCTATCCGAAGTTCAAGAAGGCCGGCGCCGAAGTGATCGGCGTGTCGCGCGACAGCCTGCGCTCGCATGACAATTTCAAGGCGAAGCTCGAACTGCCGTTCCCGCTGATTTCCGATGCCGACGAGGCGCTGTGCGCGCTGTTCGATGTCATCAAGATGAAGAAAATGTATGGCAAGGAAGTGCGCGGAATCGAGCGTTCGACGTTCCTGATCGACGCCGACGGCGTGCTTCGCCAGGCATGGCGCGGCATCAAGGTACCCGGTCACGTGGACGACGTGCTAAGTGCTGTACAAGCGCTTTGAGGCGCGTTATATTGGGCCGCAATGAATGCCAGTTCGCTCCATATTTCTCGTAGCTGCGCCGGTGCCCGTTGCGATGCTTTCCGGCACCTGACGCGCATCACGACGGTATCAGCCGAGCCGCATGTCCCGGTCCACGGGGCAGCGGCTTTTTTTATGGACTGCGCGCCGGCTCTCGGTCCGGCCCCTCACCCCGTCAAGGAGCTGATCGACACTTAGGCGAACCGGCTAGACGAAATTCCTGTGCGCCACCGCGCGCAAACTGCATGCACCTTCCACGTCACGCAGGATGCGATCAGCGGCGCACGCCATGCGACACGATTCCTCCCGAGGGACACCATGCCTTTGCCTACTGCCCCCAGCAAGCTCGGCAGCCTGCTGCCGCCCGATGAATACAAGGCGAAAGCGCGGCCCGCGAAAGCCGCGAAGAAATCCGCCGAAGGGGACGCCTCCACAGCCGGAGAATATGGCCCGGCCAGCGTGGCCCAACCGATGACCGAAGCCGCGAACACGGCCGCGCCGCTGCGCGCCGTCGCGGCGTCGACGCAAGAAGCCGCGGGCACGCCCGCCCGCGGTCGCAAGACCAGACAGACGGCCGCGCTGCTGCAGCCGATGCCGGCACCGGTCGAACCGGCGGCCCCCGCCGCCCCCGCCGCGCCGGTCGTCGCACGCAACGACAAGCCCGCGGCCGGCAAGCCGACCACCGCGAGCGCACGCGATGCCGGCGCCGCGACGAAGTCGCGCAGCCGCAAGCCGGCCGAAGCCGAACTACAGAAGCTGTTCGTGCTCGACACGAACGTGCTGATGCACGACCCGAGCAGCCTCTTCCGCTTCGAGGAACACGACGTCTATCTGCCGATGATGACGCTCGAGGAACTCGACAACCACAAGAAGGGGATGTCCGAAGTCGCGCGCAACGCGCGCCAGGTGAGCCGCACGCTCGACGCGCTGGTCGCCGACGGCGGCCCGATCTCCGACGGCATTCCGCTGTCGCGTCTCGGCAGCCGCGAGGCGCTCGGCCGCCTCTATTTCCAGACCAGGCTCGCGGACATCGCGCCGGTCGAAGGCCTGCCCGCAGGCAAGGCCGACAACCAGATCCTCGGCGTCGTGCGCGCGCTGCAGCGCGACCGGCCGGACCGCCAGGTCGTGCTGGTGTCGAAAGACATCAACATGCGGATCAAGGCGCATGCGCTCGGCCTGCCCGCGGAAGACTACTTCAACGACCAGGTCCTCGAGGACAAGGATCTCCTCTATAGCGGCGTGCGCGAATTGCCGCAGGACTTCTGGACGAAACACGCGAAGGGGATGGAGAGCTGGCAGGACACGAAGACGGGCACCACGTACTACCGCGTGACCGGCCCGCTCTGCGGGTCGATGCTCGTCAACGAGTTCGTCTATCTCGAGCCGCAGAACGGCGAGCCGACGTTCCACGCGATCGTGCGCGAGCTGAACGGCAAGACGGCGCTGCTGCAGACGCTGCGCGACTACAGCCATCACAAGAACAATGTGTGGGGCATCACCGCGCGCAACCGCGAGCAGAACTTCGCGCTGAACCTGCTGATGAACCCCGAGATCGACTTCGTCACGCTGCTCGGCCAGGCCGGCACCGGCAAGACGCTCGTCGCGCTCGCGGCCGGCCTCGCGCAGGTGCTCGACGACAAGCGCTACAACGAGATCATCGTGACGCGCGCGACCGTGCCCGTCGGCGAGGACATCGGTTTCCTGCCCGGCACCGAGGAAGAGAAGATGCAGCCGTGGATGGGTGCATTCGACGACAACCTCGAAGTGCTGCAGAAAACCGACGACGCAGCCGGCGAATGGGGCCGTGCGGCGACGCAGGAGCTGATCCGTTCGCGCCTGAAAGTGAAGAGCATGAACTTCATGCGCGGCCGCACGTTCGTCGACAAGTACCTGATCATCGACGAAGCGCAGAACCTGACGCCGAAGCAGATGAAGACGCTCGTGACGCGCGCGGGCCCGGGCACGAAGATCGTGTGCCTCGGCAACATCGCGCAGATCGACACGCCTTACCTGACCGAAGGCAGCTCGGGCCTGACCTACGTCGTCGACCGCTTCAAGGGCTGGGGCCACAGCGGCCACGTGACGCTCGCACGCGGCGAACGCTCGCGACTCGCCGACTACGCGTCGGACATCCTGTAACGCGATACGCCGGCTGCCCGCCGGCCTCCGACGCCACGCGGCGCTCCGGTTTCCGGAGCGCCGTTTTCATTTTTGGGGTCGAAAACGTTGGTCATGTTTCGTTACGCAACCACCTCACTTACACGCGAAACTTCAAGTAAATTCTCAGGAATGGTTGCCTAAGCCCCGCCGGAACGTCTACCATCGGGTCTGTCTGTTGTCATACGATTCGCGAGCGCGCTGCGCTCGTCCACCTTGTCATGCTTCGAATCTGGGTTCCCGTCGCCGTCGTTTCACTGCTCTCGGCCTGCTCCAGCGTGCCGCCGCAGTCGGCCTCGCGCACCTCCGGCATGAACATCACGACGCCGCGCGCCTTCCCGGCACCCGCCAATTTCCCGAAATTCGTCGACCACAGCGTCGGCCAGGAAGAGATCTCGATCCAGGCAATGAGCCTCGTCGGCGTGCCGTACCGCTGGGGCGGCAACACGCCGACGAGCGGCTTCGACTGCAGCGGCCTGGTGCGTTACGTGATCGGCCGCGCGGCCGACGTGGACCTGCCGCGCACGACCGCCGACATGAGCAGCCGCGGCGTGTCGATCGACCCCGACCAGGTCGCGCCGGGCGACCTGATCTTCTTCAATACGACCGGACGCCCGCATTCGCACGTCGGCATCTATGTCGGCAAGCTGCGTTTCGTCAACGCGCCGTCGACCGGCGGCACCGTGCGGCTCGACTACCTGACGAACCCGTACTGGGCCAAGCGCTTCGACGGCATTCGCCGCGTCGCGCCGCCGCGCGGTGCGCCCGGGCCGTTCGATGCGCCGACCTACGAGGCGCGGCGCGATGCGCCGGCGGCGGCGCCTGTCGTCGCGGCAGCCGCGTCGCGGCGGCCTGCCTCTGCGTATGCCGCGTCTCAGGCGGGCGTCGCGCCGTCGCCCGCGGCGGTCGTCTCGACCGCGGCGGTTGCCCCGACGGCCGCGGCAACCGCCCCCGCCGCCGATCCGTACGAACCGCCGCCGCGCGTGCTGACCGCGCAGCAGCAGGCAACGTCCGTGAATGGCGACATGACCGCCACGACGGCGAATCCGGGGCCGACTGGCCCCACCGAGACCGGCACGCAGATTCCGACCACCGCGCTGACGGCCGCCCAGGCTGCCGCGTTCGACGCGGAACCGCCGCCCGCGGCCGCCGCGCCGTCGCTGCGCGACACCGAGCCCGTTCAAGTGTTGCGCGCTTCGACGCAATCCGCGCCGGTCAGCCCGCGCACCGCCACCGCCGACGATCCGATCGCCCGCTTCGCGAACGGCAGTTACTGATCCGGCGCATCCCCGGCGGTGGCCCCGCCGTGCGCCGCCCCTTTCCCGACCGCGCAAAGAAAATGCGCCGCAACCTTTCGGTGTGCGGCGCATTGCGCGTGTCGACCCGACAGCGTCGATATCAGAAGATCTGGTGCCCGAGCCACCATCCGCCGGCCGCGAACAGCGCGGCCGCCGGCAGCGTCAGCACCCACGCCCAGACGATGTTGCCGGCGACGCCCCAGCGGACGGCCGACAGCTTCTGCGTGGCGCCGACGCCGACGATCGCACCGGTGATCGTGTGCGTGGTCGACACCGGAATGCCGAGGAACGACGCGATGAACAGCGTGATCGCCCCGCCGCTTTCGGCACAGAAACCGCCGACCGGCTTGAGCTTCGTGATCTTCTGGCCCATCGTGCGCACGATGCGCCAGCCGCCGAACAGCGTGCCGAGCCCCATCGACAGGTAGCACGCGCCGATCACCCACGCGGGCGGCGCATCGGACGTCGCCGACGCATAGCCCGACGCGATCAGCAGCATCCAGATGATGCCGATCGTCTTCTGTGCGTCGTTGCCGCCGTGGCCCAGGCTGTACAGGCCGGCCGACAGCAGCTGGAGCCGCCGGAAGCGCCGGTCGACCTTGCTGGGTGCGGTGCGGAAATACAGCCACGACACGCCGAGCATGAACAGCGAGCCGAGGATGAAACCGAGCAGCGGCGAAATGAAGATGAACGCAATCGTCTTCAGCAGACCGTCGATGTTCAGCGAGCTCCAGCCCGACTTCGCGAGCGCCGCGCCGACGAGGCCGCCGATCAGCGCGTGCGACGAGCTCGACGGAATCCCGTAGTACCACGTGATCACGTTCCAGCCGATCGCACCGACCAGCGCGCCGAACACGACATAGTGGTCGACGATCTCGGGATCGATCGTGCCTTTACCGACAGTCTGGGCGACTTTCAGGTGAAAGATGAAATACGCGATGACGTTGAACGCGGCCGCGAACACCACGGCTTGCTGGGGCTTCAGCACCCCGGTCGACACGACGGTGGCGATCGAGTTCGCCGCGTCGTGGAAGCCGTTCATGAAGTCGAATACGAGCGCGACGAGCACCAGCGTCGCGACCATCCATAGGGCGAGTTGTATCGAATGCATCGTGGTCCGCTCAGGCGTTTTCCAGCACGATGCCTTCGATGATGTTCGCGACGTCCTCGCACTTGTCGGTGATCTCTTCGAGCAGTTCGTAGATCGCCTTCAGCTTGATGAGCGTCTTCACGTCGTCTTCCTCGCGGAACAGCTTCGACATCGCCGCGCGCAGCACGCGATCGGCCTCCGACTCCCAGCGGTCGATCTCCTCGCACTGCTTGAGGATCTGCGCCGACTGCTTCATGTCGGACAGCAATCCGACGGCCTGCTGCACGTGCTGCGCCGACTGCGTGACGATGTGCGCGAGCTGGCTCGCCTCGGACGTGACGGACTGCACGTCGTACAGCGACACGGCCGTCGCGACGTCTTCCATCAGGTCGAGGATGTCGTCCATCGTCGTGATCAGCTTGTGGATCTCGTCGCGATCGAGCGGCGTGATGAAGGTCTTGTGCAGCAGATCGATCGCTTCATGCGTCAGCTTGTCAGCGGCCTTCTCGGCGGTCTGCACGTTTTGCTTGTGAATCTCGGCGTCGGCGAGATTGTCGATCAGCAGTTCGAGCTCGCGGCCACCGGAAACGATGTGCTTCGCGTGCGCGTTGAAGAGTTCAAAGAACTTGCCCTCGGTGGGCATGAATCGACCGAACATGGGATTCCTGAGAGATTGTCAAACGACTGTCACGAAAACGGGCGATATTGTACCGTTTTCGGTTGCGCCGCGACGCGCGCATATGCGCGCGCCGGGATTGGATACAACGCTTGGCGAAATAAGGGTTTACAACCGGCGTAGAAGTGTTACTCGCCGTAGAAGTTCTGCGCCCCCGCAAAGTTGTCGAACTTCGTGTATTGACCCAGAAACGTGAGCCGAACGGGTCCGATCGGGCCGTTACGCTGCTTGCCGATGATGATTTCGGCCGTGCCCTTGTCCGGGCTGTCCGGGTTGTAGACCTCGTCACGGTAGATGAACAGGATCACGTCCGCATCCTGTTCGATTGCGCCCGATTCACGCAAATCCGACATCACCGGACGCTTGTTCGGACGCTGCTCCAGCCCGCGGTTCAGCTGCGACAGCGCGATCACCGGCACGTCCAGCTCCTTTGCCAGGCTCTTCAGCGATCGCGAGATTTCGGAAATTTCGGTCGCACGGTTCTCGCCCTGCGACGAACCCGACATCAGCTGCAGGTAGTCGACGATGATCAGGCCGAGCTTGCCGCACTGACGTGCGAGACGCCGCGCGCGCGAGCGCAATTCCATCGGGTTCAGGCCGCCCGTCTCGTCGATGAAGAGCTGCGCCTCGCTCATCTTCTGCACCGCGTGCGTCAGCTTCGGCCAGTCCTCGTCCGTCAGGCGGCCGGTACGCATCCGGTGCTGGTCGAGCCGCCCGATCGAGCCGAGCATACGCATCACGAGCTGGGTGCCCGGCATTTCCATCGAGAACACCGCGACCGGCAGCCCGTACTCGACAGCGACGTATTCGCCGATGTTCATGGAAAAGGCCGTTTTTCCCATTGACGGTCTTCCGGCAACGATGATCAGTTCGCCGCCGTGCATCCCGGACGTCATCCGGTCGAGGTCGACGAAGCCCGTCGGCGTGCCCGTGACGTCACTCGGGTTCGCGGTGTGATACAGCGTGTCGATGCGCTCGACGACCTGCGTGAGCAGCGGCCCGATCTCGAGGAAGCCCTGGTTGCCGCGCGCGCCCTCTTCGGCGATCGAGAACACCTTCGACTCGGCCTCGTCGAGCAGCTGGCGAACTTCCTTGCCCTGCGGATTGAACGCGTCGGCCGAGATTTCGTCGGCGACCGACACGAGCCGGCGCAGCACCGCGCGGTCGCGCACGATTTCCGCGTAGCGGCGGATGTTCGCGGCGCTCGGCGTGTTCTGCGCGAGGGCGTTCAGGTACGCGAGGCCGCCGACGTCGTCGGCCTTGCCGGACGTGGTCAGCGCTTCGTACACGGTCACGACGTCGGCCGGGCGCGTCGACGCGATCAGCCGGCCGATGTGCTCGTAGATGATCCGGTGGTCGTAGCGATAGAAGTCGCCCTGCGACAGGAAATCGGCAATCCGGTCCCATGCCGCGTTGTCGAGCAACAGGCCGCCGAGCACCGACTGCTCGGCTTCGACCGAATGCGGCGGGACTTTCAGCGATTCGATTTGAGGATCTTGCGGCGCGTTCATGGGTTGGGATTATCGCGAATAGATCGCAGCAGCGCTACCGCTCCGGCGATCGGGCAATAAAAAAGGCAGGCCCCGGTTGCCCGGGCGCCTGCCCTTGTCCGGACGGCGGAAGCCGCCCGGAAAGCTTGCATACGCTTACGCGTGGTCGCCGATCACGTTGATCGTGACGTCGACGACGACGTCCGTGTGCAGCGCGATCTGAACGACGTGCTCGCCGATCATCTTCAGCGGGCCTTCCGGCATGCGAACTTGCAGCTTCTCGACTTCGAAACCTGCCTTCTTCAGCAGTTCCGCGACGTCGCCGTTCGTGACCGAGCCGAACAGACGGCCGTCGACGCCCGACTTCTGCGTGATTTCGAACGACTGGCCGTTCAGCTTCTCGCCGACTGCCTGCGATGCTGCCAGCTTTTCAGCGGCGATCTTTTCGAGTTCAGCGCGGCGAACTTCGAATTCGGCGATCGCTTCCTTCGTTGCACGGCGAGCCTTGCGGTTCGGGATCAGGAAGTTGCGAGCGTAACCGTCCTTGACCTTGACGATATCGCCGAGGTTGCCCAGATTGGCGACTTTTTCCAACAGAATGATTTGCATTCGAATTCTCCTTATGGCGTCGCCGAGTTACGCCTTGTGCTGATCGGTGTACGGCAGCAGCGCGAGGAAACGCGCACGCTTGATTGCCGTGTCGAGCTGACGCTGATAGTGCGCCTTCGTACCCGTCAGACGCGCCGGCGTGATCTTGCCGTTTTCGCCGATGAAGTCCTTCAGCGTTTCCGTGTCCTTGTAGTCGATCTGCTCGACGCCGGCAGCCGTGAAACGGCAGAACTTCTTGCGCTTGAAGAGCGGGTTTTGTTGCTGACGACGCTTGTCGAATTTCTTACCAGTCGGGCGGGCCATGATTTCAGTCCTTTCCTATGTCCTGCAATGCAGTGATGTGAAACACCAAGGTTCTCGCGTTGCGGCTTTTCTTTGCCAGGAAGCCCGTGAACAGCGTTTCGACGCCCATTTCACGACGCTCCAGCTTGCCGCTCGCCTCACCGGCCGCCACCGCCTCGATCGTCATTTCGACCTGACGGGGAATGCCTGCTTCGACGACTTCCGTGCGGTGATGCAACGTGGCGCTTGCGATCGGAACACCCGCCGGCGTATATCGCACCGGTGCGCGTTCGACGACGCTCGCCGTCAATTGCAACCTGTTCACGTGAGTGACGCGCTCCTTGATGGCTTAATGAGTGACGAACTTAAGCCTGCGCTTCGGTCGGCTGAGCTGCAGCCGCCTTCTTGGCTTCTTCGCGCTGAACTTCCTTCATCATCGGCGACGGGCCGGTCTCGGCCTTCTTCATCTTGACGATGAGGTGGCGCAGCACGGCGTCGTTGAACTTGAACGCGTGTTCGAGTTCGTCGAGCGTCGTCTGGTCGCACTCGATGTTCATGCAGACGTAGTGAGCCTTCGCGAGTTTCTCGATCATGTAGGCCAGCTGGCGACGGCCCCAGTCTTCGACACGGTGGATCTGGCCGCCGTGCGTCGTGATCGTGGTCTTGTAACGCTCGATCATCGCGGGCACTTGCTCGCTCTGATCGGGGTGCACGATGAATACGATTTCGTAATGACGCATTACACACTCCTTGTGGATTAAAGCCACCCGGGCGTCTGAACCGGTGTGGCAAGTGAGAAGCCGAAAATTCTAACCCGGATACGGGGCGCGTGCAATACCGATCGACGATTCCCGACCGGATTCGGCCATGTTTTCAACGACTTGAATGGCGCCGGCAGCTGAAGCCGCCGTCGGCGCGACCGTTCGGAAATGGGGGCGGAGTGTCGGGCGCGCGCCTGCGGGCCGGCGACGCGGCCCGCCGTCACTCGACGCGCGCCCCGCCCAGCCGCGCGTCGAGCGCCGTCCTGAACGCGGCCAGCGCCGACGGCTCGGCGTCGGTCACGGCCCACCACGTCATCCCGGCCGCCTCCCAGCGGTCGAGCGCGTAGCCCTGCGACACGGTCGCGTACGGCGCGGCCTTCCGCCCGACGCCTGCCGGCTGCACGTACACGTCGATCACGTGCTGACGATAGCGGTACACGAGCACCGCGACGCGGCGCCGCCCGACGTAGTCGAGCCGGCCGCCTGCGAGCGGGAAGCCGCTCGCCGACAGGTCCTCGACCGGCGGCGCATAGTCGAGCCGGCCGTTGAACCACGGCTTGACCGTATGCCGGTCGGTCGAGATCACGTCGATGTCGCGCGCCGACAGGCCGGCGCGCACGTGGCTCGCGACCAGTTCGTCGACCGTCTGGTCGGTTGCGGCGTGGCGGGCGGACAGCGCCATCCCGGCCGCCGCCGCGAGCGCGACCAGCAGCGCGACGCCCCAGCCGAGCCCGGGCAGCGCGGCGACGCCCGCCCCCGGTCCGGCCGACGCCGGGCGAGCCGCCGCGCCGCGCCCGCCCAGCCACGCGAACCAGCGGCGACCGGTCGGCCGAGGCTGGGCCCGCGGCAGCGCCGCGAGGATGCTCGCGCGCAGCGCCTCCGGCGCGCGGTGATAATCGGCCTGCCGCACGGCGCGCCCGAGCGCGACGATCCGCTCGCGTTCGCGGCGGCACGCGTCGCACCCTTCGACATGCCGCTGGACGCGCAACGCATCGGGCGCCGACAGCTCGCGGTCGACGTCCGCGTCCAGCAATGCGCGCGCTTCGTTACAGTCCATCGATCGCCTCCGATGCGGTTCCGCTTGCCGACGCACGTCCCGGCGCGGGTTCGGGTGCCGGCGCCTGCGTGCCGGCCAGCAGCGCGGCGAGCCGACGCCGGCCGCGCGCGAGTCGCGACATCACGGTGCCGACCGGTACGTCGGCGATCGCCGCGATCTCGCGATAGCTCAGATCCTCCATCTCGCGCAGCACCAGCACCTCGCGGTATTCGGGCGGCAGCTTCGCGAGCGCCGCGTTCACCAGCCGAACGTTCTCGCCGCGCAACAGGTGCGTGAGCGGATCCTCCGTCGCCGGCTGCCAGTCGTCCGGCACCTCCGTGTCGTCGAGCGTGTCGGGCAGCGCGACCTCGTGTGCGTGGGCGCGGCGGCGCCACTCGGTGTACCAGGTGTGGCGCACGATCGTCAGCAGCCACGGCCGCGCGTTGTCGCCGCGGCACGAGTCGACGAAACGCAGCGCGCGCATGCACGCGTCCTGGACGACATCGTCCGCGTCGCCCGCATTGCCGCTCAGCCAGCGCGCGAGGTTGTACGCGGCGTCGAGATGCGGCAGCACGAGCACGCGAAACCGTTCGCCGCGCGCGACCGCGTCGTCCTCCGCCCGTTCGTCGACCGCCTGTCCGGCTTGCCCCACATGACCTCCCTGGTCCCGGCGGCCGAAGCCGCGCCCGTTCCGCGTCCGGTGCCCGGACAGACCGGCAGCGGGCGCTCTCGATGACCTTACCGCCGCTGCGTCGAGTTTATTCCCGCACGAAGCCGATGATGCGCAAAAAAATGCCGGAAACCGCCGCGCCCGTTACGGCGTGCTGTTCCAGTAGCCGGGGCGCGCATACGCTTCGCGCAGGTAGTCGATGAAGTAGCGCACGCGCGCGGGCACGTAGCGCTGCTGCGGATAGACCGCGAGGATGTCGTAGTCCGGCAGCGCGAATTCGTCGAGCACGGTTTCGAGTTCGCCCGTTTCGAGCTGCGCGGCGATTTCCCAAGTCGAGCGCCAGCCGAGCCCGAGGCTTTCCGCGACCCAGCGATGCAGCAGCTCGCCGTCGTTGCAGTCGAGATTGCCGGCCACCCGCATCGTCACGATCTTGCCGTGGCGCTGGAAATACCAGCCGCGGTTCTGGCCGCCCTGCAGGTTGAACGCGAGACAGTTGTGCTTCAGCAGGTCGTCGAGCGACTTCGGCCGGCCGTGCTTGCGGAAATAGTCGGGCGTACCGCACACGACGCGCCGGTTCGACGCGAGCTTCACCGCGACGAAGTTCGGATCGACCGAGCCGCCGATCCGGATCGACAGGTCGTAGCCTTCGCGCACGAGATCGACGACGCGGTCGGTCAGGTTGAACGATAGCTGCATTTCCGGCTTGTCGACGAGGAAACCGGGCGCGTGCGGCGCGACGTGCTTGCGGCCGAACGCGGCCGGCGCCGACACGATCAGATGCCCGCTGACCGCGCGCCGCCCGGCGGCCAGCTCGTTCTCGGCCTGGTCCCATTCGGACAGCAGCCCGCGGCAGCGCTCGAGGAACGCGGCGCCCTCCTCGCTGACCACCAGCCGGCGCGTCGAGCGGTACATCAGCTTCACGCCGAGGCGCTTCTCGAGCGCGTCGATGCGCCGCCCGAGCACCACCGGCGACACGCCCTCCTCGAGCGCGGCCGCCGCGAGGCTGCCCGCGTCCGCGACCCGCACGAACGTCTCGATCTGCTTGAAACGATCCATTTCCCGTCTCCGTCCCGGCTCCGACACCGGCGGGAAGCCCCGTCCGGCCGTCATTCCATACTTTTAGTTTCGAAATAAGCGACTTCGGCTGATCTTATCAAACCTTTCTTGCGTCCCTAAAGTGTTCCCAACAGACCGATTCGCAAGATCCAACTATCCAAGGAGACATTCATGGCCAAGATGAGAGCCGTCGACGCAGCCGTACTCGTGCTCGAGAAGGAAGGCATCCAGACCGCGTTCGGCGTGCCGGGCGCAGCAATCAACCCGTTCTATTCCGCGATGCGCAAGTCGGGCGGCATCAGCCACGTGCTGGCGCGCCACGTCGAAGGCGCGTCGCACATGGCCGAAGGCTTCACGCGTGCCGCACCGGGCAACATCGGCGTGTGCATCGGCACGTCGGGCCCCGCCGGCACCGACATGATCACCGGCCTCTACTCGGCATCGGCCGACTCGATTCCGATCCTCGCGATCACGGGCCAGGCGCCGCGTGCGCGCCTGTACAAGGAAGACTTCCAGGCCGTCGACATCGAGTCGATCGCGAAGCCCGTCACCAAGTGGGCCGTCACCGTGCGCGAGCCGGCGCTCGTGCCGCGCGTGTTCCAGCAGGCGTTCCACCTGATGCGCTCGGGCCGTCCGGGCCCGGTGCTGGTCGACCTGCCGATCGACGTGCAGCTCGCCGAAATCGAGTTCGACATCGACACGTACGAACCGCTGCCGGTCTACAAGCCCGCGGCGACCCGCGCGCAGATCGAGAAGGCGCTCGCGATGCTCAACGACGCGGACAAGCCGCTGATCGTGTCGGGCGGCGGCGTGCTCAACGCAGCGGCCGAAGACCTGCTCGTGCAATTCGCCGAAACGATCGGCGTGCCGGTGATCCCGACGCTGATGTCGTGGGGCGCGATTCCGGACGACCACCCGCTGATGGCCGGCATGGTCGGCCTGCAGACGTCGCATCGCTACGGCAACGCGACGATGCTCGCGTCCGACTTCGTGCTCGGCATCGGCAACCGCTGGGCGAACCGCCACACGGGCAGCGTCGAGGTCTACACGAAGGGCCGCAAGTTCGTGCACGTCGACATCGAGCCGACCCAGATCGGCCGCGTGTTCGGCCCGGATCTCGGCATCGTGTCCGACGCGAAGGCCGCACTCGAGCTGTTCGTCGCGGTCGCGCAGGAATGGAAGGCCGCCGGCAAGCTGAAGGACCGCAGCGCGTGGGTGTCCGAGTGCCAGGAACGCAAGCGCACGCTGCAGCGCAAGACCCACTTCGACAACGTGCCGGTCAAGCCGCAGCGCGTGTACGAAGAGATGAACAAGGTGTTCGGCCGCGATACCTGCTACGTCAGCACGATCGGCCTGTCGCAGATCGCCGCCGCGCAGTTCCTGCACGTGTTCAAGGCACGCAACTGGATCAACTGCGGCCAGGCCGGCCCGCTCGGCTGGACGATCCCCGCCGCGCTCGGTGTGCGTGCGGCCGACCCGCGCCGTCCGATCGTCGCGCTGTCCGGCGACTACGACTTCCAGTTCATGATCGAGGAGCTGGCCGCCGGCGCGCAATTCAAGCTGCCGTACGTGCACGTCGTCGTGAACAACTCGTACCTCGGCCTGATCCGCCAGGCCCAGCGCGCGTTCGACATGGACTACTGCGTGCAGCTCGCGTTCGACAACGTCAACGCACCGGAGCTGAACGGCTATGGCGTCGATCACGTGGCGGTGGCCGAAGGCCTCGGCTGCAAGGCGCTGCGCGTGTTCAAGCCGGAAGAGATCGAGCCGGCGCTGCGCCAGGCGCAAACGCTCGCGGAAGAATTCAGCGTGCCGGTCGTCGTCGAAGTGATCCTCGAGCGCGTGACGAACATCTCGATGGGCACCGAAATCGACGCGATCAACGAATTCGAAGAGCTCGCCGAAAAGGCCGAGCACGCACCGACCGCGATCTCGATGCTCGACTGATCCGCACGCCATTTTTTGACTGACCGACCGAAGAGGCTTAGCTCATGCCGAAGTTTGCTGCAAACCTGACCATGCTGTTCAACGAAGTGCCGTTCCTCGACCGCTTCAAGGCGGCCGCGGACGCGGGCTTCGACGCCGTCGAGTTCCTGTTCCCGTACCCGTACGCGAAAGAGGAACTCGCCGAGCGGCTCGAGACACACCGCCTGCGCCTCGTGCTGCACAACCTGCCGGCCGGCAACTGGGACCAGGGCGAGCGCGGCATCGCGTGCCTGCCCGATCGTGTCGGCGAGTTCCAGGAAGGTGTCGGCCGTGCGATCGAGTACGCAAAGGCGCTCAAGGTGCCGCAACTGAACTGCCTCGTCGGCATCCCGTCGGCGAGCACCGCGCGCGACAAGACCTTCGTCACGATCGTCGACAACCTGCGCTTCGCCGCCGACGCACTGAAGCGCGAAGGCATCCGCCTGCTGGTCGAGCCGTGCAACGGCTTCGACATCCCGGGCTTCGCGCTGAACCGCTCGTCCGAAGGGCTCGACGTGATCCGCGCGGTCGGCTCGGACAACCTGTTCCTGCAGTACGACATCTATCACATGCAGCGCATGGAAGGCGAACTGGCCGCGACGATCGAACGCAACCTCGCCTCGATCGGCCACGTCCAGCTCGCGGACAACCCGGGCCGCAACGAGCCGGGTACGGGCGAGATCAACTACGCGTTCCTGTTCGCGCTGCTCGACCGGCTCGGCTATGCCGGCTACGTCGGCTGCGAATACAAGCCCCGCACCACCACGACGGAAGGGCTCGGCTGGCTGCAAAGCGTCGCCGGCTGCGCACCGGGCTCGGCGCGTCGCGCCGCCTGAGATCCGCTCTTCCCGTTTTCAGCCCTATAGGAGACTTTCACATGGCAACCATCGGTTTCATCGGCCTCGGCATCATGGGCGCGCACATGGCGCGCAACCTGCTCAAGGGCGATCATCAGCTCGTCGTGAACGGTGCGTTCCCGATTCCCGACGACCTGCGCGCGAGTGCGAAGGTCGTCGCGAACTCGACCGAAGTCGCGCAGAACGCCGACATCATCATCGCGATGGTGCCGGACACGCCGGACGTGCGTAACGTGCTGTTCGCCGACGACGGCGTCGCGAAGGGCCTGAGCGCCGGCAAGCTCGTGATCGACATGAGCTCGATCTCGCCGCTCGACACGCAGGAATTCGCGAAGCAGATCAACGCGCTCGGCTGCGACTACCTCGACGCGCCGGTGTCCGGCGGCGAAGTCGGCGCGCGCGAAGCGACGCTGACGATCATGGTCGGCGGCCCGGAGAAGGCGTTCGAACGCGCGAAGCCGCTGTTCGAGAAGATGGGCAAGAACATCACGCTCGTCGGCGAGAACGGCGCGGGCCAGACCTGCAAGGTCGCGAACCAGATCATCGTCGCGCTGAACATCGAGGCGGTCGGCGAAGCGCTGCTGTTCGCCGCACGCTCGGGCGCCGATCCGGAGCGCGTGCGCCAGGCGCTGATGGGCGGCTTCGCCGCGTCGCGCATCCTCGAAGTACACGGCGCGCGCATGACCAAGCGCACGTTCGATCCGGGCTTCCGCATCGAGCTGCACCAGAAGGACCTGAACCTCGCGCTCGACGGCGCACGCAAGCTCGGCCTCGCGCTGCCGCATACGGCGAGCGCGCAGCAGCTGTTCAGCGTGTGCGCATCGCACGGCGGCAAGGCATGGGATCACTCGGCACTCGTGCGTGCGCTCGAGATCATGTCGAACTTCGAGATCGGCCAGACGCCGGCCGCGTAACGCGGACGCAACGACGCGCGTTTCGCTGCAACGGCGGAACGCGCGCGACGAATACAAGCGATCCGGTCACGGCCGGTCGCATTGATGCGCGACGATGCGCGCATCACGGTGGGGCGCCCCGCCGCGTATCGCCGAAACGCGTGCGCGACGGGGCGAAAAACGCCGCTCTGGGCTGAGAGCGGCGTGGTGGGGTCCGCAGCGGCACCCGGCGGCGCCGGGGAAGCCTTGGTCGGTCAGACGTCGTCGTCGGGTGTCCGCCTGTCGGATTTCGCGTATTACATTTCTTTACGTTCAAGCGTGCGATTTTTCATGCAATCGTCGCGCTGAACGCCTACACTTTCGCCACGCCTTTCGAGAAAACCGCCGCGCTTGGCGCTCGCTCCGGTGAGCGCGCCCAGCGCGGTGTTTTTTTCGCCACTTCACGGCGCGTTTTCTTTTCAACCACCTAGGGAGTGCAGCGATGGGTCTTCTTTCGTTTATCAAAGAGGCGGGTGAAAAACTGCTGGGTCACGCCGATGCGCAAGCAGCGGAAGATCCGAATGCCGCGAACCAGACCGCGGCCGACGCGATCAAGAACTACATCGGCACGCAAGGTCTCGACACGTCGAACCTGAGCGTCGCGTTCGACGGCGCGTCGCGCACCGTCACGCTGTCGGGCAGCGTTGCCGATCTCGACACGAAGGCGAAGGTCAAGGTCGCGGCCGGCAACGTGCAAGGCGTCGCGGGCGTCAACGACGACGACCTGCAGCCGGACGATCAGGAAGTTCAGTACCACGACGTGAAGCCGGGCGACACGCTGTCGGCGATCGCGAAGGAAGTGTACGGCGACGCGAACAAGTACCCGGCGATCTTCGAGGCGAACAAGCCGATGCTGTCGAGCCCGGACCGGATCTATCCGGGCCAGAAGCTCGTGATTCCGCCGCAGTCCTGAGCATTCGCGCGGCACTGACGCAAAAAAGGCAGGCCAATGGCCTGCCCGGACTGCTGACGAACCCCACGTTTTTCGGAGCGTGGGGTTTCGTCTTTTTGGCATCAGGGTGGCAGGCTCGCCGCGGGCGAGCAGTCGAATCTGCTGCGCAAACCGTTCACGAGGCGCTGTTTTTTCATGCACGCCGCGCGCCGCCCGATCGGCGGCCAGCGGTCACAGCGTGTCGAATGCGCGTTGCAGCGCGTCGCGCTCGTGAATCCCGTTCGCGAGCGCGAGCATCAGCAGCACGCGTGCCTTGAACGGGCTCAGCGACCCGGCGCTCACGAAACCGAGCGCGTCGTCGTTCGCGGCGCCGTTGCGCATCACGTGCCCCGAGCCAACGCGCGACGCACGCACCACGGCGACGCCCGCCTTCACCGCATCGGCGAGCGCCGCCTGCAGCGTCGCATGGATCGACCCGTTGCCGGTGCCCGCGACGACGAGGCCGCGCACGCCGGCCGCGACGAGCGCATCGACGGCCGTGCGCGTCACGCCCGCATAGCTCGCGACGACTTCGACCGGCGGCCACGCCGCGGCGATCGCCAGTCGCGCATCGCGCGCGCGCGTCACGCGGCGCGCGAATTCGACGCGGCCGTCCTGCACCCAGCCGAGCGCGCCCAGTTCCGGCGACTGGAACGCATCGACCGCGTAGGTGCTCGTCTTCACGACGTCGCGTGCGCCGTGGATCCGGTTGTTGAACGCGACGAGCACGCCCTGCCCGCGCGCGGCCGGGTGAGCGGCGACGGTCACCGCGTTCAGCAGGTTCAGCGGGCCGTCGGACGACAGCGCGGTGGCCGGCCGCATCGCGGCCGTCAGCACGACCGGCTTGTCGCCGGTCACGACCAGATGCAGCGCGTAGGCGGTTTCCTCGAGCGTGTCCGTGCCGTGGGTGATCACGATGCCGTCGATCGCCGGATCGGCCATCAGCGCGTCGATTCGCGCGGCGAGCGTATTCCACAGCGGCAGCGCGAGATCCTTGCTGTCGATGCTGGCGACCTGCTCGGCATCGATGCGCGCGACCGACGCGAGCGCCGGCACCGCGTCGAGCAGGAAATTGACGCCGAGCGCGCCGGCCTGATAGCCGGCCGTGCTGGCGGCGTCGGGCGCGGCGCCGGCGATCGTGCCGCCGGTGGCGAGTACGGCGATGCGCGGCAGGGCCGGCGCGGACGAAGGGGATGCGGGGTTCGGAGTATTCATGGCCGCGATTGTAATGGCTCGCGGCCGGCATCCGGTAGATACGGCCGGCACCGGACGCCGCGCATCATGGTTAGTCCCGATCGCCGCGGGACGCACGCCGTCAACGGCCACGTCGCCCGCCGCGTTATAGGAATGCCGTTTTGGTGTTTTCACATTGATTTGCCATAATCGGAGCGCGCGGCGTGATGTGGCCCTGTTCCCGTTGCGCCGGGCTTCGTGACGGCGTCGATATAAAACGCAATTCACCCCATGGGAGTGTCGAAATGAAAATCCAATCGCTCGTAGCCGCAGTGCTTCTCGGCGGCATGCTGGCTTCCCCCGCTTTCGCGGCGAACAGCCAGCAGGACAAGATGAAGGCCTGTAACACGCAGGCCGCCGGCAAGACGGGCGATGAACGCAAGGCGTTCATGAAGGACTGCCTGTCGGCCAAGCCCGCGAAGAAGATGTCGCAGCAGGAAAAGATGAAGGCGTGCAACACCCAGGCCGCCGACAAGAAGGGCGACGACCGCAAGGCGTTCATGAAGAGCTGCCTGAGCAGCCAGCCGGCCGCCTGAGTTCCGGCGCTCCCGCACGAATGCCGCGTACCGCTTCGGCGGGCGCGGCATTTTTGTTTTCGTTGCACGCGCATCGACGCACGCGATGACGTGGAATGCGTCGCCGCGCCGGCCGGCGGCACCGTCGCTGCCGTCGTCGCGACCTGCTGCGCCGCCTGCCCGCCCCGCTTCCCCAGCACGCCGTACAAATGCCGCCATATGGTGCGGCAATTCGCCGCGATTTCTTCTATGATGGCTGCAACGCGGCCCATCCAAGTACAAGAAGCGCCATCGGGCCGCCCTCGAGACGGACGCGCACACCGCGTCAAACGGAGGCATGGATGGCATGGAGACAACACCGCTGGTTCCGCCGCTGGCTGATCGTGATCGTGTTCTGGGCCGTGCCCGTCGCGATCGTCGCCGTGCGCGAGATCCGCGAGGAAATGGCGTACAACAAGGCCGACCTGCAACTCGCGCTGACCACCTGGCAGCTCACCGATGCGCAGCAGGCGGCCGGCGCCGCCACGAAGTGCCACGGCGATCCTGACGCGGCGCGCGCGGCCGGCTGCCCGGCCGACGTGCTGGCCGCCAACGCGGCACGCCAGCAGGCGGCCCGCGACGAATACGTCGTGCGCCGCAACACGCTCGCCGGTTATCTGTGGCACGCGTTCGTCGGCTACTGGGTCGTGCCGGCCGCGTTCCTGTTCGCGTGCGGGGTCGTGATCGCGCTGATCCGCCGCGCGTTGCGGCGCCCGCCGATCAAGCCGCCGACCCCGCCGGCGCCGCCCGTCACGCACTGACCTGCACCTGCCCTCACCGCCTTTCCGCCGACCCCGGCCGTCGCGCGATGTAGCGACATATCGCCGTGCGCGCGCCGGTCCGTCCGTTGGTGCGCCGCGACACCGCAAAACGATTCGGCGCCTTTTCATGCGCGCACGAAATGGGGTTGTAATCCGTTGTGATATAACTGCCGACGTGATCCGCTCCGTGAGCGAGACTCACTCCGAACGTCATCCGATGGAGAAGAACGATGCAAAAACGGAACCTTGTGCTGAAAGCCGCCGCTGCGCTCGTCGTCGGCAGCCTTGCGCTCACCGGTTGCACCACTACCCCCGACAAGCCCGACAACGCCGCGACCAACGCGTCGAAGCGTCAGGCGATCGATTCGAGCGTCGACGCCACGCTGTCGCGCATGTATTCCACGGTCAAGGGTTCGCGTGAACTCGTCGCGAAGTCGCGCGGCGTGCTCGTGTTCCCGGACGTGCTGCAGGCCGGCTTCATCGTCGGCGGCCAGTCGGGCAACGGCGCGCTGCGCGTCGGCGGCAGCACGGTCGGCTACTACAACACGTCGTCGCTGTCGGTCGGCCTGCAGGCCGGTGCGCAGTCGAAGGCGATCGTGTTCCTGTTCATGACGCAGGAAGCGCTCGACGAATTCCGCGGCTCGGACGGCTGGGCTGCCGGCGCCGGCGCATCGGTCGCGCTCGTGAAGATGGGCGCGAACGGCGCGGTCGACTCCAACACGGCCACCGCGCCGGTCCAGGTCATCGTGCTGACCAACGCCGGCCTGATGGGCGACGTGTCGATCAACGGCACGAAGGTCACGAAGCTGAAGATCTGACGCCGCGGCGTCCTCGTCCGTGCGCGCCGCGCGCGGGCGATGTGCAAACGGCGATGTCCTCGCGGACATCGCCGTTCTTTTATCCGCACGCGCCGCGCGTCAGGTCGTCGAATCGATCACCTTGAAGCGCGAGCGCTTTTGCGCACGAATCAGCGACTGGTACACGTCGACGTACTGCTGCGCCATCCGCCGCGACGTGAAGCGCTCCTCGAAGCGCCGCCGCACGCGTGCGCGCGGCAGCAGGTGCAGCCGGTTCACGGCGGCCACCGCGCTGATCTCGTCCTCGACGATGAAGCCCGACACGCCCTCGTCCACCACCTCCGGCACCGCGCCGCGATTGAACGCGATCACCGGCGTGCCGCACGACATCGCCTCGATCATCACCAGCCCGAACGGCTCAGGCCAGTCGATCGGAAACAGCAGCGCATGCGCGCCCGACAGGAATTCGGCCTTCTCGTGGTCGGCGATCTCGCCGATGTATTCGACGTGCGGCAGCGCGAACAGCGGCTTGATCTCCCGTTCGAAGTACTCCTGGTCCGCCGCGTCGATCTTCGCGGCGATCCGGATCGGCAGCCCGCACTGGTGCGCGATGCGGATCGCGGTGTCGACCCGCTTCTCCGGCGAGATGCGGCCGAGGAACGCGAGATAGCGCGGCTCGACGGGTTGCGGCAGGTACAGCGTGTCGGGCAGCCCGTGGTACACGGTCGTCTGCCATTTCGCCTGCGGCAGCGGCTGGCGCTGCGAATTCGAGATCGAGATCACCGGCGCGGTGTTGAACGTGTCGAACACCGGCTGCTGCTCGGGCAGGTCGAGCCGGCCGTGCAGCGTCGTCACGAACGGCGTGTCCTGCCGGTTGAAGACCGAAAACGAGTAGTAGTCCATGTGGAAATGGAGCACGTCGAAGTCCTTCGCGCGGCGCGCGACCGTCTCCATCAGCAGCATGTGCGGTGCGACGCGGTCGCGGATCGACGCATCGAGCCGCAGCGCGCGCGGCCATACCGGTTCGAGCCTGGCCCGGGTCGTCGAATCGCCGCTGGCGAACAGCGTCACGTCATGGCCGAGGTCGACGAGCGCCTCGGTGATGTAGGACACGACGCGCTCCGTGCCGCCGTACAGCTTCGGCGGCACGGATTCGGTCAGCGGGGCGATCTGGGCAATTCTCATGGTCCACGTCTCCTGTGTCCTCGGTCGGCCGGCACGGGGGCTGGCGCACACCCCCCCTCCGTGCAGCGCACGGCCGGCATCGCGCCGGCCGGATATCGCATTATTATTCGCGATCCCGATGCCCGGAAGCACCGGGCTTTCATTTTATGGGTGTTGTTACAGACAGGATACATTCGCGCCGCAGGCCCGACGGCCACTTCCACGGCGGCAGGTCGCGCGTGTCCGCATCGACGAGCACGGTCGCGCCGAGCTGCTTGTCGAGCACCAGCGACTCACAGCCGGCCTCGCGTTCGAGCGTCGCGATGAGCCGCGCCGCGTGCGACACGACCAGCACCTGCGAACGCTGCGCAGCCTGCGCGATCAGGCGGCCGAGCGCCGGCAGCAGATCGGGGTGCAGGCTCGTCTCCGGTTCGTTCAGCACCATCAGCGCGGGCGGGCGCGGCGTCAGCAGCGCGGCCGCGAGCAGCAGGTAGCGCAGCGTGCCGTCCGACAGTTCGGCGGCCGACAGCGGCCGCAGCAGCCCCGGCTGGCGCATCAGCACGTCGAAGCGGCCGCGCCCGCCCGGATTGTCGATGTCGATCGATGCGCCGGGGAACGCGTCGTCGATCGCGGCATCGAGCGCGGCGGCATCCCCGATTTCGCGGATCGTCTGCAGCGCGGCGGCCAGGTCGGCGCCGTCGTCCGCCAGCACCGGCGTGTGGGTGCCGATCTGCGACTGCCGGGCCGGCGCCTGCGCATCGGTCCGGAAATGATCGTAGAAGCGCCACGACCGGATCCGCTCGCGCACCGCGATCATCTCCGGCGCGCCGACCGGATCGGCGAACTCGGTCATCATGCTGTCGAAGCTCGCGACCGGCTGCGGCACCGTGTGCCAGTCGCCCGACCCGCCGCGCGCGCGAATCTGCGCGCCCTGGCGGTCGACCAGCAGCGTCGACGGCCGCAGCAGCGCGCCGCCCCAGATGCATTCGCGCTTCACGACCGGATCGAGACGAAACATCGACGCATCGTTCTTCACCGGCAGGCCGAGATCAATCGCGTAACCGAAATCGTCGCCGGCGAAACCGAGCTTGAGGCTCACCGGTCCGTTGCGCACCGTGCCGGTCACCGGCGTGTCGCCGCTCAGCATCGCGCGCGAAAAGCGCTCGGGGCCGGCCCACAGCGTCGACGGCAGCCCGCCTTCGCGCGCGAGCGACGGAATCACGCGGCCCTGCGCGGTGTCGGCAAGCAGCCGCAGCGCGCGGTACACGCTCGACTTGCCGCTGCCGTTCGGCCCGGTGACGACGGTGAGCGCCGCGAGCGGCACGATCAGCTCGCGCAGCGAGCGGTAGTTGGCGATGGCAAGCGTCTTCAGCGCGGTCATGGAGGTGATGGCAGCAGGTACCGGCGCGCGTTCAGCGGCCTTCGGTGGCCTTCGGATCGGCCGCGGTGTTGGCCGCCGTGCTGGCGGCGGGCGGCCGCGCGTGCGGCCGTTCGGGGCTCGGCTCGCCCGGCGCCGAATCGTGCGGATACAGTTCCATCCGGCTGCGCGGCAGGCATTGCGGGAAACGCGCCTGCAGGTACGCGATCAAGCCCTCGCGCACGCGGCAACGCAGATCCCAGCACGCCGACGAGTCGGCCGCACTGACGAGCGCGCGCAACTGCATCGTGCGCTCGGTGGCATCGGTCACCTGCAGCACCTGCACGCGGCCGTCCCACTCGGGCGCCGCATGGACGAGCCGCGCGAGCTCCTCGCGCAGCGGCGCGAGCGGCGTGCGGTAGTCGACCGACAGGTAGACCGTGCCGATGATCTCCGAGCTGTGGCGCGTCCAGTTCGTGAACGGGTTTTCGATGATCCACTGCAACGGGACGACCAGCCTGCGCTGGTCCCACAGCCGCACCGACACGAACGAGCCGGTGATTTCCTCGATGCGGCCCCACTCGCCCTGGATCACGACGACGTCGTCGAGCCGGATCGGCTGCGTGAGCGCGATCTGCAGCCCGGCGATCAGGTTGCCGAGCACCGGCCGCGCGGCGATACCGGCGACGAGGCCGGCGACGCCGGCCGACGCCAGCAGGCTCGCACCGACCTGGCGCACGTTCGGGAACGTCATCAGCGCGGCGCCCGTGCCGATGACCACGATCAGCACCATGACGGTCCGCACGAGCACCTTGGCCTGCGTGTGGACGCGCCGCGCGTGGAGGTTGTCGGCCGCATCCATCGGATGGGCCTGGATGATCGCGTCGCCGACGCCGGCCGCGAGCCGCACCAGCAGCCAGGTCAGCGATACGATGGAGCCGACCGCGGCCGCGGCGCGCATCCCACCCACGAACGACATGCCTTCGTCCGTCTGGATCCACAGGAATTCGAGCGCAAGCAGCGCGAGCGTGACGAGCGAAGGTTTGTCGATGTAGCGCAGGATCACGCTCATCAGCGGATACGGCTGCGCGATGCGCTTGACGATGCGTGCGCCGAGACGGTGCACGATCACGACGACCAGCACGACCATGACCGACACGATCAGCGTGCCGGACCACGAATGCAACGGCGCATCGGCGATGCGCTGCAATTCCTCGATTGAATTCATCGGCGCCCGGGATGCTTCGGTTATGAGGCGCGGCGGCCTCGTCCTGGATGCGTCGGCGACGTCCGGGCAGCGCGCGCCCGGACCCGGTGTCAGATCAACTGCCGCCCTTGCAGGGGAATGCCTTGCCGAGACCGAGCGACACCGCGGTGCTCGCGTTGTAGTCGGCCAGCTTCGGGTTCTCCGCGATGTACTTGCGCACCGCGTCGGTCATCTGCTGCGCCCGGATGTCGGGCGGCAGGCAGAAATACTGCCCGACGCGCGGCCCGGTGGTGCCGCCGATCGCGTCGATCGTGTTGTAGACGCCATCGGCGGCGCCTTCGATGTAGGCCGCGCACGACGCCCGCGACTTGACGTCCGTCTTCGCGCACAGCCGGTCGAGATCCGCGCCCGTGAAAGCCGCCGCCGACAACGGCACGGCAAACGCCGCGGCACAAAACATAGCCCGCAACATGGTGTTCCTTATGTCAATGCGGCCTCGGGCCGCTTGCTGCGCTGACCGGCGCGGCGGCCGGACGCCCGCTGCCGGCCGGGTTGCGGCCGGCCGGGCGCTGCACCACCGCGCCGAAACCGTCATTTTGCACTCTTTTGCGCATCTGCCGGCGCCGATGCACCGACGCGCACCGTCCGCTTGCTCAGGATGTCGATCGCATCCGGCGCCTTGTAGTGCTGCGCGAACTCGAGCGCGGTGATGCCGAGCTGGTTCTTCACCTGCGGATCGGCGCCCTGGTCGAGCAGCAGGTTGACCGTCGACGCGTGGTTGCCGCGCGCGGCCATCATCAGCGGCGTCGTGCCGTTCGGCGACGCGGTGTCGATATACGCGTCATGGTCGAGCAGGACCTTGACGACCTCGTCCTGGCCGTTGGTGGCCGCGTAGTGCAGCGGCGCCCAGCCCTTCTTGCTGACTTCCGCACCCTTGTCGATCAGCAGCTTGACGAGCCCGACGTCGCCGTTCAGCGACGCGAGCATCAGCGCGTTCTCGCCGGCCTTGTCTTCCTTCTCGAGGTCGACGTTCGGCGTCGTGGCGAGCGCCGCGGCGACCTTGTCGGACTTCTCGCGCGCGGCGATCACGAGCAGCGGGTCGCCGTTCGGTGCGATCGTGTTCGGATCGAGCTTGCCGCTCTTGAGCTGCTTGCCGATGTCGGCGATGTCGTCGAACTTGACCGCCTTGACGATCGCGTCGAGCGACTCGGCATGCGCGCCGGCGGCGGCAAACAGGCCGCTCGCGACGAGCGCGGCGGCGACGAGGGCGCGCTTGGGCAGGTATGTGGTCGGCTTCGTCATTGTTGTGGGCTCCTTCCCTGGGTTGTCGGCTGGGCGCGCGTCGTTAGCGGGCGATCTTGAACAGCCGGAAAAAGTTCTGGGTCGTCGCATCGGCCAGCGCCTCGACGGGGATGCCGCGCTCGGATGCGATAAAGCGTCCGACATGGCTGACGTACGCAGGTTCATTCGGCTTGCCGCGATACGGCACCGGCGCGAGGTACGGCGAGTCGGTCTCGATCAGCAGCCGCTCGAGCGGCACCCGCCGCGCGACGTCCTGCACGTCGGTCGCGTTCTTGAACGTGACGATCCCCGACAGCGAGATATGGAAGTTCTGCGCGAGCGCCTGCTCGGCGACGGGCCAAGGCTCGGTGAAGCAGTGCATCACGCCGCCCGGCACGTCCGCGCGTTCCTCGGCCATGATCCGCAGCGTGTCTTCCGACGACGAGCGCGTATGGATGATCAGCGGCTTCATCGTCGCGGTCGCCGCGCGGATATGCGTGCGAAAGCGCTCGCGCTGCCATTCCATGTCGGCGATCGAGCGGCCTTCGAGGCGGTAGTAGTCGAGGCCCGTCTCGCCGATCGCGACGACTTTCGGGTGCGCGGCCAGCTCGACCAGCTCCGCGAGCGTCGGCTCGCGTGCGTCCTCGTGGTCCGGATGCACGCCGACCGACGCGTACACGTTGTCGTGCGCCTGCGCGATCGCGAGCACGTCGGGCAGCGTCTCGAAGTCGACCGACACGCACAGCGCATGCGTGACGTCGTGCTCGCGCATGTTCTCCAGCACGGCCGGCAGGCGGTCGGCGAGACCCTTGAAATTGATGTGGCAGTGAGAATCGACGAACATCGTGTTTCCTGAATACGTAAGGCGGGCGCTCATGCGCTCGCCGGCAGCCGTTTCCCCTCTTCAAGGAAACAATACGCGCTCACGCGAACATTTCCCGATAACCGAGAAACAGTTCCTCGAAGACGAGCCGGGCGTTGAGCGGATGGTTCTCGACCGTCCGCTGGCGCGTCACGGCCTTCATGAAGCGTGCGAACGCATTCGCGTCGACGGCTTCCGCGCAACGCGCGAGCGCGGCCGCCTGCATCGGGAAGTAGCGCGGCGCGCCCGCCATCCGCTGCGCGAGCAGATCGTACAGCCAGCGCTGCAGCCAGCCGAGCACCAGCGGCACCGGCAGCTTCTGCAGCGTCTCGCCGCACGCGAACGGATCGCACGCGGCGCCGGCGGCGAGCTGGCCGAGCGTGAAATCGCGCAGCGGGCGGTTCTCGTCGCTCGCGAGCGCCAGCGCGGCGAGCGGCGCGCCGCCGGCTTCGGCGAGCAACGCGCGCGCATCGTCGACGCCCTGCGCCGCAAGCCACGCCGCGGCCGCGTCGGGCGCCGGCACGGTCATCGGCCACTGCCGGCAGCGGCTGATGATGGTCGGCAGCAGCCGGTCGATGCGCGCCGACACCAGCAGGAACACGACGCCTGACGGCGGCTCCTCCAGCGTCTTCAGCAGCGCGTTCGACGCGGCGACGTTCAGCGCCTCGGCCGGGTACAGCACGACGACGCGCGCGCCGCCGCGGTGCGAACCGACCCCGCAGAAGTCGAGCAGCGCACGCACCTGCTCGATCTTGATTTCCTTGCTCGGCGCGCGCGTCTTCTTGCCGCCGTCGTCCGCGTCGGCCGGCTTCGCGTCGTCGGCCGCGCCCGGCGCTTCGCCCGCGAGCGCCTCGGGCAGCACGATCCGGTAGTCCGGATGGTTGCCCTGCGCGAACCACGTGCAGGCCGCGCAGGTGCCGCACGGCTCGCCGTTCGGCTGCGGCGCCTCGCACAGGAAGCCCTGCGCGAGATGCTGCGCGAACTGCAGCTTGCCGATCCCGGCCTGGCCGTGCAGCAGCAGCGCATGCGGCCACTGCGCGCGCAGTTGCTGCAGGCGGTTCCAGTCGTCGGTCTGCCACGGATAGATCATGTGGTGCGTTCCTTGCGGGTTACAGCGCGGCGAGCACGCGTTCGAGCTGCTGGCGGATCTCGGGAATCGTCTGCGTCGCGTCGACGATCGCGAAGCGGTGCGGCGCCTCTTCCGCGCGCCGCAGGTATTCGCCGCGGGTACGCGAGAAAAACGCGTCCGATTCGCTTTCGAACTTGTCGGGCATGCGCGCGGCGCCGCGGCGCTCGCTCGCCACCTGCGGCGCGACGTCGAACAGCACCGTCAGGTCGGGCTGGAAACCGCCCTGCACCCAGCGCTCGAGCGTCTCGAGCTTGTCGCGCGGCAGCCCGCGGCCGCCGCCCTGGTAGGCGAAGGTCGCGTCGGTGAAGCGGTCGGACACGACCCAGTCGCCGCGCGCGAGCGCCGGCTCGATCACGAGCGCGAGATGCTCGCGACGCGCGGCGAACATCAGCAGCGCCTCCGTCTCGAGATCCATCGGCTGGTTCAGCAGGATCTCGCGCAGCTTCTCGCCGAGCTGCGTGCCGCCCGGCTCGCGGGTGACGACGACCTGCCGGCCGCTCGCGGCCAGCCTCGCCTGGAGGCGTTCGCAGAACCATTGCAGGTGGGTGGTCTTCCCCGCCCCGTCGATGCCTTCGAAGGTGATGAATTTACCGCTCGGCATTATTGACCTCGTATGTACTTGTCCACGGCCTTGTTGTGATCGCCGAGCGTGTCCGAGAACACGCTCGTGCCATCGCCCTTCGCGACGAAATAGAGCGCGCTCGTCGGCGCCGGATTGATCGCCGCCTGCAGCGAGGCGACGCCCGGCAGCGCGATCGGTGTCGGCGGCAGGCCGCGGCGCGTATAGGTATTGTAAGGAGTGTCGGCCTGCAGGTCGCGCTTGCGCAGGCGGCCGTCGTACGCGTCGCCGAGGCCGTAGATCACCGATGGATCGGTCTGCAGCGGCATCCCGATGCGCAGCCGGTTCGCGAACACCGCCGCGACGAACGCGCGATCGGCCGCATGGCCCGTTTCCTTTTCGACGATCGACGCGATCGTCAGCGCTTCGTAAGGCGTCTTGTACGGCAGCCCCGGCGCGCGCGCGGCCCATGCTTCGTCGAGGCGCGTCTGCATCAGGTGGTACGCACGCCGGTAGATGTTCAGGTCGCTCGTGCCCTTGTCGAACAGGTAGGTGTCGGGGAAGAACAGCCCCTCGCCGCTGCCGCGCTGGATCGCGTTGTCGGGGGCGCCGATCGCGCGCAGCAGCTCGGCGTCGCTCATGCCGGCCGTCGCGTGCGCGAGATCGGGATTGCCGTCGAGTTCCGCGCGCATCCGCTTGAAGGTCCAGCCCTCGATCACCGTCGCGACGTACTCGTTCACATCGCCGCGCGCGATCTTCTGCAGCACGTCGTACGGCGTGATGCCGGTCTTGAATTCGTAGTTGCCGGACTTCAGCCGGCTCGACAGCCCGAGCAGGCGCGTCATCGCGACGAAGCCGAACGGCTCGACCGGCACGCCGCCGTGCTTGAGCTGCAGCGCGACGCTCTTCACGCTGCTGCGCGGCTTGATCGTGACGTCGAGCGTTGCGGCGCCCAGCAGCAGCGGCCGGGTCGCCCAGTAATACCCGCCGCCCGCGCCGGCAGCGGCCACAACGACGGCCAGCGCCACGACCGTCGCGGCGCATTTCTTCAGTAGGGACATGGAAACGAGACTCAGGTAAGACCCATATAATACTTGCTCGCCTCCGTCAAAGTCAGGGTTGACTGTTCCCTCATTCCATGAGCACACCATTCGCTTCACCGGCTGCCCAGCCCGCACCCGTCTCGCTCCCCGTTTTCCCCCGCCCGCCCGCCGCCGATTTCGACGCGCCGGGCGCCTGCATGCCGCTTGCGCAGCTCGGCGTGATCGACGTGGCCGGCGACGACGCCGCGACGTTCCTGCACAGCCAGCTCACCAACGACATCGAGCATCTCGATGCCGCGAGCGCGCGCCTGTCCGGTTATTGCTCGGCGAAGGGCCGCCTGCTCGCGTCGTTCCTCGCCTGGCGCGCCGGTCACGGCGTGCGCCTGCTCGTCTCGAAGGACGTCCAGGCCGCCGTGCAGAAACGGCTGTCGATGTTCGTGCTGCGCGCGAAGGCGAAACTGACGGACGCGAGCGACACGCTCGCGGTGGTCGGCTTCGCGGGCGACGTGCGTGAAGCGCTGTCGGGCATCTTCGACGCGCTGCCGGACGGCGTGCACGTGAAGGTCGACGGCCCGGCCGGGGCGCTGATCCGCGTCCCGGACGCGGCCGGCCGCAAGCGCTACCTGTGGATCGGGCCGCGCGCGGAAGTCGACGCGCGTCTCGCCGCGCTCGCCGTCACGCTACCGGTCGTGTCGCCAGCCGTTTGGGACTGGCTCGACGTGCGCGCGGGCGAGCCGCGCATCACGCAGCCGGCCGTCGAACAGTTCGTGCCGCAAATGGTCAACTTCGACGTGATCGGCGCCGTTAACTTCAGGAAGGGGTGCTACCCGGGCCAGGAAATCGTCGCGCGCAGCCAGTACCGCGGCACGATCAAGCGCCGTACCGCGCTCGCGCACGTCGCCGGCGAGACCGACACCGTGCATGCCGGCGTCGAGCTGTTCCACAGCGACGACCCGGGCCAGCCGTGCGGGATGATCGTCAATGCGGCGGCCGCGCCCGCGGGCGGCGTCGACGCGCTGGTCGAGATCAAGCTGGCCGCGCTCGACAGCGGCACCGTGCACCTCGGTTCGGCCGACGGTCCGGCACTCGCGTTCGACGCGCTGCCGTACCCGTGGCCGACGGAAGCGTGACGCACTGACAACCCGGTCGCACGCCGGCTCGCACGATGCAGCCGGCGCCCGATGTTTCCTGCGAGAGATTCGCCCGATGTGTCTGATTGCCTTCGACTGGCAGCCCGATGCCGCCGCCGGTCCCGTCTTTACCCTGACCGCCAACCGCGATGAGTTCTTTCGCCGTACGAGTGCGCCGCTTTCGTGGTGGGAGGATGTGCCGGGCGTGCTGGCCGGCCGCGATCTCGAAGCGGGCGGCACGTGGCTCGGCGTATCGCGCGACGGCCGCTTCGCGGCGCTGACCAATTACCGCGCGCCGTTCGACATTCGCGCGGGCGCGCCGACCCGCGGCAAGCTCGTGTCCGATTTCCTCCGCGGCCCGTCCGTCGCGCCGCTCGACTATCTCGGCGAGCTGGCCGAGCACGCGGCCGTGTACAACGGCTTCAACCTGCTGGTCGGCGACTGGAAGCGGCGCGAGCTCGCGTGGTTCTGCAACCGCGCGGCCGAAGGCGAAACCCGCGTCGCCGCGCCGGTCGCGATCGCCGCCGGCGTGCATGCGCTGTCGAATGCCCGGCTCGATACGCCCTGGCCCAAAGTCGTGCGCAAGCGTGCGGAACTCGGCACGCTGCTGACCGACAACCCGGCCCCGTCGCTCGACGAGCTGATCGAGCTGATGCGCGATCCGCATGTCGCGGACGACGACGCGCTGCCGCACACCGGCATTCCGATCGAGCGCGAGCGTGCACTGTCGGCCGCGTTCATCGAGACACCCGAATACGGCACGCGCGGCACGACCGCGCTGCGCGTGACGATGAAGGAAGGTGTACGGCTGACGGTCGACATCAAGGAACGCTGCGACGACGACGGCTCGCACCGCACCGTTCGCCCGGGCAGTTTCGAGCGTGCGTTCACGTTCGACATCGACGCGACGCCGCCGCGCTGAGCCTGCGGCGCGGGCGGCGCGGGCGGCGCTACGGCGCGCGCGCCATCTCGACGTGCGGCACGCCGATTTCGACGAACGGCTCGCCGATTGCCGCGAAGCCGTGCCGCACGTAGAACGACACCGCGGCATCCTGCGCGTAAAGCCGCACGACCGGCTCGCCGCGATGCCGCGCCGCATCCAGCAGCGCATGCAGCACGGCCGATCCGGCGCCCTGCCCGCGCGCGTCGGCCAGCACCGCGACGCGGCCGATCGTGCCGGTGCGCAGCAGCCGTCCCGTCGCGACCGCGCGGCGTGCGCCGGTCGCCGCATCGACCCGGTAGGCAACCGCGTGCAACGACAGCGGATCCTCGTCGTCCAGTTCCCATTCCGGCGGAATCCGCTGCTCGCGCACGAACACCGCATCGCGAATCCGGGCGGCATCGCCGCCCAGCACGGCCCAGTCGCCCGTTTCCACCCAGCCGTCGGTCATCGCTTCCTCCGCGCGGCGCCGGGCGCCGCCGCCGTCAAACGTCGTCGAATGCGGCCCTGAGCGCCGCCACCGCGTCGGCATGCGCAGCCCGCACCTCCGGCACGTAGCCGCCCATCTTGAAGAACTCGTGGATCATCCCCGGATAGCAGACCAGCGTAACCGTATTGCCGGCCGCGCGCAGCTTGTCCGCGTACGCGGCGCCCTCGTCGCTCAGCGGATCGTATTCGGCCGTCGCGATCCAGGCCGGCGCGACACCGGCGAACGACGGCGCGTCGCGCGTGCCGTCGAGCGGCGCGAAGCGCCAGTCGTCGCGGTCGGACCGATCGCGCAAGTATTGCGTGAAGAACCACTGGATCGTGTCCTGCGTCAGCAGGTAGCCGTTCGCGAGCCGTCCGTGGGATTCGGTGTCCTGGTGACCCGTCACGCCCGGATAGATCAGCAGTTGCAGCGCAAGCCCGATGCCCGCGTCGCGCGCGAGCACCGCGCAGACCGTCGCGAGCGTGCCGCCCGCGCTGTCGCCGCCGACCGCGAGCCGCGTCGCATCGATGCCGAATGCGGCGGCCTCGCGATGCAGCCAGCGCAATGCATCGTCGGCGTCGTTCACCGCGGTCGGGAACCGGTGTTCGGGCGCAAGCCGGTAGTCGACCGACAGCACCGCGCATTGCGCGTCGCGCGCGAACATCCGGCACAGCGCGTCGTGCGTATCGACGCTGCCGACCGTGAAGCCGCCGCCGTGGTAATAGACGAGCGCCGGCAGCGGTTCGGCGAGGCTCGGCTCGACCGGAAGGTACAGCCGCGCGCCGATCGAGCGGCCGTCGCGTGTCGGCACGACGCAGGCCTCGACCGAATGCATCGGCGCCGGCGCGACGTCGAGGATCGGCGCGCTCTTCTCGTACGCGGCGCGCGCCTGCTGCGCCGTCTGGTGGTGATAGGACGGACGTTTCGCGCGCTCGACCATGTCGAGCACCTGGGCAATCTTCGGATTCAGCGGCATCGGTGAGGACGGCGCGGGCGGCGCCGTGAGCGGACAAGCGTCACATGATGCCACGCCGCGCGGTGCCGGGCCGCCACGCAAAACGGCCCTGCCGGTGAAAAGGCAGGGCCGTTCGTCGAGGGCGCTTACGCGTCACTCGGGCCGGGCTGCGCATCCGGCGCGGTGCGGGTGCGTTGCCGCTTGATGTCGCGGCCCACCGCGAGCCGCCGCATGTACTTGAACGTGCCGAGCGCCTTCGCGACGAAGTTGCCGTCGCTGTCGCGCACTTCGCCTTCGCAATACGCCATCGTCGTCGAACGATGCATCACGCGTCCGTATGCGCGCAACTCGCCGCGTCCGGGCTGCATGAAGTTCACCTTCATCTCGACCGTGACGACGCCGACGCCGTCGTCGGTCAGGCTGCGCGCGGCCATCGCGAGCGCGATGTCCGACAGCGTCATCGTCACGCCGCCGTGCGCGATGCTCCACGTGTTCATGTGCCGCTCGTCGAGCGGCAGCACGATCTCGCTCGCACCGTCCTTCGCGGACACGAGCCGCACGCCGAGCAGGTCGACGAACGGGCTTTCGATCGACGGGCCGGCCGCCGGGGATGTTGCGTCGCTCATCGTGCGCTGTCGGACAGGTAGTCGACGCACTGGCGCGATTCGGCCACCGCCACGATGAACTTCTTCACTTCCTGGTGAACCGGGTGCACCTGATACGCATCGAGCGCGGCCTGGTCCGTGAAATCGGACACGAGCACGACGTCGGACGTCGCTTCGAGGCCCGGCGTCGCGATGCCGACGTCGAGTTGCAGGATGCCCGGCACGAGGTCGCGGCAGCCTTCGAGCTTTTCCTTCAGCTTCAGCGCGTTCTGCGCGCGCGTGCCGCCTTCGGCCGATTCCTTCAGCTTCCACATGACGATGTGTCTGATCACTTCGTTCGCTCCAGTTCGTGTTGGTTCGGGAATTTGCCCCCAATCCCTTACCAGTTGGGCGTTCTACGCCCTTCCATTGTTCGCTTACGTTCGCCGGAAATCGTGTCCAGCCAAGAAAAAAGGGGGTACAAAAAGGGAATCATTTCGACGATCCAGAGACGATACCCCCTTTTTCACCGTGCCACTTACCGACATCAAGATCCGACAAGCGAAGGCAGGGAACAAGCCTACCAAACTTACCGACGGCAATGGACTGTATCTGTTGGTGAAGCCGTCCGGCTCCAAGCTTTGGCGATACAAGTACCGAATTGCGGGGAAGGAGAATCTCTTCGCGATCGGCGAGTATCCAACGGTCAGCCTTCAAGACGCACGCGCGGCGCGTGACGATGCCCGCGAACTCGTCAAGAAGGGACTGCACCCGTCGCATATGCGACAGGAAGTGCTGTCGGCGCGTATCGACGAAGGCAAAGCAACTTTTCGCGCAGTCAGCGACGAGTGGCTTGAGAAGAAGCGGAAGACTTGGACCGAGCGGCACTTTGGCGAGATTCTGCGCATGCTCGAAGCCGATGCGTACCCGTTCATCGGGAACCGCCCCATGCGCTCTGTTACCGCCCATGACGTGCTTGCTTTGATGCGTCGCGTCGAAGAGCGCGGCTCGCCTTCCGTAGCGATCAAACTGCGCCAGTACGTATCCAACGTGTTCCAGTATGCGGTGATCACACTGCGAGCTGATACAGATCCCGCATCGGTGCTGCGTGGCTCGGTCCTGAAACCCCCGACAGAGAATGCTCGGGCGTTGAGCCGTGAAGAACTCAAGAAGCTCTTTCGCCAGCTTCCGACCTACAAGAGCAGACGAACCGCGATTGCGATTCGATTGCTGATGATGCTGTTTCCGCGAACGATCGAGCTTTGCCGTGCGCGATGGGAAGAAATCGACCTGGGAACCGCCGAATGGAAGGTGCCTCCGGAGAAAATCAAATCACGACGCCTGCACATCGTTCCCCTTCCCTCGCAAGCGGTGAAACTGCTGCGCGAGTTGCAGGAGATGTACGGAAATCGCGGGTATATCCTGCCGATTCTGCATAGCAATCGAAAGCGCCCACACATGAGTCGCGCAACGATCAACAGGGCGATCGACTACATGGTCCCGGACAACCCCGAACCAATAACTGGCCACGACTTTCGTGCAACAGCGTCGACCAACCTCCATGAAATGGGGTGGAAGGACGAAGTCATTGAAATGCAGTTGTCGCACAAAGATAAGGACAGGACTCGCTCGACATACAATCATGCTAAGTATTTGCCGGAGCGTCGGGGAATGATGCAAGCTTGGACAGACTGGCTTGGCGAAGTCGAAAGAGAGGCGCTGGCCAACGTCGCACCTGCGAGCGCCACCGTCAATGATTGATAATTGAAAAACAAAAGATATACATGGGGTAGCGACATGACCGGAATTATCAGAAAAACAAAAAATTGGCTTCAAGATAACAAAATTATCTTTGAAATAGGCTCAGCCTTGTGTATCGGCCTGGCATCTCTGTGTGTATCTTTTTTTTCGTGGCGCACAAGCGAGGCGCAATTGAAGGTTGCGCAGGCGGGCCTCACACCGAATATCTATACCAAGAGAGAGCTTAAGTTTGACCCCACAGATCAGAAATATAACAACGATATTCTCGAAGTGATAAATTCCGGAGGAGCCATACACAACACAGAGATTAACGTGGCGACGTTTATTCGGGTTCGAATTTACGACGACGGAAAATCGCGATCTGTTTACGTTCCTGTAAACGGATACTATTTCCCCCAATACAGGACCGGAGAACCAACCGGCGTCCTAGCGACGTTTACCGGATACGATAATAACAAAAAATTTTCTAATTTATTCCGATCATCAATTGGAAATGGAGATGGATCATCCGAAGTCGAAATTGATTTAGTCAGGGTCGTTAAAGTCAAATATATTGACCATTTGGACCGCAAGAATACCATGTATTTCATTAACTCAGAATTAACAGATGGACCCGACGCTGAGGCGATGTTAAAGACCAGCCATATAATGCCAATGCTCGATATTGACACCGTATCATTACAAGACATTGTGTCCAAGGCAAAAAATGATAAGCGCCTTTACCAGCGCGATTGACTTCCACTCGCAGCTGCGGTCGAGTCGCAGAACGTTAGCTTCGGGACTTGCCGACGATGGCAGGTATGCGCCCTCGTAGTTCAGGGGATGTAATGAGAAGCGTAACGCTTACCCAGTATGGATCCCGCCCCTTGCTGTAGCAGATTCGTAGCATGCAAAAAAGCCCGCTTGCAGCGGGCTTTCGTGTTTCTGGGCAACGATCCCGCCGCTTGGGTGCAAAGCAACTTGCAGTGCCCGATGATGCAGCAGTACCTGCGCCTTATCTGACAAGACTCGGTGCACAAACCTGCGCCAAGACCTACTCCGCCCTTATTTGGGATCGACCGTTACCGACCCACAACAGCCTTTCGATCTCGTGCGAGGACTACGGCAGGTGGCAAACCGGAGCGGCCATTCGTCGTCCGTCTCCACTGGCTTGCTGGCCGTAGCCGACGCTTGGGGGCAGGTGGCAGTGCGCCGGCCCCGGGTTGGTTTGCTGACGCTCGCAAGCCGGTCTCCGGATGGTAGGTCACGGTGGCGCGCGCAGTCCCCAAAACACTACGTACATCACCCGCACTGGCATCAAGCTCGACCCCAACGCGCATTCGGTGCAAAAGTTACAATTCTCACTTGGCCCAACGAGTCTTCCAGATCTCGGCGTCACCAATCACGGCGCAATTCAGTTAGTGTCCGTCTAGCTTCAATATCAGCTTAGCCTTGCCGTCCAATCCCGATAGCAACTTACCCTTCGAAGTTTGTGAAAAATGGTCCCATAGTTCGCGTGCGACCGTGCATAAAAATAGGCGATGCACAATAGTTTCGCCTTTGCAGAATATATCGACCGCAGATTCTGTAATTTTTACATCGTATGCGGTTTTAGATAACTCAGTCTGATTGTTCCAAATTCCTGGCAACTGGCCGTGGACGATCGACGAGATGAGGCTATACCACGTTTCAAGGTCGCCGATGAGCGACAAGTGTTGCTGCGACTGCGTAAAATCAACTGTATGGTTTTTATGGAAATCAATTATTTCATTTTTATCTATAAAATATTTTGGATTTCTTACAAGCGTCTCCAATTCTTTCGAATGACATCGAAAAAACGTATAGTAGAGCGCGTTTTCCAGCATGCTTCTTATCGAACCGGCCGCGGCTCTATAGAGCGCTAACGACAGACTAGCGGCAACCAGTTGCCCCGCCGTTTGCATTTCTCGAACGAAGCTCAAGGCTGGATTTCCTTGATCGGCGGCCTCTAATTGCTTAGACCATATAGCCATTCTCAGGCTCGCGTTTGAAATTTTTTCGACAGCCATGTCATTGGAAATGAATGTTTTTACATTCTCATTCCAGTCAACAGTCGTGAGCGCATTCTTTAAATATTTGGATGGCATATTGTGTTAGCGATTATGTCTTTCCGATATACCTTTCAGATACTCGTCATCGCGCTTTTCGCCAGCCAATAGATTAAATAGCTCGTATCTTTGCTCCTGCGATGAATGAAGGAAGAATGTCTCAACTATTCTAGTTATACTGCTCTCCGTGGATAGATTATTGGCCACGTTGCTGTCAACCTTGTTTAGAATATTCAGCAATGCTGCCTTGCTGAGCCGCTTGCGCTTAGCGATCTGCATTATCTCGTCAAGCAGCTCCTCGGGCGAATTGCTCCTATTTTCCCGCTCTGACTCGGATTTTTCTGCGCTCAAAATTACTTGTGACCATGCTCCGTGGCCTTCTATTGCTGAGTAAACAGTACCCACTATCTCAGAAAAATCAAAGCCAAAGTCAGGGCTACGCAATATATTGACAACCGCGCGGCGTTCATTTTGAGAAAACTCCTCTTTTAAGAGAGAGGAAATGAAAATCCTAATTAGGCGGTCGCGAACATCTTTTTTACTCATTTCGATGTGCCCATTTTGGAAATAAACTCGGCAGTAACTGCGCGAAGGTTCTGAAATGCTTCGGTACTATAAGAGGCGCTGCTGTGCCAAACGAAGCCCTTCCCACCCTCCGGATCAGAGAAAGCCTTGTACTTTTTCAGAGTTCTGTCGAGGCAATATTTACCATATCGGGGATTGCTGCGGATCTCGGATTCTTGTTTCGATATGCCTGTTCGCGGAGCAAGATTAAATAAAATGTGAGGAGTTACCGCTGGCCCAACACCGCCCTTTGCCCTAATAAACTCCATCATCAATCCAATGCCACGAGTCGAAAATTTTTGAGGGCTTACCGGTATTAAAACATGTTGCGAATTTTGCAACGCTGTTTTTGTAAATAATGAACCGGCAGGATGGCAGTCGATGAATATATAATCATACTGCTCACGGCATTCATTTATGAATTTCTGAAACCGCTCTTCGATGGGTTTCGTGTTCGCGTTTGCTTGCCCCAAGGCGACGTACATCAAATCCAATGTTGATGGAATGATGTCGAAAATGTTTCCTCCGTGCATCGTCATGACTCGAGTTGCAAGCGTTGATACAGGAGGCGGTTTGTGATTACCCGGAACCTGCAATTGATACGGGTTCAGATCGGAATCATCTTCCAACAGAATCGAGATGGATGTCTTCCGTTGCTTTTCCAAATCAAAATACGTTTTAGCAGGCAGATAAGCTTGCGAAAGATTAAACTGCGGATCGTAGTCGATCGCAAGAACCTTCACTGGAGGCGCGCCCGTTCGCACCATGCGCGTTAGCATGCCGGCGACGTGAATCGCAACGGTGGTCTTGCCAACGCCGCCTTTCATATTCATGACAGTTACTACTTGCCCCATAGGTCCGCTCCGATATTTGTTTTCTTAGTGGTCAAGCCAGCCGTAGCGCGCGGTGAACCATGACGCCCAAATTTTCGCAAATTCTGGGCTCATCGGGGCCGAATATGTGAAAAAAAACGGTCGTTCATTGCGCGCTACGCTTATTTTTCAGTGTTCGCTTCCCGATGATCGTCTGTTTCCTGTGCGGAGCGGTCGCTCGCATGACGCCATGAGCGCCGCGGCGAGTAGCTGAACGTGGCCGGCAGCCGTCTCCCGCCATCCCCAGCGACAAACCGGCCGGATGGCGAACTTCGAGCGGTTCCGTCCGGCCCACTGGCAAACTCAGACTGCCAAAGCAACTTTTTTTCGGGTCATACGAGCACGCAAACCGCAGCAATACCTGCTACCGTCAACTATGCCGCCGTCGTCCCGTCATCCGGCGAAAGTTCGATAATTCGACTCCCCGGATGGATCATGATGCGGACGACGTCACCAGAGTCGTACCCCTGCGCAAGCATCGCTTGAACCAGACGATTCAGGACTGTCGCCCCCGACGAGCGGTTGACGCAGTCAACGGTCGACGCAGAATCTCGCACACTATATTCCCCCTCCGGAACGTGCGGCACAGCGGACGCCGGTATGAGACATACCTTACTCTCTACGGCAAACTCGGTAATGACGTAAGCAAAACTCACGCTTCCGTCGGAGTGACGACGTACCTCAATCCGGTTGGGCGCTCCCTCACGTGGCGACGTAGCGCGTGCAAAAGCGGTGGGGTCGACGGGTCGTCCAATGATGGCGTAAACGCCGTGGCTGACGAGGCGTACGACTGGCGTCGTCATAAGGGCCGCCGAGAACGTGATTAACTTGATATCGTGAAGCGCTGACCTCAGCTCAAAACGACTAGCCACGCCGTCCCTCGCCTCCAACGCTGCAACCAAGCGCAATTCCGTCTCCGATAGTTCCATGGCGGGGTTCAGCGTAGTGTTCGCCCGATAATCGTCATGCTGGACAACATGAAGCCATGAAACTCGCTCAAGAACTGCGCGCGCTATATGGATCGGCGGAATGAGCATGAGGGTGCGATCACGATCGAACTCCACCGTCGCTGTGCGACTCCGGAATCGCATAATCGCGGCCAGCAGGTCATCGATGTCGACTCGTCCACGCGCAACAGCGAAGATCTTCCGGGCGACGCTCAGAATAACATTGTGGCTGGGTTTTTCTGATCCAAACCAGAACCAAGACCGGTCGGCATCGAGCCACTCAAAGCCATCTACCGACTGGAGCATATTGACGAGACTCGTATAGTTGCGTCCATGCGCGAGTGACACGGTGCCAGCGACCGTAGGGAGAAGAGCCACGCCGCAGGAGCGGATCATCGCATACGCAATGCTACGCACTGCCTTAATGTCGTCGGCAAGCGCGACGTCATCCTCGCCTGGACCATACGCCCATAAGTCGATGCGCGAGCCGCCAGGTTGAGAGATGGGCTCACTTATTCGAACGATGCGTTTTCCAAGCAGATCATTGGCAAAGGTGCTTGCGCCCTCCAGCGTCAGATATTCACCCAGTTGAGCACGGAGTTGGCTGTTCAGCACGGACACTGGACAGGGCAAATGAGGAGCACACTGAAGTGCCAAGGCGTCGAGCACCGGAATATCAAATTCAAACTGCGAAGATCTCTCGATCAATTTCTCGATAATCTGACGCACGCGCTCTCTGGTGATTCCGAGCGGAGCAGCAAGTTCGTTTAGCGTATTGCCTTCCGCGCCACCTACCCCATAGCGACATGCAAAAAGGTCCGCGTCGCGCTGTGCCCCCGCATCTATCCGCCGATCGGGAAAGGCGAGATTCCGTCCTCGCGTAGCGAGACAGATCGCAACCTTGCGGATCGCATCGCTTATCGTATCGGCATTAATGGTCACCCGTTGTCGTTTGCTCGGAGGAGTCATCGGCTCTTCGCCGTCGGGCGCAAGGAGCCACCCGGCAGGTAACGCAAGAGCCGTCTCCCATGCGTACAGACGATCGATGTGAATCGTACGGGGAAGTTCTCCTTTTTCCCATTTCAGCAAAGTCTGGATGGATATGCCGGCCCACTCGCTAACCTGCGCCCGCGTCAGCCCGAGCTTGCGCCGACGTGCGTAAGCCCGTAGACCCAATGCATGGCCAGCGACCGTCGGAATTAACACTCGATCAGATTGAACTGAAGCCGCAATGGAGATGGGCTCGGGCTGCGCAATAACAATGTCGGAGACGAGCTTTCCATCTGGTGACAACAGCCATCCGACGGGTACCTGAAGTGCAGCTTCCCACGCCTCGATTCGAGTCGGTGTCATGCTGGCGGGCAAATCGCCCGATTCCCATCGAGCAATTGTCTGCGGCGTCACATCGACAAGCGCCGCCATTTCCGAGACCGACTTTCCCAATGCCTCACGGCGAATGCGGGCGCGAGCCGCGAGATCGGGCGCTAGTGATCGCTGGATATATTTCCGGAATTCGGTTTTCACAGATCAGCGTAGCCGGCGGTGCCATGCTCTCTTTTGATTGGCACCAGAAAAATTCGAACCCGCGCCTCCGGTGCGTAAGCGCTCTATCACACAATAATAAATGAATGTGATAGAGGGCCTAAAGGCAGCAGATATAGGCGATGCCCGGTACAGCGAGACTGGTGATTAGTGTGAGGACGTTCGCTTCGCGGGCCAGAGATCGAGGAACGCATCGGACAGGCGTCGACGTTCCAGCCAGCGCTCAGAGAGATCTACGCCGTCGATCGTGTGCCACATCACCGCGCCGCGATCGGAAAAACCGGTCGGCAGGATATGAGCGCGTGTAGGATCGTCTTTCACTTTCGCATAAATATACGGCTCGTCTCCATCACGCGGCGGAACCCGCTGAAATTCCAAAGGTGCTTTCAGCTTTCTGTCTCGAGCGATTTCATGCTTCTCGACCGGTACGCGGACAGTACGCAGCTCATCATGCAACTTTGTGTAGTTCGTGCTGGCCGGGGCCAACTTACGCTCATCCAACAGCCGGATGATCTCGTACGCGGATCCTACCCAGAGCTCAGAAAACATAACGATACGTGACGTCGAATCCAGCAAAAGATCGGCCCGCGCATCCCGATGTGGTGCCGCTCGCTCATCCTCTAACGCGCGAACGAGAACATCGAGTTCGCCACACCGCTGAACCGAAACAGTCAGCAGTGACGCAGGAAGTAGACGGCCGATCGCAGACGAAACTTCAATCCACCGCGTCCGCACTTCGTGAAATTGTTGGTGCGCAAGAAGGAAAGCATTGGCCAACTGACGTGTCACGTCCATCGAGTCCCCCGGCGGCGTTGTTTACCACGGCAATAATATCGCGCGGCACGTGTCATTAACCTCGGACTCTAACTGCAGTTCGGACTAAAACCGGGGGCAGGTCACAGCTTCTCGACCAGTGGATAGCTTCTGTTCGGATGCCGGATGGGACCCAATAAAAAACAGGGGGCGTTGCCCCCTGTATTGCCCCTACCTTCGATTGCGACTAACTAGAAGCGCTGTGCGAGCCCGGCTACTTGCTTGGCGGTCGTCGCGATCTCCGTCGAGTCGCCGTTGCGCCAATACACATCCTCTCCGTAGTACGAAAGCTCTTTTTGCGGTGGCACTGTGAATACGATCACCCCCAGTCCGTAGAACGAGTTGTAGTCGATGTGCGAAAGAATTGAGTCGCGAAGTGCTGGGGACAACAACGATTTCTTGATCGCGTCCTTCCACTTCGTATAGTAGTCTTCGACCGAGAGTCCAAGCACTTTCGCTTCTCGAACTACACCGACAACATAACGTTTTCCGACTTTCTTTGGTTCAATACCGTCCAATTGCTTGACCCTTGCCGCGTCGGCATCTTTGTCGGTTACTCCGATTAGCACCTTCCCATCGCGTTGTGGGCCGTTATTCGCTATGGCACACAACGTCTTGACCACTTTTTCTATCAGAGCGTCATCTACTTTGCGGTCATTGCTGAGCATCAACATGCCCTGCTTCAATTCATAGTCAGAAAGCTCGATTTCTGATCGGCGGATAGTCGACTCAATATCGACCGTCGCGTGGTTGCCGTAAATCAGTTTTACTACGTCGGCCTTGACGAAGCCTCCAACAATCAGACCCTTGACCGTGTCGATGTTTTTGCGCCGTTCGGCAGGCGAGGTGGCACCTCGACTTGTGTCGATGCGATTGTATAATCCTGTAAGCCCCTTCTTTACAGCCGAGTAATCGGAAATGACCATTCCACCCTTTACGGTCAACTCATGAAAAGCAATGAGGATTATCGCAAACACCGCTGGGAACGCGTTGGTTGTTCCCTTCGTGAAAATGATGTTTCGGAGCTTTGCCTGGCCATCCGTATTACAAACGGTGAGTATTTGATCGAGGCAGAATTTAAATTCTTGAGAAAATTTGTCGGCGCCGTACACCTCAAGCGCATTGTTCACCCTCTCGCTCTCGGCGGTTGTCGAGTCATAAACCGCGTCGAGCGCATCCTTTGAGCGCTCAATCAGTTGACCACCAACAATGCACGTAGCGATATCGGCAATGCATTGCTCATCCATGCTATCCCGCAGGTCTGTTGAGCGAAGCACCCCTTGCTCGACCCACACCACTTCGTCCGCTTTGACCTCGTAACCGTGCTTTACCATGGGTAGGTCAATGCTGATACTAGGCATCGACTTAAGAGGGAGTATGTCCGCCGAGGCGTCTCCTCGCACGCCGCAAGCTATCAGTCGAACCATTTGTGAGAACTCATTTTCGACGCCTGCTTGGCGGCGTTCTTGGTCGCTCAAACGATGTCCGTAAGTATTAATTCGTCCGAAGACATCATTCACCTCGTCGTCCGTAGCATTTCTCATGACCGAAAGTGCAAGCGTGTAGTCGAGAACCGCGCTTACATCCTTTTGACCAATCCAGTTCTGAGTGTCTGCGATGGAAAATAGACCAGAATCAGCATTGGCCTTCGCGGTCGGAAAATGCTTGACGTCAAAATAATTTCCATCCAACGTCGAAAATCCGGTCTCAATAAAGGAAACAATTGCGTGTAACCGCTGGAGACCGTCGATAATTTCATAGCCATCTCCAGATTTCCTCTCGGCGATTAAGATCGCCGGAATCGGATACCGGTTTACAATTGACTCGATGAGGCGCTGCTTTTCTTCCAGCGTCCAAACTAGTTTTCGCTGATAGCGACGATTCACGAACAGCTTGTCCTCGCGATACATTGCGTACACGGACTGGATCGACGTCGGTTGGGATGCGAGCTCTGACATGGCGCCTCGACGAGTAAAAATAGGCATCATAAACCATCTCAAGGTATCAACGCGCTAGAACCACGATGCGTGGATGGGGACCGTTCAGCCGCCTATATCGGCCACCGCATGAGGTCCATGAGCGACCCGCAGTTCCGGCCGACGGCGCGACCCCACACCCTAGGCATGCGAACGTCAGTTATCTGAGGAAAGCCGCCGTTTAAGCTCTTTCATTGGGCACCGGCGAACGGCGGGAAATGGCCGGTAGGCAACACATGATCTGAGTACCACGCTTGTACCTACCCCCTCCGAACGGAGCAGGCTAGTTAAGCTTTTGCATAGTTTCAAGCGCGAACCTATCTTGAAGAGCGATTGCGAATTCGACAATTCGCCACCGCTCCACACGCTGTCGGCCTGTTACCCGACCGGTCCATATAACATTAAGGTGAAAAAATGAATAAGCTAGCTACATCACTGGAATCGCAAGATCTTCTCGATGCACTTGAAAAAATTCACCCTTTGAACGGCACATGCCAAATTACAATTTTGAACGGAACCCCACCCGACTGGAGAGTATCAATTGCGGCCGCGGGAATAAAGTTCTTTTACTCTGATGGAACCGACTATACGGACGGCCCTCGCCCAATCAATTTAGGACCCAACCAAACGGCGACCTTTCAAAGCAACAAGTCTAACGGTTGCGTGGTCGGCTATTTTGCTGCGGTCACTATAGTGGTTGATGGGCAATCCGACACGAAGACAGATAACTATACGGAGGAACCGAATAAGTGTTTAGCACACGCAACCATCAGGCTCGGCCCCGCTACAAGCTCAGTCTCGGAGGTTGATCTCGGCAAGCCGCTCACTAAGAGTTTGTCAATGACAACCTCTTAGTCTCGCGAGTACACGTTCAGCGACTACCCCACAGCGAAAGATGCTCTATTAACGATGTATTAAACGGGGCCCCGTAACCAGATTTTTGGAAGCCCCGTTTTCAGTGCTCGCTGACAATCTCGACCTCCGGAAAACAAACAAAGTTGACAATCCTCATTGGAAGCGCGCAGTTCGCCATCATCTTTGCAACCAATCCTTGGCAACCATTCGAGAACACCCGCGAGGCCGAGCGATGAGGAATACCAGGCCAGCGCGCAAAGCAACATTTGTCGTCACCGGAAACGGACAGGTCACTCTCTGCAGCGATACTCCACGCGACTACGGTGCACATCCAAGCAGTAGTACAGTTTGTGAGGCAGTTACGTCGTCTTCGTCCCAACGCGCACAAGCAGTCGAGTCTGTTCGCGGGGCAGAAACACGCGAAGTGTTATTGTCGATCAATTGACAGACAACCGCTTCCGCGAGTCGCTTCCATCAATTCAAAAAGGGGGTACCTAAGGGGGTATCAACGATCAGTTTTTTGACACACTTCTTTATTGATCAGCGACTTATTGTCGAGTATGTCAATGCAGCTTCCACATGACGATGTGTCTAATCACTTCCGTTGCTCCTGTTCGTGTTGGTTCGGCGGTTCGCCCAGAACCTTGTCAGCCGGGTATCACACAGCCTGTTCATCGTTCGCTCACGTTCGTCGAAATCGCGCCCTGCCGGGAAAAAAGCGGGTATCCAAGCCGGTACAAGTTCAAGACTCCAACCACGATACCCGCTTTTTCACCGTGCCACTTGCGGACGTCACGATCCGGCTGGCGAAAGCAGCCGACAAGCGTACCAAACTTGCCGGCGCGAATGGACGGCATCTTGAGATGCGCCCATCTGGCTAGAAGCGCTGACGGTATCGATACGGGATTGCCGGAAAGGAAATCGTATTCGCGATCGGCGAATCGCCCTCCGCATTCCGGTTGTAAGCCCCGCATGGCTGGCCGCCATCGCGAACCACGGTTCACGCGCCTCTCGGCAGGCGCACCTCGAATACTGTTTCCGTCGGATCGGACCGCGCGTCAATTCGGCCGTGATGTGCCTTTGCGATTTCGCTGGCGATGTACAAGCCGAGCCCCAACCCGACATCGTCACTCGCACTTGCCGATTGGTCGGCTCCGCGCTGAAGGGGGTCGAAAATGCGCTCCAGCGTGAGTCGGTCCATCGCCGGCCCTCTATTCCCAACCTCGATGAGCACTTCCTTGTCAGCCGATACCGCCGTCACCCGCACCGGCGTTTTGGACGCGCCATACTTGATCGCGTTGCTCACCAAATTACTCAGCAATTGCTGCATGCGCTGATCGTCCCAGTCCCCCCGGAGGTCGCCGCTTACGTCGACCTCGATTTCCCGATCCGGATGAGCCGCCCGCAGTTCGTCGACCACATTGGCGAGCACACGTGCGAGATCGACATTGCGCGGAACAACGTTGATGCCCAGCCCGAGCTGGGTTCGATTGAAATCGCAGAGATCGTCAAGGAGGCCTTGCATGCGCCCCCCGCTTCTGATCAGCCGGGCTGCGGCCTCCGATACTTCCTCTCCCGCATTGAGCGCCGCCAGATAAGTCGCCGTGATCTGAATGGTCTGCAGCGGCGTGCGCATGTCGTGACCCAGCATGCCCAACAACAAGTTGCGAGCCTGCTCGACCTGCTCGGTAAAGAAAGCGACGGATTCCGCGAGCGCCTGATCGATCGCCTCGTTGAAACGAATCATGTCGTCCATGTGAGGCAGCCCCGGCTGGCACTCGTCGATCCACAGGCGCAACACACTGGCACGCAGCGCCCGATACTCGGCCGCCAACTGATTGATGTTGAAGCCTCTTCGGGCGCGCAGCACGGCATGCGTCTGCGCGGCGGTCTCCGTGGCGTTCATCGGCTCGGGCGCGCGCCCGAGCGATTTTTCGTGTTGCTCGTCCCGCGTTTGCGGGGTGCCGATGTCCTTGGCCACGGCCTCGAGGATCTGCCGTGAATGGTCGCGTAGCGCGAACGAGTCCATGCCCTTTGCGGCCGGTAACAGCGTGGCGGCAAACGCTTCCCACTGCACCAGGATCGACTCCATGTTCCGCACGATGAAATCAGCTAGTCGCATGTCGCCCCACATAACGAAATGAACGGTGGATGCTCCTGTGATACCGCACGAGATCACGCGAATACCAACGATCGAAGACGCTTACATGGCAAGCCGCGCGCAAACCCGTTGTCAGGTGCCCTCTATCGTATGGTGATTTGCCCGACCCCAAGACGGGCCAGCGCGCGAAGCCGCAACCGCTAATGTGCAACAACTCGTGGTAACGCGAACTTCGTGGTTACCCGTCAAAGGCGCGGCTACGCCTGGCCATCAAGGCAACTTTCACGACCTGCGCTTCGCGTTTTTCGAATCGGCCATTGCCGCGCCCGCCACCGATCCCTCCGCACAACGGTCATGGCGGACGACACTGCAGTCGCCATGCGTTTCATGCATTGCCGATTAATCTTCGATTTGAAGCGCCATTTCGGATCAATCGACCGGTCGTTATCCGGATTCATTATTCATTTCGACGAAATTGCATCTTTTACCGGCTCGCCGGGTAATAATTACAGAAATCAAATAAAACACATCGAAATTGATCGAGCATGATTGACTTTGGCTTTCATGAAAATCTAGAATCCCCTACAACATCTTTCATCTGATCTTTTTCAGCACCGACAGAGCCTCATCCTTCGCCCGCCGAAAGCGCTCTCCATCGACTTCACCCGTTTCGTGACGGGTGGTATGGGCTATCGTTTTCCATATTCATCCTTTATCGCCTCCCGATTAAAAAACGGTTCAATTCGTCCCGCAAGCATCACACCACGATTAATCCGGCATTTTCCGAATGCCTGCGACGCAGAACGAAGCGGATCGCCGTCCGCTCATCCGGGCATTTCGATAAAAAAATCGCAGTCGTCAGGAGGGTCGTCATGAACGTGCATCGCTTCACGAAATCGCTGTATCTGGGATTCGTCTGCGCCGCCCTGCTGGCCGCCTGCAACGACGACGACGTCCATTCAAACGACCCGCCACCCTCTTCCAGCGCCGCGCTGTCGTTCCGCATGGACGCCGGCGGGCAGATCAACGCGTTCTACCGGCAGGACAAGGTCGCCGCCCATCTGCTGGTGCGCTCGTCGACGAAGCCGCGTCTGCTTGTCGTGTTTCCGGCCGGCAACAGCGGCACCGGGCTGTGGTTCGACGACACCGCGCAGCCGGTGAACTGGAGCCTCGACACGCCACCGTCCGCACTGTCGGCACCCGACCCGCAGGGCCGCCCGCTGTACGGCATCGGCGCCGACGTGTCGGTCGACACCGACACGCTGACGATCCGCCAGGGCGTGCTCAGCAACGTGCGCTTCCTGCGCGACTTCAACGGCGGCGCGACGATTCCGCCGGAGATCGTCACCGCCCCGACGATCCAGGGCAGCGCCGCGCAATGGCAGCGCGACCGGCTCGACGGCGCCCCCGGCTACGCACTGCGCATCACGCTGCGTGACGGCGGCAGCATCGCGACGGCCGCGGACGGCAAGCTGGTGCTGCGCGCGGCGGCCGGTACGCGCACGCTGAAGCTGCATGTCGACGCGCTGTCGGGCGAGACGCCGATGTCGCCGATCACGCGCGCCGACCTGCTCGCCCCGTCCGCGAATCCCGACCCGGTCAGCCAGAACGTGCTCGAATTCCTGAGCTTCCACGACAAGCTGCTGGCCGGCTCGTGGCAGTACGACACCTACTTCGGCCGCGACACGCTGATTTCGGTGCGCATGCTGATGCCGGTGCTCGAACCGGCGGCGATCGAGGCCGGCCTGACGTCGGTACTGAGCCGCCTGTCGAACGACGGCAAGGTCGCGCACGAGGAAGGCATCGGCGAATTCGCACTGGTCGACAACGCGAAGCACGGCCGGCCGAACGATGCGACGCCGACCTACGACTACAAGATGATCGACAGCGACTACCTGCTCGCGCCGATCGCGGCGGCGTGGCTGATCGACGACACGCGCGGCCAGGCGCGCGCGACCGCCTATCTCGCGCAACGCGGCGGCGACGGTCAGACCAATGGCAGCCGGCTCGTCGTCAACCTGCTGCACGTCGCGGCGACCGCGCAGCCGTTCGCGCAGCAGCCGTCGGTTGCGAACCTGATCCACCTGCGGCCCGGCGAGATCGTCGGCAACTGGCGCGACAGCACCGACGGGCTCGGCGGCGGCGTCTATCCGTACGACGTGAACGCGGTGCTCGTGCCGGCCGCGCTGCGCGCGGCGAACGCGTTCCTCACGCGCGGCCTGCTCGATCCGTACCTGGACGCCGGGCAACGCGCGGCACTCGCGAGCACGGCGGCCGAAGCGGCCACGTGGGAACGGCAGGCGCCGCCGCTGTTCCAGGTGAGCGTGCCGGCCGCACAGGCGGCGACCGACGTGTCGGCGTATGCGCCGTCGGCCGGCGTACCGGCCGGCACCGCGCCGGGCGCGCCGCTCACGTTCTACGCGTTGTCGCTCGACCAGCAGGGCACGCCGGTTCCGGTGATGAATTCCGACGGCGGCTTCGCGCTGCTGTTCGGCACGCCGCCGGACGACGAACTCCAGCGCATCGTCGCCGACGTCACGCGGCCCTTCCCGACCGGGCTCGTCACCGATGTCGGGATGGTGATCGCGAATCCCGCGTATGCGAGCCAGGCACTGTGGCCGAAGTTCACGAGTTCCGCGTATCACGGCACCGTGATCTGGTCGTGGCAGCAGGCGATGTGGGTCGCCGGGCTCGATCGGCAACTCGCGCGCCAGGATCTGTCGGACACGACACGCGCGCTGCTGACGCAGGCACGGCAGACGATCTGGCAAGTGATCTCGAACGGGCGCGACATGCGCACGTCGGAGATGTGGACGTGGTCGTACGTGAACGGCCGGTATCAGACCGACGCGTTCGGCACGCGCAGCGCGGACGCGACCGAGGCCAATGCGGCGCAGCTGTGGAGTACGACGTATCTCGCGATTCGTGATCCGCAACTGCGGACCGGCAAGTACTGGTGGCAGGCGATGGAGCGGATGAAGGATGCGCAGCCACAGCAGGCGGCGGCCATCGCGGCGCGCCGGACGATGCACCAATGAAACGAAAGCCCCGCGCGCATATTCGCGTACGGGGCTTCATTCAGGCCGGACTCGAACCGCGCGGACATCGCATCGCGCCGCCATTGCGCTGCATCCGCGCCCACCACGCCGCCGGATGCGCGGCGCTCGTCCGTCAGTGCGCGACCACGCGATTGCGCCCGTCCCGCTTCGCCTGATACAAGCGTTCATCGACCGCGCGCAACAACGCATCGACCGTCCCGCCGTCGACCCCATACTGCGCGACGCCGACACTGACCGTCACCTGCACGCGCTTGAAATCCAGCCCGAACGGCGAACTCGCGATCGACGAACGCACGCGCTCGGCCGTCATGCGAGCGCCCTCGAGCGGCATCTCGGGCAACAGCGCCATGAACTCCTCGCCGCCGACTCGCGCGAGCGCACCGGCCGGACGTATCGCCTCGAGACACTGGCGCACGACGCCGCGCAGCACCTCGTCGCCGATCTGGTGCCCGTATGCATCGTTGATGTTCTTGAAGTTGTCGAGATCGAGCGCGAGCAGGCAAAACGGCGTGCCGTCGCGTTCCGCGCGCACGATCTCGCGCTCGACCTGTGCGATGAACTGGCGACGGTTGGACGCGCCCGTCATCGGATCGGTCGCGGCCATGTATTCGAGCTTCTGGTTCGTGCGGCGCAGTTCCTGCAACGCACTCTCGGTGCGCGCCATCGATTCCGACAGCCGGCTCATCAGGTCTTCCTGGCTGTAGATCGCCGAGAACGAGCGCGTCGTCTGCAGCGCCTGCACGACGCCGTAGCTGAGCAGGAAGAACCCGCCCGCGAAGATCGCATGCGCGAGCCACCACATGTGATTCCACGGCTTGCCGAGGATGAACGCGAGCGACGACAGCGCGAACGCCATGATCGACACGCCGTAGATCACCATCAGCGGCGAGCGGATGCGCCGCGCGAGCAGCACGCCGACGTTCAGCAGCGAAAACACCAGCGCGCCGCCTTCCATCGACAGCCGCGTACCCGGCGCGCCGGCGACCGGCGAATAGGCGATGTACGCAACCGCCACGTTGATGGTCACGAACAACACGACCCACGGCAGCCACGTGCGCGCGCGCGTACGCTTCTCCACCCGATCGGGCGGCTGCGAATACGACAGCAGGCCCGTGAGCAGCAGGATCGACATCACGAGGCGCGAGGCGGGCCCGTACAGCAGGAACAGCCAGATGTTGTGGTGCGCCATCCCGGTGAACAGACCGTGCAGCGCGTAGATCATCGCGAAGCCGAGAAAGCCGAGCGTCAGCCAGCGCAGCAGCGGCTCGCCGGACGATCGGTAGCACACCCACGTCACGTAGGTGACGAACGCGCCTTCGAGGGTCGCGGCCGCGATCGCAATTTCATGGAATGCGTGGTTCTCGAACACGACGTGCGGGTCGCTGAAGAACCACAGATAGGCAATCAGATAGGCCGGCAGCAATGCAAAACCGACCAGCAGGCATTTCGCGTAGAGCCTCGCGGCCGCGCTGACGACGCGCGGCGGTTCCCCGGCTGCATAGGTCGTGCTCAATTTGGTCCCCGTTTCGGTCTGCTGCGTGGTTCGAACGCCCACGGTGCCGGAAACGCGCGATGCATCGTCTTCGCCGGCTACCGGAAACGCGTCACGTGCGCCGGTACGACGCACGCGCTGGCCCATCCCGCCGAAAGGCAAATGTCAGAGCAAGTATAGGTGCGGCAAATCGTTTGACAAGTAAGGGGAAACGGCAGCATCGAATGCACGGTGTTTGCTTCCTGTCCCTTACGAATCGCCCACGGATTTCGCCGATTCGCATCGCGGCCGCGGTTTCGGTCCCCCGAAAGCCGCGGCCGCCCCTCCTGCGGACAAATATCAGACGATTTCGAACAGGCCGGCAGCCCCCTGCCCGCCGCCGATGCACATCGTGACGACCGCGTATTTCACGCCGCGCCGCTTGCCTTCGATCAGCGCATGGCCGGTCAGGCGCGCACCCGACACGCCGTACGGATGGCCGACCGCGATCGCGCCGCCGTTCACGTTCAAGCGGTCGTCAGGAATCCCGAGCGTGTCGCGGCAGTACAGCACTTGCACCGCGAACGCTTCGTTGAGCTCCCACAGGCCGATGTCGTCGACCTTCAGCCCCGCCTGCTTCAGCAGCTTCGGCACCGCGAACACCGGGCCGATGCCCATCTCGTCCGGCTCGCAACCGGCGACCGCAAAACCGCGGAACACGCCGAGCGGCTGCAGCCCTTCGCGCTGCGCGACATCCGCGTTCATCACCACGCACGCCGACGCGCCGTCCGAGAACTGGCTCGCGTTGCCCGCGGTGATCACGCCGCCCGGCACGGCCGAACGGATCTTCGCGACGCCCTCGAGCGTCGTGTCGGGCCGGATGCCCTCGTCGGCCGACACCGTCACGTCCTGCGTGAACAGTCGGCCCGTCGCCTTGTCGGCGATGCCTGCCCGCACGGTGATCGGCACGATCTCGTCGTTGAAGCGCCCGGCTTCCTGCGCGGCCGCGGCGCGCAGTTGCGAGCGCACGCCGTACTCGTCCTGCCGCTCCTTCGCGATCCCGTAGCGCTTTGCGACGTTCTCGGCCGTCTGGAGCATGTTCCAGTAGATCTCCGGCTTGTGCTCGACGAGCCAGCCCTCCTGGATCATGTGCCGGTTCATCTCGTTCTGCACGCACGAGATCGATTCGACGCCGCCCGCGACATACACGTCGCCCTCGCCCGCGATGATCCGCTGTGCGGCGAGCGCGATGGTCTGCAGCCCGGACGAGCAGAAACGGTTCACCGTCATCCCCGGCACGCTCACCGGCAGTCCGGCGCGCAGCGCGATCTGCCGCGCGATGTTCGCGCCGGTCGCGCCTTCGGGGTTCGCGCAGCCCATGATCACGTCCTCGATGCGCGCGGGGTCCAGCTTCGCGCGCTCGAGCGCGGCCGCGACCACGTGGCCGCCGAGCGTCGCGCCGTGCGTCATGTTGAATGCGCCACGCCACGATTTCGCGAGCGGCGTGCGTGCGGTCGATACGATTACGGCTTCGGTCATGCGAGTCTCCTTCGGTCCTGCTTGATGTTCTGCGTCGGATAGGAATGCGCTACGCCGTCGGACGTGCGCCCGCGGACGTCACGTGTGCGACGCCCGCCGCCTGCATCTGTTGCCATGCGTGCGCGAGCGACCCGTTCAGGTCGATCGCACGGCATGCGTCGTTGATCACGGCCGCCTCGAAGCCGGCCGCGCGCGCATCGAGCGCGGACCACGCGACGCAATAGTCGGTCGCGAGCCCGCAGCACCACACGCGCTTCGCGCCGAGCTCGCGCAGATAGCCGGCGAGCCCCGTGCGGGTCGTGCGATCGGCTTCGACGAACGCGGAATAACTGTCGACCTGCGCGTCGCCGCCCTTGCGGATCACGAGCCGCGCGTGCGGAATGTCGAGGTCGCGATGCAGCGCCGCGCCCTCGGTGTCCTGCACGCAGTGCACGGGCCACAGCACCTGCTCGCCGTACGGCAGCGCGAGCGTGGAAAACGGCTCGCGGCCGGGATGGTTCGCCGCGAACGACACGTGTTCGCGCGGGTGCCAGTCCTGCGTCAGCACGACCTGGTCGAAACGTTGCGCGAGCGCGTTGATCACCGGCACGACCGCGTCGCCGTCCGGCACCGCGAGTGCGCCGCCCGGCATGAAGTCGTACTGCACGTCGATCACGAGCAACACGTCGTCAGTGCGTTTCATTGCGTTTCTCCTTGCAAGCCTGGCCGCGCGGTCACGCGGGCCGTCAGCCGTTGAACCCGCGCCCGGCCCTGGCGAGCTCGACGATCGACGGCGCGAGCTGCCACGCGTCGCCGTTCGGCGCGGCCGCATAGCGGCGGATCGCGCGCTCGACGTTGTAGAGGCCGACCATGTCCGCATACAGCATCGGGCCGCCCCGCCACAGCGGGAACCCGTAGCCGGTCAGATAGACCATGTCGATGTCGGACGCCTTCGACGCGATCTTCTCCTCGAGGATCTTCGCGCCTTCGTTGACGAGCGCGAACACGAGCCGCTCGACGATCTCGTCGTCGCCGATCTTGCGCCGCTCGACGCCGCGCTCCTTCGAATACGCGACGACCATCTCGTCGACGAGCGCCGACGGCTTCGCCTTGCGCTCGCCCGGCACGTAGTCGTACCAGCCGCCGCCCGTCTTCTGGCCGAAACGGCCCTGCTCGCACAGGCGGTCGGCGATCTTCGAGTAGTGCAGATCGGGTTTCTCGACGTAGCGGCGCTTGCGGATCGCCCAGCCGATGTCGTTGCCGGCGAGGTCGCTCATCCGGAACGGGCCCATCGCGAAACCGAACTTCTCGATCGCGCGATCGACCTGCGCGGGCAGCGCGCCTTCCTCGAGCATGAAGAGCGCCTGGCGGATGTACTGCTCGATCATCCGGTTGCCGATGAAGCCGTCGCACACGCCCGACACCACCGCCGTCTTGCGGATCTTCTTGGCGACCGCCATCACGGTCGCGAGCACGTCCTTCGCGGTCTGCGCGCCGCGCACGACCTCGAGCAGCTTCATCACGTTGGCCGGGCTGAAGAAGTGCATGCCGACCACGTCCTGCGGACGCTTCGTGAACGCGGCGATCTTGTCGACATCAAGCGTCGACGTGTTCGACGCGAGGATCGCACCGGGCTTCGCCACCGCATCGAGCCGGCCGAACACCTGCTCCTTCACGCCGAGTTCCTCGAACACGGCCTCGACGATCAGGTCCGCGTCCTTCAGGTCGTCGTAGGACAGCGTCGGCGTGATCAGCGCCATGCGCGCGTCGAGCTTCTGCTGCGTGAGCTTGCCCTTCTTCACCTGCGCGTCGTAGTTCTTGCGGATCGTGGCGAGGCCGCGGTCGAGCGCGTCCTGCTTCGTCTCGAGCAGCGTGACGGGCAGGCCCGCGTTGACGAAGTTCATCGCGATCCCGCCACCCATCGTGCCCGCGCCGATCACGCCGACGCGGCGGATCTCGCGCACCGGCGTATCGGCCGGCACGTCGGGAATCTTGCTCGCCGCGCGCTCGCCGAAGAACGCGTGCCGCAGCGCGCGGCTTTCCGGCGTCATCATCAGCGCGACGAAACCGTCGCGTTCGGCGACGCTGCCCTTGTCGAAGCCGTTCAGCACGCCGGCCTCGATCGCGTCGATGCACTTGTGCGGCGCGGGGAAATTCGGCGCGGCGGCCCGCGCGGAATTGCGCGCGAACTGGATGAAGCCCGCGGCATTCTCGTGGACGATCTTGCGATCGCGCACGCGCGGATGCGGCCCCTGCTGCGCGCCGACCTTGCGCGCGAACGCGACGGCCGCATCGAGCAGGTCGCCGTCGGCCATTTCGTCGAACAATCCGCTCGTCGCAAGCTGCTCCGACGGCACCGGCGCACCCGACACGATCATGTTCAGCGCGGTTTCGAGGCCCACCGCGCGCGGCAGCCGCTGCGTGCCGCCCGCGCCCGGCAACAGGCCGAGCTTCACTTCGGGCAGCGCGACCTGCGCGCCGGGCGCCGCGACGCGATAGTGCGCGCCGAGCGCGAGCTCGAGACCGCCGCCCATCACGACGCTGTGCAGCGCCGCGACGACCGGCTTCGCGCTCGCCTCCACCGCGCGGATCACGGTGTGCAGCGTCGGCTCCTGCAAGGCCTTCGGGGTATTGAATTCGGTGATGTCGGCACCGCCCGAGAACGCGCGGCCCGCGCCGGTCAGCACGATCGCCGTGACCGACGGATCCTGCGCGGCACGATCGAGCGCGTCCATGACGCCCTGGCGCGTCGACAGGCCGAGCCCGTTGACCGGCGGATTGTTGAGCGTGATGACGGCCACGCCGTCGCGAGTCGAGTAATCCACTGCCATCTGCCTGCCTCCATGCATCGCGCGCCGGGGTGGCTGCGCTTCATTGTGCGCGGTCGAACGGCCGCATGTCCGGATCGAACGGAGGCAGCATACAACGAAAAAGCACGGTCGTTCAATTTGAATTTGTTCCCGATCCGGGGGCCGGATCGGGCGACCGCGCGGCGGGCCGTCGGCGGCTGCGGCTTACGGTGCGCAGCGCGCCGTCGGCAGCACGTAGTCGCGGAACGTCTCGCGCAGCTTCAGCTTCTGCAGCTTGCCGGTCGCGGTGTGCGGCAGCGATTCGACGAACACGACATCGTCGGGCACCCACCACTTCGCGACCTTGCCTTCGTAGAACGCGAGCAGCGCGTCGCGGGTCAGGTTCGCCCCCTCGCGCGGCACCACGACGAGCAGCGGACGCTCGGTCCATTTCGGGTGCGCGCACGCGATGCACGCGGCTTCGGCGACGCCCGGGTGCGCGATCGCGACGTTCTCGATGTCGATCGAGCTGATCCACTCGCCGCCGGACTTGATCACGTCCTTGCTGCGGTCGGTGATCTGCAGGAAGCCGTCGGGGTCGATCGTCGCGACGTCGCCGGTCGGGAACCAGCCGTCCGACAGCGGCGACGTATCGCCCTTGAAGTAGTGATCGATCACCCAGGGCCCGCGCACCTGCAGCTCGCCGAACGCGACGCCGTCCCACGGCAGTTCGCGGCCGTCGTCGCCGACGATCCGCATGTCGACACCGCAGATCACGCGCCCCTGCTTCTCCAGCAACCGGCGCTGCACGTCGAGCGGCCGCTGCGACTGCGCCCAGTTGAGCTTCGCGAGCGTGCCGAGCGGCGACAGCTCGGTCATTCCCCACGCGTGGATCACGCGCACGCCGTATTCGTCCTCGAACGTGCGCAGCATCGCGGGCGGGCAAGCCGAACCGCCGATCACCGTGCGGTTCAGCGTCGAGAAGCGCACGCCGGCCTCGCGCATGTAGTTCAGCAGCCCGAGCCACACGGTCGGCACGCCCGCGGAGAACGTCACGCGTTCGGCCTCCATCAGTTCGTACAGCGACTTGCCGTCGAGGTCCTTGCCGGGCAGCACGAGCTTGCCGCCGGTGAGCGGCACCGCGTACGGCAGCCCCCAAGCGTTCACATGGAACATCGGCACGACGGGCAACACCGCGTCCAGCGCCGACAGGTTCATCGCGTCGGGCAGCGCGGCGCCGTAGGCGTGCAGCACCGTCGAGCGATGTGAATACAGCACGCCCTTCGGATTGCCGGTCGTGCCCGACGTGTAGCACAGGCCGGACGCCTGTAGTTCGTCGAGGCGCGGCCAGTCGTAGCGGCCGTCCTCGGCGTCGACGAGCGTTTCGTAGCACAGGTACGGCGTCGCGCCGGACGGCAGGTGCGCGGCATCCGTCATCGCGATCCAGCCCTTCACGTGCGGGCACTGCGGCGCGATCGCGTCGACGAGCGGCGCGAAATTGATGTCGAAGAAGACGTAGCGGTCTTCCGCGTGGTTGACGATGTAGGCGATCTGCTCGGGAAAGAGCCGCGGGTTGATCGTGTGGCACACGGCGCCCATCCCGCCGATTCCGTAGTACGCCTCCAGATGCCGGTAGCCGTTCCAGGCCAGCGTGCCGACACGATCGCCAGCTTCGACGCCGAGCCGTGCGAGCGCCTGCGCGAGGCGCTTCGCGCGCTGCTCGCAGTCGCGGTACGTGTAGCGATGCAGGTCGCCTTCCACGCGCCGCGACACGATCTCCGTGTCGCCCGCATAACGCGCGGCATGCGCGATCAGCGACGACACCAGCAACGGCATGTCCATCATCTGGCCCAGCAACGGCTTACCCATCGTCTTGTTCTCCCGGAAGGACGCGAATCGGTGACCAGCCTCGAAGCGATGCGCCAGCCTGCAACCCGTCCACGGCCCGGACCGGCCTGGCGCAAGGCGCGCGGGCCGCCATGCGGGCGGCGCGGCGCCGCCTTACAATATCGGCTTACCCAGAGGCGCTCAACATGTCGTTTTCCCGAAGCGCAGCCGCTACGGCTGACACTCTCCCCGACCTCGCCGCCACGCTCGGCGCGCCGGCCGTCGGCGCGTTCGTCGCACTCGGCGACGCGTTTCATACGCGGCTGCCGGCAGCACCGCTGCCCGCGCCGTACGTCGTCGGCTTTTCCGACGAAGTCGCGCGCCTGCTCGGCCTGCCGGCGTCGCTCGCCGCCCAACCCGGATTCGCCGAGCTGTTCGCCGGCAACCCGACGCGCGACTGGCCCGCGAGCGCGATGCCGTACGCGTCGGTGTATTCCGGCCACCAATTCGGCGTGTGGGCCGGCCAGCTCGGCGACGGCCGCGCGCTGACGATCGGCGAACTCGCCGGCACCGACGGCCGGCGCTACGAACTGCAGATCAAGGGCGGCGGCCGCACGCCGTATTCACGGATGGGCGACGGCCGCGCGGTGCTGCGTTCGTCGATCCGCGAATTCCTGTGCTCGGAAGCGATGCATCACCTCGGCATTCCGACCACCCGCGCGCTCACGGTGATCGGCTCCGACCAGCCGGTGGTGCGCGAGGAGATCGAGACGTCGGCCGTCGTCACGCGCGTGTCGGAGAGCTTCGTGCGCTTCGGCCACTTCGAGCACTTCTTCTCGAACGATCGCCCGGACCTGCTGCGCCAGCTCGCCGATCACGTGATCGAGCGCTTCTATCCCGCATGCCGCGACGCCGACGATCCGTACCTCGCGCTGCTCGAAGCCGCGACGCTGCGCACGGCCGACCTCGTCGCGCAGTGGCAGGCGGTCGGCTTCTGTCACGGCGTGATGAACACCGACAACATGTCGATCCTCGGCGTGACGATCGACTACGGCCCGTTCGGCTTCGTCGACGCGTTCGACGCGAACCACATCTGCAACCACTCCGACACGAGCGGCCGCTACGCGTACCGGATGCAGCCGCGCATCGCGCACTGGAACTGCTACTGCCTCGCGCAGGCGCTGCTGCCGCTGATCGGGCTGCAGCACGGCATCGCCGACGACGATGCGCGCGCCGAGCGAGCGGTCGACGACGCGCAGGCCGTGCTCGCGAAGTTTCCGGAACGCTTCGGCCCCGCGCTCGAGCGCGCGATGCGCGCGAAGCTCGGCCTCGAGCTCGAACGCGAGAACGACGCCGAGCTCGCGAACAAGCTGCTCGAAACGATGCACGCGAGCCATGCGGACTTCACGCTGACGTTCCGCCGCCTCGCGCAGATCTCGAAGCACGACGCGAGCCGCGACGCGCCGGTGCGCGACCTGTTCATCGATCGCGACGCGTTCGACGCGTGGGCGAACCTCTACCGCGCGCGGCTGTCCGAGGAAACGCGCGACGACGCGGCCCGCGCGGCCGCGATGAATCGCGTGAACCCGAAATACGTGCTGCGCAACCATCTGGCCGAAGTCGCGATCCGGCGCGCGAAGGAAAAGGATTTTTCCGAAGTCGAACGACTCGCGCAGGTGCTGCGCCGCCCGTTCGACGAACAACCGGAACATGAAGCGTATGCGGCATTGCCGCCCGACTGGGCCGGGTCGCTCGAAGTGAGCTGCTCGTCGTGACCCGACCGACCCGACCGACCGATCAGGAGAACTCCCCCATGTCACACGATTCCGACGACAAGACCTTCCCGTACCAGAAGGACGACGCCGAACTGCGCCGCCGGCTCACGCCGATGCAGTACGAGGTCACGCAGCATGCGGCGACCGAGCGCGCGTTCACCGGCGAATACACCGACACCGAGGACGCCGGCATCTACAAGTGCGTCGTCTGCAGCACACCGCTGTTCGAATCCGGCGCCAAGTTCCATTCGGGCTGCGGCTGGCCCAGCTACTTCAAGCCGCTCAACGGCGAGGTGATCGACGAGAAGATCGACCGCTCGCACGGAATGGTGCGCGTCGAGGTCCGCTGCAACCATTGCGGCGCGCATCTCGGCCACGTGTTCGAGGACGGCCCGCGCGACAAGACCGGTTTGCGGTACTGCATCAATTCGGCTGCGTTAAACTTCGAGTCCCGACCCGAAAACGAATGAGCGGCACCGGACGGATCGGTCGGACAGCCTTGCCGGCTGCCCCGATCCCGGACGGTGGCGCCCGGCGGGTCCCCACAACGGTGAAAGGCCGCGCGATGCGGCCTTTCACGCAGCTGCGAGCGCCATGAAATTCCTGTTCGATCTGTTTCCGATCATCCTGTTTTTCGCCGCCTTCAAGGTCTGGGGCATCTTCACCGCCACCGCCGTCGCGATCGTCGCGACGCTGGCCCAGGTCGCGTGGGTCGCCTTCCGGCACCGGAAGGTCGACACGATGCTGTGGGTCAGTCTCGGCGTGATCGTCGTGTTCGGCGGCGCTACCCTCGTCCTGCATGACGAGAAATTCATTCAATGGAAACCGACTGTGCTGTACTGGCTGTTTGCGATCGGGCTGCTCGCCGCGCGCTATGCGTTCGGCAACAACCTGATCGAGAAGATGATGGGCAAGCAGCTGACGCTGCCGCACCCCGTGTGGGACAAGCTGAACGTCGCGTGGGCGCTGTTCTTCGCGGTGCTCGGCGTCGCGAACCTGTACGTGGTGCACAACTACACCGAATCGCAGTGGGTGAACTTCAAGCTGTTCGGCACGACGGGCGCGATGGTCGTGTTCATCATCCTGCAGAGCCTGTGGCTCACGAAGTACCTGAAGGACGAATGACATGACCGACGCTTTCCTCGACGCCTCGCCCGACGAACGTATCGCGCTGATCGAAGCGCGCCTCACCGCCGCGCTCGCGCCGCTGTCGCTCGCGGTGCGCGACGACAGCGCGCAGCACGCGGGCCACGCCGGCGCCGCTGCCGGCGGCCACTTCACGGTCACGATCGTGTCGGCCGCGTTCGCGGGCAAGCCGCGCGTCGCGCGCCACCGGCTGGTGTATGATGCGCTCGCTGATGCGATGCAGCGCGGCATTCACGCGCTCGCGATCGTGGCTTACACGCCCGAAGAATTCAACGAATCTTCAATCTAGTCTCAACAGGAATTCCCGATGATCCTGAAATCCCCCCGCCTGTGGGTCGCGGCGGCTGCTTTTGCAGCGGCACCGGCATTCGCCCAGAACATCGCCGTCGTCAACGGCACGCCGATTCCGAAGTCGCGCGCCGATGCGATGGTCGCGCAGCTCGTCCAGCAAGGCCAGACCGACAGCCCGCAACTGCAGCAGGCCGTGCGCCAGGAACTCGTGAACCGCGAAATCCTGATGCAGGAAGCGATCCGCGAAGGCATCCCGAACCGCCCGGACGTGAAGGCGCAGGTCGCCGTCGCGCAGCAGACGGTCGTGCTGCGCTCGATGATCGAGAGCTTCCTGAAGAAGAACCAGCCGACCGACGCGGAAGTGAAGGCGCGTTATGACGACCTCGTGAAGGGTGCCGGCGGCAACCGCGAGTATCACCTGCACCACATCCTCGTCGACAGCGAGCAGCAGGCGAAGGACCTGATCGCGAAGATCAAGGGCGGCGCGAAGTTCGAGGACCTGGCGAAGCAATACTCGAAGGATCCGGGCTCGGGCAAGAACGGCGGCGACCTCGACTGGTCCGACCCGAAGGCGTACGTGCCGGAATTCGCGGCCGCGGCGCAGAAGCTGCAGAAAGGCCAGATGACCGACGCGCCGGTGAAGACGCAGTTCGGCTGGCACATCATCCGTGTCGACGACGTCCGCGACATCGCCCCGCCGCCGTTCGACCAGGTGAAGGCGCAGATCGCGCAGCAGCTCGTGCAGCAGAAGCTGCAGGCGTTCGAGGAAGGCCTGCGCCAGCAGGCGAAAATCCAGTAACGTCGGCGACGATCGCCCACGCGAAGGCCGCTCCCTGGAGCGGCCTTTTTCATGTGCGCTTGCGGTGCGCGCCGACGCGCAACCAACGCGTCGCCATCGTCGCTCGTGTCGCGAGTGCCGGCCCGTGCCGGCACTCGCACTCGCGCCGATCCCGACGTCAGCGCCAGCGCATGCACATCGCGCTACGCCTTCGCCGGCGCTGCCGATCGCGCACGCGCCCGGTCGGTTGCGAACGTCCTCGCGAGCACGCCGAGTACCGGCTGTTCGATCAGCCGATACGCACCTGCTCCAACCACGGCGACGAGCGCGAGACCGCCAGCGACGATCCAGTCCGCACCGACCTGCTGCCCCGCGCCGTGCTTGAGCGCCGTCGCGACGGCCGCCACGACGAAGTTGTGCGTCAGGTAGATCGAATACGACGCGTTGCCCAGCAACACCAGCGCGCTGTCCGCGACCGGTCGCACGTGGTCGATCAGCACCGCGCCCAGCACCAGCAGGAACGCCGGACCGCCGTAGACGAGCGCACGCGGCGCATGACCGACGAACAGCGCCATCGGCGGATTGCCCACACCGTCCGCGCCGGCCAGTGCCGCGCCGAGCAGCCCGAGCACACCCGCGACGACCAGCATCCGGCCGACGGCCAGCATCGCGGCGGGCGTCCAGCGATCGCGCACGGCTGCATACACCATCGCCGCGACGATGCCGAGCAGGAATTCGCCGATCAGTTGCGCGCCGGTCAGCATCGTGACCGACGTCGGCGCACCGAGCAGGTGGCAGGCCACGCCGACCGTCAGGAAGGCGGACGCGAGAAACGGCAGCAGCAGGCGGCGCAAGCCGAGCGCGATCGCAACGGCGAATGCGAAATAGAAGTAGATCTCGTAGCCGAGCGTCCAGCCCTGCTCCAGAAACGGCCGCCAGATACCGTCCGGATTCGCCGCCGGCCACAACAGGTACGAGCAGATCAGGTAATGGAGCGTCGCGTGATGACTCTTCAGCACGAGATGCGCGCTCCACATCGCCACGAGCACGGTGGTCCACATCCAGTACAGCGGATAGATCCGCAGCACCCGCCGCTTCAGGAACCGGCCGGCCGCGGCCCACCCGGCCGCATCGCGGCGATGCGTATGCAAGATGATGAAGCCGCTGATCACGAAGAACAGGTCGACGCCCGCATTGCCGATCGCCGCGAAATTGCGCGTGTTGATCCATGCGGGCGCAGGGTGATAGAGCGGCATCGCGGCGGCGAAATGCCAGAACGCCACCAGCAGCGCCGCAACGGCCCGCAGGATCTGGATCGAGTGCAGTTGCGCGCGCGCCTCGCCTGCACGGCCGCTGTAGCTGTCCGAATTCATTTCGATGACTCCCGTTGACGCGGACACCGTAGCAAGGGCGGACGATCCGCTGCGTGTGCCGGATCACTGAAACGCGATTGGCCGGCGCGATTGCGCCGGTCGGCGGGCGGGACAGGAAAAATGGATGACGAAAACGGCGCTACGCAAAGAAAAAGCCGCGTCGAAGCGGCTTTTCAGTTCATTCGGTCGAGTCCGGCGAGATCGCACACGGCCGGCGCACCGAACCGTTACACCGGATGGAACACGTCGTGATAGCGGACGTCGCCCGATGGCCGCGGCGCGGCGTCGTCGAATGCCAAGGCGAGGAAGTGCTCGGGCGGCGCATCCGCGAACACGAGATCGCCGGACGGCACGAAACCGAAACGCGCGTAGTACCCGGGATCACCGAGCACGACGCAGCCGCGCGCGCCGAGCCGGCGCAACGCGTCGAGCCCCGCACGCACGAGCCCCGCGCCGATGCTCTGGCGCCGGCATTCGGGCAGTACCGCGAGCGGCGCGAGCCCGTACCACTGCTGGCTGCCTGCCGGCTCGCCGCCGATCGAGACCGGCGAGAACGCGACATGGCCGATCACGCGCTCGTCGCGCTCCGCGACGAGCGACACGCCGAGCGCGCCATCCGCGCGCAACGCGTCGACGATCCGCCGCTCGAACGCGCCGTGCTGCGGCGCGTCCGCGAACGCGGCCACGATCACGCGACCGATCGCCTCGACGTCGCTCGCGCGCTCATCGCGCAGCGTGACGATCTCGACCGGCGCGTGCGGATCGAACATCAGCCGATCCAGCGGCGTGCGTTGCGGAACACGCGCATCCACGGGCTTGCTTCGCCCCAGCCTTCCGGATGCCAGCTCATCGTGACCGTGCGGTGCACGCGCTCCATGTGCGGCATCAGCACCGAGAAGCGGCCGTCGGCCGTCGTGACCGACGTGATGCCGGCCGGCGACCCGTTCGGGTTGAACGGATAACGCTCGGTCGCTTCGCCGCGGTGGTCGACGTAGCGCATCGCGACCGCGACGCGGTCGATGTCGCCTTGCTGCGAGAAGTCCGCATAGCCTTCGCCGTGCGCGACCGCCACCGGAATCCGCGAGCCTTCCATCCCCGCGAAGAAGATCGACGGCGACTTCTCCACTTCGACGAACGAGAAGCGCGCCTCGAACTGCTCGGACTTGTTGCGCGTGAACTTCGGCCACGCTTCGGCGCCCGGGATCATCGACGCGAGGCTCGACAGCATCTGGCAGCCGTTGCAGATGCCGAGCGCGAACGTGTCGGGGCGCGCGAAGAAGGCCGAGAACATGTCGGCGAGATTCGCGTTGAAGCGGATCGTCTTCGCCCAGCCTTCGCCCGCGCCCAGCACGTCGCCGTACGAGAAGCCGCCGCATGCCACCGCGCCCGCGAAATCGGCGAGCGTCGCGCGGCCGGCCAGCAGGTCGCTCATGTGCACGTCGTGCGCATCGAAGCCCGCACGGTCGAATGCGTATGCCGTTTCGAGGTGCGAGTTCACGCCCTGCTCGCGCAGGATCGCGACGCGCGGGCGCGCGCCCGTCGCGATGAACGGTGCTGCGATGTCGTCGGCCGGATCGAACGTGAGCACCGGCGAGATGCCCGGGTCGGCCGCATCGAGCAGCGCGTCGTATTCGGCGTCCGCGCAGGCGGGGTTGTCGCGCAGGCGCGCGATGCGCCAGCTCACTTCGCCCCATGCGCGATGGAGTTCCGCGCGCGGCGCGTCGAACACCTTCTTCGCGTCGCGGTACACCTCGATCACGTCGCGATCGTTGACCGTGCCGATCACGTGCGAGCACGCCGACAGGCCGAACTCGCGCAGCGCACCGAGCACCGCGTCGCGATCGGCCGCGCGCACCTGCACGACGGCACCGAGTTCTTCCGAGAACAGCGCGCGCAGCGTGCGATCCTCGCGACGGCCGCTCGTCTGCTTCGCCCAGTCCTTCGCGTCGCCGTAGTCGGATTCGTGATTCGGGTCGAGCGTCAGCATGTCGACGTTCAGCGACACGCCCGCGTGACCCGCGAACGCCATTTCGCACACCGTCGCCCACAGGCCGCCGTCCGAGCGGTCGTGGTACGCGAGCAGCTTGCCTTGCGCGTTGAGCGACTGGATCGCGTTGAAGAAGCGCTTCAGGTCTTCCGGATCGTCGACGTCCGGCGTCGTGTCACCGACCTGCTGCGTGACCTGCGCGAAGATGCTGCCGCCCATGCGGTTCTTGCCGCGGCCGAGATCGATCGCGATCAGCACGCTGTCGCCTGCGTCGGCGATGCGGCGCAGTTGCGGCGTCAGGTGACGGCGCACGTCTTCGACCGGCGCGAACGCGGAGATGATCAGCGACACCGGCGACACGACTTCCTTCGCGACGCCCTGCTCGTCCCACTTCGTCTTCATCGACAACGAGTCCTTGCCGACCGGGATGCCGATCCCGAGCGCCGGGCACAGCTCCATGCCGATCGCCTTGACCGTGTCGAACAGCGCGGCGTCCTCGCCGGCCGTGCCGCACGCGGCCATCCAGTTCGCCGACAGCTTCAGCTTGTCGAGCGACGCGATCGGCGCGCTCGCGATGTTCGTGATCGCCTCGCCGACCGCCATGCGGCCCGACGCCGGCGCGTCGATCACCGCGAGCGGCGTGCGCTCGGCCATCGTCATCGCCTCGCCCTTGAAGCCCGCGTAGTCGAGCGCGGTCACCGCGCAGTCGGCCACCGGCACCTGCCACGGGCCGACCATCTGGTCGCGCACCGACGTGCCGCCGACCGAACGGTCGCCGATCGTGATCAGGAACGACTTGCTGCCGACCGTCGGGTGCTTCAGCACGTCGACCGCGATTTCCGACAGCGCGACGCCCGTCACGTCGACCGGCGCGCGCTCGGTCGCGACACGCGTGACGTCGCGATGCATGCGCGGCGGCTTGCCGAGCAGCACTTCCATCGGCATGTCGACCGGGTATTCTTCGGTGCCCTTCGCTTCGTCGTCGACGAGCTTCAGCTGGCGTTCGTCGGTCGCGATACCGACCACCGCGAACGGGCAGCGCTCGCGTGCGCAGATCGCCTCGAAGCGCGGCAGATCAGCCGGCGCGATCGCCAGCACGTAGCGCTCCTGCGCCTCGTTCGACCAGATTTCGCGCGGCGACAGGCCCGATTCCTCGAGCGCGACCTTGCGCAGTTCGAAGCGTGCGCCCTTGCCCGCGCCGTCGACGATCTCGGGGAACGCGTTCGACAGGCCGCCCGCGCCGACGTCGTGGATGCTCAGGATCGGGTTTTCCGCGCCGAGCTGCCAGCAGCCGTTGATCACTTCCTGCGCGCGCCGCTCGATTTCCGGGTTGCCGCGCTGCACCGAGTCGAAGTCGAGTTCGGCCGTGTTCGCGCCGGTCGCCATCGAGCTCGCCGCGCCGCCGCCCATGCCGATCCGCATGCCGGGGCCGCCGATCTGGATCAGCAGCGAGCCGGCCGGCACGTCGTGCTTGTGCGTGTGCTGATCCGCGATGTTGCCGAGGCCGCCCGCGATCATGATCGGCTTGTGATAGCCGTGCACCTTCCCGCCGACGTTCTGCTCGTACACGCGGAAATAGCCGCCGAGGTTCGGCCGGCCGAATTCGTTGTTGAACGCGGCGCCGCCGAGCGGGCCGTCGATCATGATCTGCAGCGGCGACGCGATGCGGTCCGGACGGCCATACGGGCCGTGCTGCTCGTTCGGGTTGCGCTCGGCGACCGGCTGCGCCGCGTCGCGTGCGTTCTCCCACGACTGGCGTGCGTCCGGCAGGTCGAGGTTCGACACCGTGAAGCCCGTGAGGCCGGCCTTCGGACGCGCACCGCGGCCCGTCGCGCCTTCGTCGCGGATCTCGCCGCCCGCGCCGGTCGCCGCGCCCGGGAACGGCGAGATCGCCGTCGGGTGGTTGTGCGTCTCGACCTTCATCAGCGTGTGTGTGAGCTCGGTGTGGCGCCCGTAGCGCTCGCCCGGCTCGCCGGCCGCGCCCGCGTTGCGCGGGAACCAGCGCTCGGCTTCGGCGCCGACCATGATCGACGAGTTGTCCGAATACGCGACGATCGTGCCTTGCGGGCTCAGCTTCTCGGTGTTGCGGATCATCGCGAACAGCGACATGTCCTGCGCTTCGCCGTCGATCGTCCAGTTCGCGTTGAAGATCTTGTGACGGCAGTGCTCGCTGTTCGCCTGCGCGAACATCATCAGCTCGACGTCGGTCGGGTTGCGTTCGAGCTTGCGGAACGCGTCGACCAGGTAGTCGATCTCGTCGTCGGCGAGCGCGAGGCCCAGCTCGACGTTCGCGCGCTCGAGCGCGGCACGGCCGACGCCCAGCACGTCGACGGTCGCGAGCGGCTTGGCCGGCAGCTCGTCGAACAGGTGCTTCGCGTCGTCGCGCGCGGCGACCACGCTTTCGGTCATCCGGTCATGCAGCGCGGCTGCCACCGCGGCGCGCGCGTCGTCGGACAGCGCCTTCTTGCCGCCGAGCAGGCCCGACTTCAGCGTGACCGTGAATTCGACGCCGCGCTCGATGCGGCGCACCTGCGTGAGGCCGCAGTGCTGCGCGATGTCGGTCGCCTTGCTCGCCCACGGCGAAACGGTGCCGAAGCGCGGCAGCACGACGAAGGTCTCGGTCGTGCCCTTCTCGGCCGCCGGCTCGAACGGCGCGCCGTAGTGCATCAGCGCGTCGATGCGCGCGCTGTCGTCGGCCGACAGCGGCTCGGCCGCATTGACGAAGTGCAGGAACTGGCCGCGTACCGCGACGATGTTGGCGTCGATTTGCCTGAGCGTGTCGAGCAGACGGGTTTGACGGAAATCGGAGAGGGCCGAAGCGCCGGGAAAACACGAGAAGTGAGCCATGGGCTGGACTGACGTCGATGAGTCGCGCGAGGTGGCGACGTGGGGCGAAAGGAAGGCCGTAATTATACCCGGAAGTCGGTCATCCCAGACCGGCTGATCGGCACCCTGATCGGCACCCATCACGCACCGCAACGGTGCACCGGCATCCGCCGCGCCCGGCCGGCCGCCGGGCCAGCGTGCGCGGCCGCGGTGGCCTGTGACGGCAAGACGGCGGAATCGGATGGGGTTGCGTGGCACCGGTTCGCGCGATTTTGGCGCTATCATTCCCGGTTCACCGGGCCGGGGGCCCGTCAGCGAATTCTCACCGGGCGGCGTGCGCGCCGCCCGTCATCGAAGCAATCCATGGATGTCATCGTCATCGGCGGCGGAATCAGCGGCGTCGCCACCGCCTACCAGCTGCGCGCGGCCGGCCATCGCGTGTGCGTGGTCGAACGCCACGCGACCGTCGCGCAGGGCGCGACCTACGGCGACGGCGGCACGCTGCTGCCGAGCCCGCTCGACGTCTGGTTCGGCCCGACCTTCATGCGCCAGCGCCAGCCGCGCGACACCGGCATCGTCTACAAGCCGGGCTTCAACGGCGGCGTGCGCCGCTTCGTCAAGCAGCTCGCCGCGCTGCGCGAACCCGATGCATTCACCGCGCAGTATGCACGGCTGCGCCCGCTGATCGACGCGTCGCGCGAGTCGCTCGCCGACATCGAGGCGCGCTTCCAGCTCGAATTCGAGCAGAAAGCCGGGATCCTGCACGTCGTGCGCGACCCGCGCGACTGGGAAGCGCTGCAGCCGGCGCTCGACCTGCTGCGCGCGCTCGACCAGCCGTACCGCGTGCTCACCGCCGACGAATGCGCGGCGCTCGAGCCGTCGGTGCCGGCCGAGCCCGGCTTCGCCGGCGGCGTGCTGCTCGAGAGCGAGCGCACCGGAAACTGCCCGCTGTTCGCGAAACTGGTCAAGCAGACGCTCGACGAGCACGGCGTGCAGTTCCGCTTCGGCGCGGACGTCGCGGCGATCCGCGTCGACACCGGCCGCGCCGCGATCGAGCTCGCACCGGCCCGCGGACGGCACGCGAAGAAGGCGCACGAGGTCGACGTGATGGCGGCCGACGCGATCGTGGTCGCTGCCGGCGCCGGCAGCCTGCCGCTGCTGGAGCGGCTCGGCTGGCGGCTGCCGCTGCACCCGGTCCGCGCGCATACGCTGACCGCGCCGGTCGCGTACGAAGAACATGCGCCGCACCTGAGCGTCGTCGATTCGATCAAGCGGATCTCGATCACGCGCACCCACCAGCGGCTGCGCATCGGCGGCGGCGCCGTGCTGCAAAGTCTCGCCGACACCGCGAAGCCGCTCCCCGAGCCACTGTCCGAAGCCGCGCTCGCGCTGCTCGGCCAGGCCGTCCACGACTGGGTGCCGGGCGCCGCGAAGATTTCCGCCGCGCTGTCGTGGCAAGGCACGCAACTGCTGTCGCCGGACGGCCTGCCGGTCGTCGGTCCGACCCCGCATCCGCGCGTGTTCGCCAATTTCGGTCACGGCCCGGCCGGTTGGGGCCTCGCGTGCGGGTCTGCTAAAGTGGTGACGGACTGTCTGGCCGGCGACACGCAGCAGTGGCCCGCCGACACGCTCGCCGCGCTCAGCGCCGCGCGCTTCACGACCTGACCGCCGCGGGCCCGTCCCGGGGCGCTTCCTCCCGCCGCCATGACCCCGCGATGACGAATACCCGCCCGCTTCCCGATTCCGTCCCGCTCGCGCTGCTGCGCGTCGCCGACCTGCGCGCGGCCGAGGCCGCCGCGACCGCCGAACTGCCGCCGCACACGCTGATGGGCCGCGCGGGCGCCGCCGCCGCGCGCTGGCTGTCCGAACGGGTCGCCGGCGACGACCGCCCGGTCTGGTTCGCGGTCGGCCCCGGCAACAACGGCGGCGACGCGCTGGTGGCCGCCGCGCAGCTGCAGCAGCTCGGTGTCGCGACGCAGGCCTGGATGCCCGTACCGGTCAAGCCGGACGATGCGCAATGGGCGCTCGGCCTCGCGCGCGCGGCCGGCGTGCCGCTGTCGACCGAACCGCCCGCCTCGCTCGACGATTACGCCTGGGTCGTCGACGGACTGTTCGGCATCGGCCTCGGTCGCGCGCTCGACGGTCCGTTCGCCACCCAGGCCGCGCGCATCGCCGCGCATGCCCGAAGCGGCGGCCGCGTGCTCGCGCTCGACGCGCCGAGCGGACTGGACAGCGACACGGGCCGGATCGTCGGCGCGGGCGTCGCGGTCGCCGCGACCCACACGCTCACCTTCATCGGCGCGAAACCGGGCCTTTACACCGGTGACGGCCGCGACCTCGCCGGCCAGATCGACATCGCGTCGCTCGACGTCGCCCCACCCGCCGCGCCGGCCATCGTGCTGAATGCACCGGCACGATTCGCCGCCGCATTGCCCGCCCGCGCGTTCGCGTCGCACAAGGGCACGTTCGGCAGCCTCGCGGTGCTCGGCGGCGACACGGGCATGTGCGGCGCGCCGATCCTCGCCGCGCGCGCCGCGCTGTTCGCGGGCGCCGGCAAGGTGCATGTCGGTTTTCTCGGCGCCGGCGCGCCGCCGTACGACCCGCCGTTTCCCGAACTGATGCTGCATCCCGCGGACGGCCTCGACCTCGACGCGATGTCCGCGATCGCAGCAGGCTGCGGCCTCGGCACGCGCGAGGCCGCAGCCACCCTCGTGCGCGACGTGCTCGCGCACGATGCCGTGACGCTGCTCGACGCCGACGCGCTGAACCTCGTCGCGACGCACGCCGACCTCGCGGCCGCCGTGGCCGCCCGCGGCACGCGCGGCAATGCGTGCGTGCTGACGCCGCATCCGCTCGAGGCAGCGCGGCTACTCGGCAGCGACACGGCGTCGGTACAGCACGATCGACTGGCCGCGGCCCAGGCGCTCGCCACGCGCTACGCGAGCGTCGTCGTCCTGAAGGGTTCGGGCACGGTGATCGCCGCGCCCGACGGCCGCCTGACGATCAACCCGACCGGCAATGCGGCGCTCGCCACCGGCGGCACCGGCGACGTGCTCGGCGGCCTGATCGGCGCGTTGCTCGCGCAGCGCGTCGCGCCGTACGAGGCCGCACTCGCGGGCGTCTACCTGCACGGCCTCGCGGCCGATACGCTGACCGCGCACGGCACCGGGCCGGCCGGCCTCACCGCGGGCGAACTCGCGCCGATGGTGCGCACGCTGATCAATCGCCTTTTTTACCCGTCGCCGCGCGCCGACATGTAACGCCGCTATACTGAGTGCCCCCGCCGCACGGCGGGCCCGCTCGTCCGCCGGCCTTCCGATCCCGAGGCGCCGGCGCGGCATTCCTCCCGATTCACGCTTCACTCGAACCGCCATGACGCTGAATTCGCTCCCCGCCTGGACTGCCCTTCAATCCCACTTCGAACAAATCCGCCATGCACGGCTGCGCGACTGGTTCGCGCCGGAAAACGACCGCGCGCCGACCCGCGCCGAACGCTTCACGGTCCCGGGCGGCGGCCTTGCGGCCGACTTCTCGAAGAACCGCATCAACGACGACACGCTGCGCCTGCTCGTGCAGCTGGCCCGCGAAGCGGGCGTCGAAGCGCGCCGCGACGCGATGTTCGCCGGCGAGATCGTCAACCCGACCGAAGGCCGCGCCGCATTGCACACCGCGCTGCGCGCGACGGACCCGCACGCGCCGTTCCATGCGCAGGTCAGCGCCGAGCGCGCGAAGATGGCGACCTTCGCGCGCGCCGTGCGCAGCGGCGCGTGGACCGGCTATACCGGCAAGCGCATCCGCCACGTGATCAACATCGGCATCGGCGGCTCGGATCTCGGGCCGAAGATGGTCGTGCACGCGCTGCACCATGTCGCGACGCCCGACATCTCGACGCACTTCGTGTCGAACGTCGACGGCGCCGATCTCGCGCGCGTGCTCGAACAGGTCGACCCGGAAGAAACGCTCGCGATCATCGTGTCGAAGACCTTCACGACGCTCGAGACGATGACGAACGCACGCTCGCTGCGCGACTGGTTCGTCGCGCGCGGCTGCCCCGAGGACGCGCTCGCGAAGCACTTCGTCGGCGTGTCGGCGAACCCGGCCGAAGTCGTGAAGTTCGGCATCGCCGCGGACAACGTGTTCGAAATGTGGGACTGGGTCGGTGGCCGCTATTCGCTGTGGTCGGCGGTCGGCCTGTCGATCATGATCGCGGTCGGGCCCGAGCAGTTCGACGAACTGCTCGCCGGCGCGAACGACATGGATCGCCATTTCCGTGAAGCGCCGCTCGAGCGCAACCTGCCGGTGCTGCTCGGCCTGATCGGCATCTGGTATCGCAACTTCTTCGGCTCGCAGAGCTACCTCGTCGCGCCGTATTCGGAAGCGCTGCACTACCTGCCGTCGTATCTCCAGCAGCTCGAGATGGAAAGCAACGGCAAGTCCGCGCGTCTCGACGGCACGTTCGTCGATTACCCGACGTCGGCCGTCACGTGGGGCGAGCCGGGCACCAACGGCCAGCACGCGTTTTTCCAGATGCTGCACCAGGGCCCGACGATCGTGCCGATCGACTTCATCGCGGTGCTGACGCCCGAGCATCCGCTCGCGAGCCATCATCCGAAGCTGCTCGCGAACTGCTTCGCGCAAAGCGAAGCACTGATGCTCGGCCGCACGCTCGACGAAGCGCGCCAGGTCGCCGGCCCCGGCAAGGAAGCGCTCGCGCCGCACCTGACGTTCCCCGGCAACCGTCCGACGACGACGCTGCTGGTGGACGCGCTGACGCCGCGCACGCTCGGCGCGCTGATCGCGCTCTACGAGCACAAGGTGCTGGTGCAGGCGACGGTGTGGGACATCAATCCGTTCGACCAGTGGGGCGTGGAGCTCGGCAAGATTCTCGGCAAGGTCGTCGAAGCCGACCTGTCGGCCGAGTCGGTCGATCCCGCGAAGCACGATTCGTCGACGACCGCGCTGATCGAACGCGCGCGGGCAGCGCTCGAGCGCTGACGCGACGGCGTCGCACGCATGCCGGCCGCACCGGGCGATCCGCTCTGTGCGGCCGGCAAGAATTCAGTCCCGCGCTATGCCGCGTGCGGTGCGACGATGCGTCCGGCGTCGATGGTAACCATCGTCGCGCAGCGCCGCGCGAGCTCGGGATCGTGCGTGACGAGCACGAGCGTCGCACCGTGCGTGCGATTCAGCTCGAACATCAGGTCGATGACCGCGTGGCCCGTGGCCGCATCGAGGCTGCCGGTCGGTTCGTCGGCGAACAGGATCGCCGGATGCGTGACGAACGCGCGCGCGAGCGCGACGCGCTGCTGCTCGCCGCCCGACAGCAGTTTCGGATAATGCGCGGTACGCTCGCCGAGACCGACCTGCACGAGCAGCGCGCGGGCACGATCGGCCGCGTCGCGCGCACTGATGCCGCCCTGCAGTTCGAGCGGCAGCATCACGTTCTCGAGCGCCGTCAGGTGCGGCATCAACTGGAACGACTGGAACACGAACCCGACCGCGCCGTTGCGCAGCGCGGCACGCTCGTCCTCGTCGAGCTGGTCGAGCGCGCGGCCGAGCAGGCGAACCGTGCCGCTCGTCGCGCTGTCCAACCCGGCAAGCAGGCCGAGCAGCGTCGATTTGCCCGACCCCGATGCGCCGACGATCGCGAGGCTGCTGCCGGGCCGCACGGCGAGCGTGATGCCGTCGAGGATCGTCAGCTCGCCCGTTGCATCGGCAACCCGCTTGCACACGTCATGGACTTCGATGATCGGATCGGTAATCTTGAACATGGACACGACATTCCGCTGGAAAAGGCGCGCGGCACTCGCCGCACTGCTGGGGACCCTGGCCGCAACAACCATGCCCGCACGCGCCGCGACGGCGGCGGCCCCGACCTCGGGCCAGCCCGCGCTCGTCGTGCTCGGCGACAGCCTGTCGGCCGAATACGGGCTGCCGCGCGACACCGGCTGGGTTGCGCTGCTGCGGCAGCGGCTTGCGACCGAGCGAATCGATTATAGCGTCGCGAATGCAAGCGTCAGCGGCGACACCACGAGCGGCGGCCGCGCACGACTGCCCGCGGTGCTGCAACGGCTCAAACCGTCGATCGTGGTCGTCGAGCTCGGCTCGAACGATGCGCTGCGCGGCGTGCCGCTCGCGACGACCGAGCAGAACCTGCGCGACATCATCGCCGATGCGCGGCAGGCGCGCGCGAAGGTCGTGCTGGTCGGCATGTACGTGCCGCCCAACTACGGGCCCGACTACACGCAGAAGTTCCATGCGGTCTATACGCGCCTGTCGAAGGAACTCGGCGTACCGCTCGTGCCGTTCCTGCTGGCCGGCATCGAGAACAAGCCCGAGATGTTCCAGCCGGACCAGATGCATCCCGCGCAGCAGGCGCAGGGCATCCTGCTCGACAACGTCTGGCCGGCGTTGAAACCGCTGCTCGGCAAGCCGCGCGGCTGACCTCGCGACTCGCCACCACCGGAAAGCAAAAAGCCCCGCTCGAAGCGGGGCTTTCTGTTGCTGCATGCGAAACCGTGAACGGCGCTTCGCTTGGTTGGCGCCGGGTCGTGGCTTAGTTGCCGCCGTCCTGCGACTGGCTCTGCGTGGTGCCGTACACCTTCACCTTCGAGCGGTCGCGCAGCGCGGCGAGATATGCTTCGCCTTCGCTTTGCGCTTCGACCTGCGCCATCTGCTGCTGCGCGGCCGCGAGCTGCTGCGGATCGACGGCCGTACCCACGATCACCGTGTTCACGCGATAGATCGCATAGCCGTCCGCACCGAGGTCGACACCGACATACGCCGGCAGCGTCTTCGCATCGACCTTGTAGACGGCGCTCAGCGCGGCCGGCGTCAGGCCCTGCGACTGCGTGCGCGACACCTTCTGCGCGGCCGCGAAGCCGTCGGCCGACTTCGACTTCTGCAGCTCGGCCAGCTTCGCCGCCCCGTCCTTCTTCGCGAGTTCCGCAGCCTGCTCGGCAACGACCTTCTGACGCACGACGTCCTTGATCGCGTCGAGCGCGGGCACGGCAGCCGGCTTGTAGTCGGTCACGCGCGCCGAGATCAGCGTGTTGTTGCCCACGTCGATCGCCTGCGTGTTGTTCTGGCTCTTCACCGAATCGTTCGCGAACACGGCAGCGAGGAACTTCGGATTGTTCAGCGGGCTCGTCGGCGGCAATTGCGGATTCGGCGTCGGCGTGACGGTGGCCGTCTGGATCGTCAGCTTGTACTTGTCGGCGGCCGGCTGCAGCGTCTTCGCCTTTTCATACACGGTCGACGTGAAGCCTTCCGCGTTGTCCGTGAATGCCTTCGCTGCGTACTGCTGCTTCAGGTCGATTGCGATCTGGTCCTTCACGTCCGCGAACGGCTTGACCACCGACGGCTTCACTTCCGTCGCCTTCAGGATGTGGAAGCCGAGATCCGATTGCACGACACCGCTCACGTCGCCCTGCTTCAGCGCGAACGCCGCATCGTCGAACGCCTTGCCGCCCGCCGTCGAGCCGCGCGTGATGAAGCCGAGATCGCCGCCCTTCGCTGCCGACGGCGCATCCTGCGAGCTCTTCTGCGCGATCGGCGCGAACTGGTCCGGATGCGCCTTCACGTCCGCCAGCAACTGCTCGGCCTTCGCCTTCGCGGCTGCCTTGTCGGCCGCGCTCGCGCTGCTCGCCGCGGCGATGAAAATGTGGCTCACGCGCACCTGCGCTTCCGAGCGGAAGTGCGTCGGGTTGTCGTCATAGAACTTCTTGATGTCCGCCTCGGTCGGCTGCGCGCTCGCGGCAGCGGCGGCCGGCGAATAGACGAGATACTGGATCGTCGCGGTTTCCGGCGTCGCGAAGCTTTGCTTGTGCGCGTCGTAGTACGCGGCGAGCTGTGCGTCGGTCGGCTGCACCTTCGCCGCGTAGTCGCTCGTCTTCAGCACCAGCGCCTGCACTTCGCGCTGCTGCGCGGCCAGCTCCGACAGGCGTTGCGCCGGGCCCTTCGGCGTGAACGCGCTCGCGATGATGCTCGCCGGAATCTGCTGCAGCGCGAGGCTGTAGCGCACGCGCTCCTGATACTGCTCGGGCGTCATCCCCTGGAACGACAGCAGTTGCGCATAGCGTTCGACGTCGATCGAACCGTCGGGCTTCTTCAGCGACGCGATCATCGGGTCGCTCATCAGCGCATCGCGCACGGCGTTGTCGGATGCGGTCAGGTGCAGGCGTTGCGTCTCGTCGGCCAGCACGCGTTGCTGGATCAGGCCGTCGAGTACTTGCTTGCGATGTTCGGGCGTGTCGAACGCCTTGATGTCGAACTGCCCGCCGAGCGCCTGGCGCGCCTGGTCGACCTGCTGACGGAACGCGCCGTCGAATTCGACCCGCGTGATCTTGTGCCCGTTGATCGCCGCGACGTTCGCGCTGTCGTCGAAGAAGCCGCGGAAACCTTGGATCCCGACGAAACCCAGCCCCGGCAACACGATCAGGAGCAGGAGCGCCATCATCAGGCGCTGGTGATTACGGAAGAAATCGAGCATGCGTGACGGGAAAATTGGACAAAACGTCCGATATTACAACATACGGGGTGGCACGGGAGAAAAGCAGGTGCGCAACGCGCGGGCGTGAGCGACGATGCAAATGAAAAAGCCCGCACGAGGCGGGCTTCTTCATTTTCTGGCGGAGCGGACGGGACTCGCCTACATCCTGCAGGCCGCGGCTGCGCGTGCACGCGCAGCCCTTCGCGTCCCGCCGGAAGCCGCGCAGGCGGCTTCCTCCACTCCGCAGTCACGCGCCCGCGAGCGGGCGCGATCAACGACGCAAATGAAAAAGCCCGCACGAGGCGGGCTTCTTCATTTTCTGGCGGAGCGGACGGGACTCGAACCCGCGACCCCCGGCGTGACAGGCCGGTATTCTAACCGACTGAACTACCGCTCCTTGGTCTGGCTGAATCGTGAAACTGGTGGGTGCTGAGGGGTTCGAACCCCCGACCTACGCCTTGTAAGGGCGCCGCTCTACCAGCTGAGCTAAGCACCCGTTTCCGATTCGTTCTGGCTGCGATCTGCGTTTCGGCATCAACAACCAGCGAGCCCGCAAGTTTAATTCATCCCCGATCATTTTGCCAAGCCCATGCGCAAAAATTTTTAACGCACGACGCTACACACGATCCCGACGCGCATAAAAAAACCCGCGGACTCGCCGCGGGTTTCGCGAACCACCGTCAGCGACGGCGTTCAGGTTCTCAGTGCTTCACGACTTCCGTCGAGCCGGCATCCTTCGCCGCCTCGCCGACCGGTGCCGCAGCCTTCGCCTCTTCTTCCGGCGGCAGCGGGGTCGGCGTACGTTCGAGCGCGAGCTCGAGCACCTTGTCGATCCAGCGGACCGGCACGATCTCGATCGCGTTCTTCACGTTGTCCGGAATGTCCGCGAGATCCTTCACGTTCTCTTCCGGGATCAGCACGAGCTTGATGCCGCCGCGATGCGCAGCCAGCAGCTTTTCCTTCAGCCCGCCGATCGGCAGCACTTCGCCACGCAGCGTGATCTCGCCCGTCATCGCGACATCGGCACGCACGGGAATGCCCGTCAGCACCGACACCAGCGCGGTCGTCATCGCACCGCCGGCGGACGGACCGTCCTTCGGCGTCGCGCCTTCCGGCACGTGGATGTGGATGTCCTGCTTCTCGAACGCTTCGTCCTTGATGCCCAGACGCCGCGAACGCGAGCGCACGACCGAACGTGCGGCCTCGACCGACTCCTTCATCACGTCGCCGAGCGAACCCGTGCGAATCACGTTGCCCTTGCCCGGCATCACCGCGGCTTCGATCGTCAGCAGGTCGCCGCCGACTTCCGTCCACGCGAGGCCCGTCACCTGACCGACCTGGTTTTCCTTCGCCGCGAGGCCGAAGTCGTACTTGCGCACGCCGAGGAACGTATCGAGGTTCTCGCCGTCGACCTTGATCGCGCCCGATGCCTTCTTCAGCAGCAGCATCTTCACGACCTTGCGGCAGATCTTCGACACTTCCCGCTCGAGCGAACGCACACCGGCTTCGCGCGTGTAGTAGCGGATGATGTCGCGGATCGCCTGCTCGGTGACCTCGATCTCGCCGTCCTTCAGACCGTTGTTCTTCTTCTGCTTCGGCAGCAGGTAACGCTGCGCGATGCTGACCTTCTCGTCTTCCGTATAGCCCGACAGACGAATCACTTCCATCCGGTCGAGCAGCGGCGGCGGGATGTTCAGCGAGTTCGACGTCGCGACGAACATCACGTCCGACAGGTCGAAGTCGACCTCGATGTAGTGGTCGGCGAACGTGTGGTTCTGTTCCGGATCGAGCACTTCGAGCAGCGCCGACGACGGATCGCCGCGGAAATCCATGCCCATCTTGTCGACTTCGTCGAGCAGGAAGAGCGGATTGCGCACGCCGACCTTCGCGAGGCTTTGCAGGATCTTGCCCGGCATCGAGCCGATGTACGTGCGGCGGTGACCGCGGATCTCGGCTTCGTCACGCACGCCGCCGAGCGCCATCCGGACGAACTTGCGGTTCGTCGCGCGAGCGATCGACTGGCCGAGCGAGGTCTTGCCGACGCCCGGAGGCCCGACGAGGCACAGGATCGGCGCCTTGACCTTGTCCACGCGCTGTTGCACCGCGAGGTACTCGAGAATGCGTTCCTTCACCTTCTCGAGGCCGAAGTGATCCTCGTCGAGCACCTGCTCGGCGTTCGACAGATCGTTGTTGACCTTGCTCTTCTTGCGCCACGGCAGGCCGATCAGCGTGTCGATGTAGTTGCGCACGACGGTCGCTTCCGCCGACATCGGCGACATCAGCTTCAGCTTCTTGAGCTCGGCGTCGGCCTTCTTCTTCGCTTCCTTCGGCATGCGCGCGGCGTTGATGCGCTTCTCGAGTTCCTCGAGATCCGCGCCCTCTTCGCCTTCGCCCAGTTCCTTCTGGATCGCCTTGACCTGTTCGTTCAGGTAGTACTCGCGCTGGCTCTTTTCCATCTGGCGCTTCACGCGCCCGCGGATGCGCTTTTCGACCTGCAGGATGTCGATCTCGGCTTCGAGCTGCGCGAGCAGGTGCTCGAGGCGCTCGATGACCGGGAACATCTCGAGGATGTGCTGCTTCTGGTCGAGCTTCAGCGGCAGACGCTCGGCGATCATGTCCGCGAGACGGCCGGCTTCGTCGATGCCCGACAGCGACGTGAGAATCTCCGGCGGGATCTTCTTGTTCAGCTTCACGTACTGGTCGAACTGCGACACGATCGCGCGGCGCAGCGCTTCCGTTTCAGCGCTGTCGGCGTGATCGGGCTCGAGCGGCATCACTTCGCAGGAGAACTGCGTCTCCTGTTCTTCGATCGACAACGCCTTCGCGCGCTGCAGGCCCTCGACGAGCACCTTCACGGTGCCGTCCGGCAGCTTCAGCATCTGCAGGATGTTGGCGATACAGCCGACCTCGTACATGTCCTTTTCGGTCGGTTCGTCCTTGGCCGCGGTTTTCTGGGCGACGAGCATGATGTGCTTGCCGCCTTCCATCGCTGCTTCGAGGGCCTTGATCGATTTCGGCCGGCCCACGAAGAGCGGAATGACCATGTGCGGGAAAACGACGACGTCCCGCAGCGGCAGCAGCGGGAGCGTGATGCGTTCCGGCGGGAGAAGTTGGGTGCCTGACATTTCATTTCCCCATGAGTGGAATCAATTGTTCGGTAATTGAGGCCGCCACAACGAATTGCAAGCCTTCAAGTGCGGGAAATATTCGGTAAGAAAGTAACCACCGCGTGTCGAGTCAGAGTTACCCACAAGATAAACGAAAAAAAGCCGCCCACGGTCTCATGAACGGCCTTTTTCGCAGAACATCGTCGGCAAGCCGGTCAGTTCGAACCCGCCACCTTCGGCGTGTCCTCATAGATCAGCAGGGGTTTGCCGTCGCCATCGATCACGTTCTCGTCGATGATGACCTTGCTGACCCCTTTCATCGCCGGCAGCTCGTACATCACGTCGAGCAATGCCTGTTCGATGATCGAACGCAAGCCGCGCGCGCCGGTCTTGCGGCGGATCGCCTTGCGGGCGACTGCCTGCAGCGCGCCCGGCCGGATTTCCAGCTCGACGCGCTCCATCGCGAACAGCTTGTGATACTGCTTGACGAGCGCGTTCTTCGGCTCGACCAGGATCTTCATCAGCGCGGCTTCATCGAGCTTGCCGAGCGTCGCGACCACCGGCAGGCGGCCGATCAATTCGGGGATCAGACCGAATTTGATCAGGTCTTCCGGTTCCGTTTCGCGCAGCACTTCGCCCGCGTCGCGTTCCTGCTTGCTCTTGACCGTCGCGCCGAAGCCGATGCCGGTTTTCTCGGTGCGATCGGTGATCACCTTCTCGAGGCCGTCGAACGCGCCGCCGCAGATGAACAGGATGTTGGTCGTATCGACCTGGATGAAATCCTGGTTCGGATGCTTGCGGCCGCCCTGCGGCGGCACCGACGCCATCGTGCCCTCGACGAGCTTCAGCAGCGCCTGCTGGACGCCCTCGCCCGACACGTCGCGCGTGATCGACGGGTTGTCCGACTTGCGGCTGATCTTGTCGATTTCGTCGATGTAGACGATCCCGCGCTGGGCCTTGTCGACCTCGTAGTTGCAGTTCTGCAACAGCTTCTGGATGATGTTCTCGACGTCCTCGCCGACGTAGCCGGCCTCGGTCAGCGTCGTCGCATCGGCGATCACGAACGGCACGTTCAGCAACCGCGCGAGCGTCTGCGCGAGCAGCGTCTTGCCGGAGCCCGTCGGGCCGATCAGCAGGATGTTGCTCTTCGACAGCTCGACGTCGTCCTTCTTGTCGAGATGCTTCAGGCGCTTGTAGTGGTTGTACACGGCCACCGCGAGGATTTTCTTCGCACGCTCCTGGCCGATCACGTACTGATCGAGGATGTCGCGAATTTCCTGCGGGCTCGGCAGATCCGACCGGGACAGGCTGGCCTCGACGCCGGCGGCAGCCGCCTCGTCGCGAATGATCTCGTTGCAGAGGTCGATGCACTCATCGCAGATGAATACCGACGGGCCCGCGATGAGTTTCTTCACCTCATGCTGGCTCTTCCCGCAAAACGAGCAATACAACAGCTTCTCGCTGTTCGAACCTTTTTTGTCCGCCATGAATGTAGAGCCTCCGGACAGGTAGATGACATGATACGCCGAATGCTCCGAACGCCGCGCCTAGGGCGCGACCGGAGTCGGCTGGATGCGCTTGCCGCAGATGCTCAGGGCACTCGGGACGTTGCAGGGGCGCCGCGCAAATCGGGGCGGCACCCCACTTAAGCTCACGGGCGCTTCAGCAGCACCTGATCGATCAGCCCGTATGCCTTCGCGTCCTCGCTCGACATGAAGTTATCACGGTCGGTGTCGCGCGCGATGCGCTCCACGTCCTGGCCCGTATGCTGCGCGAGCAGGTTGTTCAGCCGTTCCTTCAGGTAGAGGATCTCGCGTGCCTGGATCTCGATGTCGGACGCCTGGCCGCGTGCGCCGCCGAGCGGCTGGTGAATCATCACGCGCGAGTTCGGCAGCGCGAAGCGCTTGCCCTTCGCGCCCGACGCGAGCAGGAACGCGCCCATGCTGGCCGCGAGACCCATGCACAGCGTCGACACGTCCGGCTTGATGAACTGCATCGTGTCGTAGATCGCCATGCCGGCCGACACCGAGCCGCCCGGGCTGTTGATGTAGAGGCTGATGTCCTTGTCGGGATTCTCGCTCTCGAGGAACAGCAATTGCGCGACCACGAGGTTGGCGGTCTGGTCGTTCACTTCGCCAACCATGAACACCAGGCGCTCCTTCAGGAGACGCGAATAGATATCGTACGAACGCTCGCCGCGGCCGCTCGTTTCGACGACGATCGGCACCAGCCCCAGCGCTTGCGCCTCGAAACCCTGCGGCGCGTTCGAAGCAAGCATGTCCAGCAATTCAGCGCGAGTGATCATTCAATGAACCTTGTTCGAATGGAAAATTGAACGGAGGGAAGCCGCCCGCTCAATCGCCATATTAATGGCAACCGTGCGCTTGACGTAAAAACGGCGTGCGGGCCGTCGCTCCGACAGCCGGCACGCCGCTAGAGCAACACTTACGCTTGCGCCGATGCGCTCGCGAGTGCCTCGAAGCTCACTTCCTTGTCCGTCACCTTTGCCTTGCCCAGCACGAAGTCGACGACGTTGCTTTCAACGACGAACGCTTCCATCTCGGCGAGGCGCTGCTGGTTCGAATAATACCAGCGGACCACTTCCTTCGGGTCTTCGTAGCTCTTCGCGAACTCGTCGACTTCCGCGCGGATCTGTTCCGGCTTCGCTTCGAGGCCGTTCGACTTCACGAGCTCCGCCAGCACGAGGCCCAGCTTCACGCGACGCTCCGCCTGCTCGGCGAACATCTCGGCCGGGATCGGTGCGTCCTTCGCGTTCGGCACGCCGCGCTGCGCCAGATCCTGGCGAGCCATTTCGACGAGACGTTGCTGGTCTTGTTCGATCAGCGCCTTCGGCACGTCGAGTTCGGAAATCTTCAGCAGCGCGTCCATCACCTGGTTCTTGACGATGGCTTGCGTGCGACGCTTCGCTTCGCGCTCGAGGTTTTCCTTGATTTCGGCGCGCATCTTCGTCAGGTCGCCGTCTTCGATGCCGAGCGACTTCGCGAATTCGGCGTCGATTTCCGGCAGGTGCGGCCATTCGATCTTCTTCATCGTGACCGTGAATTGCGCCGTCTTGCCCGCCACGTCCTTGCCGTGGTAGTCGTCCGGGAACTTCAGCTCGAACGTGCGCTGTTCGCCGGCCTTCAGGCCGAGCGCCGCCGTTTCGAATTCCGGCAGCATGCGGCCTTCGCCGAGCACGAACGGGAAGTCTTCGGCCGTGCCGCCCTGGAACGCGACGTCGTCGATCTTGCCGACGAAGTCGACCGTCACGCGGTCGCCGTTCTTCGCTGCGGTGTCCTCACCGCCGTCGCCGTGCTCGCCGGCTTCGCCGCGAGCGTGGTAGTGCACGCGCTGCTTGCGCAGGATGTCCAGCGTGCGGTCGATTTCGGCGTCGCCGATCGACGTCGTCGAGCGCTCGACTTCAGCCGTCGCCAGATCGCCGATCTTCACTTCCGGGTAGACCTCGAACGTCGCGTCGAACGCGTACGCATCTTCAGCCTGCTCCTGCTTCGGCTCGAAGCTCGGCTGGCCGGCGACGCGCAGGTTTTCCGCGCGGCTGATCGTGAAGAATTCCTGGCCGATCTTGTCGCTCAGCACTTCCGCCTCGACCTGACCCGAGTATTGCTGGGCGACCATCTTCAGCGGCACCTTGCCCGGGCGGAAACCCGGCATGCGAACGTTCTTCGCGAGTTTCTGGATACGGGCGTCGATTTCCTTCTGCACGGTGTCCTTCGGCAGGGAAATCGTCACGCGGCGTTCAAGCTTGCCGAGGTTCTCAACAACGTTAGCCATGGCTTCAATCATCCTAAAATTATTCGAGCGAATCGGGTTTTCCTTGCCGTGCCTGCCTGCGGCGTGAGGTGCGTCTCACGCACACGCCGCGCCGGAGCGCCACGCCATCCCTGCACGCGCCGGATGGCTAGCGCAAGCGGCTCGGAGCACGGCTTTGGCCGGAAGAATCGACTATTCTAGCAAACAATCTTCCTCATACCGCCAGATCGGCACGACAACCGTGCGCACCCGCATTGCCGCCCGCTCCCGCGCGCGGCAATGCGCGCGGATCGCCGCTATGCCGAACGCCGTATCCACCGCGGGCCCGCCATCCTGTAAGCTCCGATTGAAGGTGCGCCGCGGCCGCGGCCGCCATTCTTCACACCAATCACGCCTTCCGGAGACACCATGCCGCAACACCCGTCCGCGCCTGTCGTCGTCATCGCGCCCGATTCGTTCAAAGGCTCGCTTTCCGCCGAGCAGGTCGCGGACGCGATCGCCACCGGCATCCGCCGCGCCCGGCCCGACGCGGTCGTGCGCTGCTGCCCGATGGCCGACGGCGGCGAAGGCACGCTCGACGCGATGCTGGCGGGCGGCGGCACGCGGCGCACGCTGCAGGTGGCCGGCGCGTCGCTCGCCGCACGCGATGCGGCGGTCGGCGTGATCGACGCGCGCACCGCGATCGTCGAGACGGCCGAGATCGTCGGCATTACCGATGCGGTCGGCATGAGCGTGCCGGTCGACGCACGCAGCACGCGCGGCATGGGCGAAGCGATCCGCACGCTGCTCGACGAGGGTGTGCGCCGCTTCTTCGTCGCGCTCGGCGGCAGCAGCACCAACGACGCGGGCGCAGGGTTGCTCGCGGGCCTCGGCCTGCAATGCTTCGACGCGGCCGGCCAGCCGGTCGAACCCGTCCCGGCACGACTCGCCGACATCGCGCGGATCGACGCGGCGGGGCTCGATCCGCGCCTGCAGGACGCGGAATTCATCGGCATGTCCGACGTCGACAACCCGCTGACGGGCGCGCATGGCGCGACCGCGGTATTCGGTCCGCAAAAGGGCGTGACGCCCGCGCAGGTCGCGACCCTCGACGCCGCGCTCGGCCATTTCGCCGACCTGCTCGAGACCGCGCTCGACCGGCGCTGCCGCGACCTGGCCGGTGCCGGCGCCGCGGGCGGCCTCGGCTTCGCGCTGCACATGCTCGGCGCGCAGTTCGAAGCCGGCGCGGAAGTCGTCGCGCGGCAGGTCGGGCTCGATGCGGCACTGGCCGGCGCCGACTGGCTGATCACCGGCGAAGGCCGCTCCGACGTGCAGACGCTGCACGGCAAGGCGCCGTTCATCGCGTGCCGCCATGCGCGGGTCGCGGGCGTGCCCGCGTCGCTGCTGTCGGGCGCGGTCGACCCGGCCGCGCTGCCGCGCCTGTCCGAACACTTTTCCGGCTGCTTCTCGCCGGCGCCCGGCCCGATCACGCTCGACGTCGCGATCCGCGACGCGGCGAACCTGCTCGCGAACGAAGCGGAACAGTTGACACGGCTGAAGTACGGCGCACACTGACCGTTGACCCGAGCGCGCGATACAGGAACAATCGGGCCCGCCCTTTTTCTTCAGGATTCGACATGAAAGGCCGACAAGCCGGGCTCGACCAGTTTCTGACCTATCGCCTCCATGCGCTCGCGAAGCGATCCGACCGCGGGATCGCCGACGTGTACCGGCACAAGCTGGACATCTCGCTGCCCGAGGCGCGCGTGATCGCCGCCGTCGGCGCCTTCGGTCCGTTTTCGATCATGGATCTCGCGCGCCACACCAATCTCGACAAGAGCCAGGCGAGCCGCGCGGCGGAAGCGCTGCTGCGCCAGGGGCTGCTCGAGCGCAGCGCGAGCGAGGAGGATGGCCGGATCGTGCTGATCGCGCTGACCACCGACGGCCGAGCGCTGCATCGCAAGATCATGCCGATCGTGCGCAAGTGGAATGAAGGCTTGCTCGCGTGCCTGTCCGACAGCGAGCGCCAGACGTTCGAGCGGCTGCTCGACAAGGTGGTCGCGAACGCGATCGAACGCGACGACTGAACCGCTTGGCGGGCGTAGTCGGCGCCGCCCCTATCGCGAAGGTGCGGCATGGGCTGCAATCGTTGCGGCCGCGCACATGTTTCAGGCGCCTGCCGCTTTACCCGGATTTATTCGGATGAATCCCGCGGGCCACCCGAGTCGCGCAAGCGTGGGCGGCGGCCCGGGCGACCGCTCGCCGTTTCGTCATTCTTCCCTGCATGCCGGCCATCGCCGCCGCGCTCTCCCTCCGCTACAGCCCGCTGTTCGCCGCACGCTGACGCAGCAACCCCAGCACCGCGTCGCAATACGGCGTCGGCACGCCGAGCTTGCGCCCCAGTTCCGGAAACACACCGAGGATCGGCCCGATTTCCAGCGGCCGCCCGGCCTCGAAATCCTGCAGCATCGATGTCTTGAACGCGCCGAGCTTGCGCGTCACGGCAATCCGCTCCGGCCCGCTCATCCCCGCATCGAGGCCGAGCTGCGCGCCGATCGCGGCCGCCTCCTCCATCATCCGCAACGCGAGATCCCGCGTGAACGGATCGTCGAGCAGCTGCTCGGCCGTCGAACCCGTCAGCGCGCTCAACGGATTCATGTTCATGTTGCCCCACAGCTTCGCCCAGATCTCGGTGCGGATCGCCGGCGTCGACTCGACGTCGAAGCCGCCCGCGGCGAGCGCCGCCGCGAACCGCGCGGTCGGCGCGGCGAGCCGGTGATCGGGCGAGCCGACGATCAGGCGGTTGCCGCGGCCGCGGCGCACGACCCCCGGCGCATCGGTGCTCGACGACAGGTGCACGACGCAGCCGATCGCCTGTGCGGGCGGCAACGCCGCCGAGACTGCACCCGCCGGGTCGATCGCGTCGAGCGGCACGCCGTCGAGCGGGCCCGCGAGCCCGTGCGTGAACCACCACGGCAGCCCGTTCATCGCGGCGACGATCACCGTGCCGGGCCCGACCAGCGGCGCGATGCGCGCGGCCAGCGCCGGCAGCGCCTGAGCCTTCAGCGCGATCACCACGTAGTCCTGCACGCCGAGCGCGGCCGCGTCGTCTCTCGCGCGCACCGGGACCGACGACATGACGCCCGCCTCGTCGATCACGCGCACGCCGTGCGTGTCCAGTGCATCGAGCGTCGCACCGCGCGCGAATGCGCTCACCGTCATGCCGGCCCGCGACAGCGCGGCCGCGAGCAACCCGCCGATCGCGCCGACACCGACCACCGCCGCGCGCACCGACCCTGAATTCGTGTCGTTCATGATGGAAATCCGTCTACCGGGAGCTGACGAGCATAACGCCCAATGGTTGCGGATACAACCATTCGCGCCGGCACCCGCATGCCTGTGCCGGAACGAGCGATTCAGCGCGCCGCGCCACCCGCCTCCACCGGCTCGTCGTCGGTCGGGCCGCCCGTCGCGCCGAGCACGCCGGCGATCTGGCTCTTGTCGTGCATGCCGAGCTTGCGGTACGCGCAGCGCAGGTAGTGACGCACGGTCGTCGGCGAAATCGCCATTTGCTGCGCGACCTCCTTGTGCGAACGGCCGGCACCGTAATAGCGGATCGCCGCCAGCTCGCGCGGACTCAGCCGGTCGAGCAGCGAGCGCGGCCGCGCCTCGATCTGGAACAGTCCCGCGACGGGCACGCACTGGATGCGCAACGCATCGCCGATGAACGGCTGGCCCGACTGGCGCCGCACGTGCGCGACCAGCGGCTCCGGTACGCGCGGGCCCGTCCACGCCGGCCATTCGGTGCGCAGCACGTCGTCGAAGCCGTGATCGGCGTGATGCAGCACGCCGAAGTTGTCGCACAGCGCGCGCGCCGCCGGCGCCACCGCGTCGCCGCGCTCGCGCGTGAGTTGCGCCGCGCGATTGATCGTCAGCGCGGCCGCCAGATGCGGGATCACTTCCTCGAAGCGGCTCGCGTCGTCGTCGCTGAACGGACGGTTCAGGCCCTGGCGATAGATCGACATGAACGTCGTCAGCCCGAAGCGGCGGTCGAGCGTACACACGCACATCAGTTGCGCCAGCCCGTACTTCACGCACCAGTCGCGAAACCGCGCGTCGAACCCGGGCTCGACGACCGACAATCGCACCGCGCGACCGTGCGCGCCGAGCAGCGTGCGCTGCGCGAGCGGATCGCAGTCGCGCACGCGTTTCCAGTCGCTGAAGAACGCATGCGGCAGACGGTACAGGAAACTGTTGTGCATCACGGGGCCGGTCGGCACGTGCGTCGCGACGCCGGTCCACGCGGCGTCGAACGGGATGAGCCCCTGCAGCAGCGAAAAGAAGCGGCACTCGAATTCGCCGATGCCCGACTGCGCGGCGAGCGCGTACAAATCGAGCAGCATCAGGCCGAGTTCGCGCCGCGCCGCGTCGCCGCGCGTCACGCCGTCGAAATCGGCGCGGCGCGGCGGCAGCGGCGGCCAGGTGGATTCGTCGAGCACGATCGCGGCCGGCACGTCGCGCAACGCGTCGAGATCCTGCCCGATATCCGTCGTGATCCTCACCTTCCGCTCCCCTGCCCGATCGGGCCGCTGATGCGCGCAACGCAGACCGGCCGATTATAGCGACCGGCATTTTTGGCGGGCGCCGCCGCCGGAGTACACGACAGCCCCATCCATTTGAACGGGACGCCGCCCGTTGCTGCCGCGCAGCACGCCGCGCCGCGGCGTCGCGGCGCGTCCATGCCGTGCACCGCGGGTTTTCCATACCGTTCATCTGCACGACTGTTCGCCGGTTTTCCCGCTGCGGACACTGCGTCGCGACAACACCAACGACAAACGATGCAGGACGGTATGGAGAACCCCACGTGATGACACCCTGCTTCATCCGCACGGCGACGGCCGCCGTTGCGCTCGCCGCGTGCAGCCTCGCCGCGCACGCGCAATCGACCCTCACGCTGTACGGCGCGCTCGACGCCGGCGTGCAGTACCTGACGCATGCCGACGGACGGCACGCGGCCGTGCAGTTGCAGAACTACGGCATCCTGCCGTCGCAGGTCGGGCTCAAGGGCAGCGAGGATCTCGGCGGCGGCTGGCGCGCGCTGTTCAAGCTCGAACAGGGTCTCAACCTCAACGACGGCACCGCGACCGTCCCCGGCTACGCGTTCTTCCGCGGCGCGTACGTCGGCATCGCGGGGCCCGTCGGCACCGTCACGCTCGGCCGGCAGTTCAGCGTGCTGTTCGACAAGACGCTGTTCTACGACCCGCTGTGGTACGCGTCGTACAGCGGCCAGGGCGTGCTCGTGCCGATGAACGCGAACTTCATCGACCACGCGATCAAGTACCAGTCGCCGGCGTTCGCCGGCTTCGATGTCGAGGCCCTCGCCGCGACGGCCGGCGTCGCGGGCAATACGCGCGCCGGGCGCGTGCTCGAACTCGGCGGCCAGTACACGAGCAACGGGCTGTCGGTCAGCGCGGTGCTGCATCAGGCGCACGGCGACGCGTCGGCGGCGGGCGACGCGTCCGCGCGCCGCCGCGAGCTCGGCACGCTCGCCGCGCGTTATGCGTTCGCGACACTGCCGCTCACCATCTACGCGGGCGTCGAACGCCTGACCGGCGACCTCGACGCGGCGCGCACGATCGTCTGGGGCGGCGCGCGCTACCTGACGTCGGGCGGAATCGGGCTGAACGCGGGCGTCTACCACACCGATTCGCATACGCCGGCGATCGGCCACCCCACGCTGTTCATCGCGAGCACCACCTACGCGCTGTCGAAACGCACCGTCGCCTACCTGAACCTCGGTTATGCGCGCAACAGCGGCCAGAGTTCGCAGACCGTCTACGAATACGACCCGACGCCGCTCGCCGGCGCATCGCAGTTCGGCGCGATGGTCGGCATGTACCACCTGTTCTGATTCCGTCCAGCGAGATCCCGCCATGAAAACCCTTTGCTCCACCGATGCCGCACTGCCGTCCGACGGCCGCGCGTCGCCGTTCGCGCGCTCGACGCTCGTCGCCCTCGTCGTGTTCGCGGCCATCACGCCGCTGCTGCTGCTCGTTGCGCCGGCCGTCGCCGGTCAGTTGGCGACACAGCTCGGGCTGTCCGCGTCGCAGATCGGCACCTACTTCTTCGTCGAACTCGGTGCGTTCAGCCTCGCGACCGTGCCGTCGTACCTGTGGCTCGGCCGCGTCGATGCGCGCCGCGTTGCCGCCTGCGCGATCGCGCTGTTCGGCGCGGGCAATCTCCTGACCGCGCTGTGGATGCCCGGCTTCGTCACGCTGCTCGCGCTGCGTGCCGTCACTGCGCTCGGCGGCGGCTCGCTGATGGTGCTCTGCATGACCAGTGCGGCCACGAGCGAGAACAGCGATCGCGTGTACGGCCTCTGGGTCGTCGGCCAGTTGATCGCCGGCGCGATCGGCCTGTTCGTGCTGCCGCACGTGTTCGCCGGGTTCGGGCTGCGCGCGCTGTACGTCGCGCTGGCCGTGCTCGCGCTGCTTGCCGCGCCGCTGTCGCGCGGCTTTCCGGCGACGCTCGGTGCGCGGCGCGCGTCGGCGCGGGCAGCGCGCGGCGCCGCGACGAATACGCCGCAGCGCTTCGTCGCGCTCGCGATCGGTGCGGTGCTGACGTTCTATCTCGCGATCGGCAGCGTGTGGACCTTCGCGAGCCGCGCGGCGGCGGAAGCCGGACTCGATCCGCAAGCGACCGGCAACGTGCTCGCGATCGCGAGCGTGATGGGGATTGCCGGCGCGGCGCTCGCATCCTGCGCGGGCGGCCGGCTTGCGCGGCGCACGATGCTGGCCACCGGTTACGCGCTGCTCGCGGCGTCGCTCGTCGCACTCGCCGCGTTGCCGCATGCGCGCGGCTACAGCGCCGCGATCTTCGCGTTCAAGTTCGCGTGGACGTTCGTACTGCCGTTCATTCTCGCGACCGTCGCGCAGATCGATACGTCCGGGCGCCTCGTCGCGACGCTCAATTTCGTGATCGGTGCGGGCCTCGCGGCCGGCCCGCTGCTCGCCGGGCTGTTGCTCGATGCCGGCGGCACGATGCACGCGCTGTTCGCGGCCGCCACTGCCGTCGCGATCGCGTCGTTCGCCGCGCTGCGCCATATCGATCGCCGCGCGCGGATTGCCGCGGCTGCCGTTTCCTCCCAACCGTGACAGGTCAAGCACATCCATGAATCGCACTGCCTTCTTCACCGACGAACGTACGTTCTGGCACACCGGCGGCACGCACGCGCTGTTCTTCCCGGTCGGCGGCTGGGTCCAGCCGCCATCGAGCGCCGGCTACGCGGAATCGCCCGATTCGAAGCGGCGCTTCCTGTCGCTCGTGCAGGCGTCGGGCCTCGCCGCTCATCTCGACCTGCGCGGTGCCGCGCCGGCCACCACCGGCGATCTGCTGCGGATTCATCCGGCGAGCTATCTCGACGCGTTCCGCGCGCTCAGCGATGCGAACGGCGGCGACCTCGGCGATCTCGCGCCGTTCGGCAAAGGGAGCTACGAGATCGCCGCGCTGTCCGCCGGCCTCGCGATCGCGGCAGTCGACACAGTCGTCGGCGGGCATGCGGCCAACGCGTTCTCGCTGTCGCGCCCGCCCGGCCATCACTGCCTGCGCGATCGCCCGATGGGCTTCTGCCTGCTCGCGAACATCCCGATCGCGATCGAGGCCGCGCGCGCGAAGCATGCGATCGAGCGCGTCGCGGTGATCGACTGGGACGTGCATCACGGCAACGGCACGCAGTCGATCTACTACGACGATCCGGACACGCTGACGATCTCGCTGCACCAGGACCGCTGCTTTCCGCCCGGCTACAGCGGTGGCGACGAGCGCGGCGAAGGCGCGGGCGTCGGCGCGAACCTGAACGTGCCGCTGCTCGCGGGCAGCGGCGACGACGCGTATCGCCATGCGTTCGAGCGGATCGTGCTGCCGGCGCTGGAACGGTTCCGGCCGGAGCTGATCGTCGTCGCGAGCGGTCTCGATGCCAGCGCGGTCGACCCGCTCGCGCGCATGCAGTTGCATACCGACAGTTACCGGTACATGACGCGAGCGGTGAAGGAGGCGGCACGGCGCCACTGCGACGGACGGCTCGTGATCGTGCACGAAGGCGGCTATTCGGAGGCTTACGTGCCGTTCTGCGGACTCGCGATCGTCGAGGAACTGGCCGGCATCCGCACCGAGGTCGCCGATCCGATGCTCGACCTCGCGATCGCGCAGCAGCCAGGCGAGCGGTTCGTCACGTTCCAGCGCGAGCTGCTCGACGAACTGGCCGTGTCGTTCGGGTTGTAACGCGCGCTCACCAACGAGATGGGGCCGGCCCTTGCGCGATCGGTGCGGATGGGGTTTCCTGTGCTTTTACACCTGCCGGGCCCGGGCCCCTCTTCAGATGAAATCGTCTCCGCGCGAACCCGACACCAACGACAAAGCGCGCCGCCAGCCTTCGAAGCTCGCCCTGAATATCGCCGCGGTGCTGGTCGGCCTCGTCACGTTCGCGATCGGCGTCGCGTGGTTGATCTATAGCTGGATCGTCGATCGCGAAGCGCAGTATTTCGCGATTCCGCTGGTGTTTTCGGTGCCGGTGATCGTGGCGGTCGCGGTGCGGAGTTTCTGGGACTAGGCGCGCGCCGAACGACAAAGCGCCGCGGTCGGTCAACGCGCGGCGCTTTTCATCAAATGCGGTAGCAATATTGGCGGTTCGCTCCCGGCCGCTCACAAGCCGGCGTGTCGACACGGGTTGGGAACCGCGCCCTGATATCCGCTGGCGAAACCCAGCGCGGAACCGAGCAGCGCCGTGCCGACCGATTTCAGGACGGTTTCGCCCGACAGCGACACCCCGCTCGAAATCAGCCGGCCCGAATAGGCCGAACACTCCGGGGAGGCTGCGCCGGTCTGCACGGGTCTGGCGCTCCACGCGACGTTGTCGGCGGCCGTCGTGGCAGATGCCGGTACGGCCAGCGCGAGCGTGAGTACGGCAATCGATGTGTGTGCGATGTTCTTCTTCATGGACGGTCCTCGGCAGGGAGCGCTGCGTACAGGAACTGTAATGAAGAGATGATACGCGCTACGCGACCCGAATTTCCGTGCGCTGGACAGGAGCCGTGTATCGGCGAAAATCGTCATCAACAAAAAAGCGCTGCCGGTCAGCCGACCGGCAGCGCTTTGTTGGAACGGTCCTGGGCGGAGCCCGTTCGACTTCGTGGTGCGTGAGGCCGGACTCGAACCGGCACACCCTTGCGGGCGTCAGGACCTAAACCTGGTGCGTCTACCAATTTCGCCACTCACGCGCATTCCTGTCGCCTGACCGCGCGGCACGCAAGAAGCGTGCTTCACGCGCCCGGGCGTCATGCCGGCCCGAAAACCCGAAAACCGGCACGCCCGATCAGGCGAGCGCGAGATTCTACCCGATCTGCGCAGCATTGTCTCGCCCCGCCGGCGCCCGTCGGACAGCGGTGCTAGAATGCCGCGCTCGACGTGCCGGCCACGCGCCGGCACGCGTCCCCCGAACCCGCCTCCGCCACGACCCCACCCGTGAACTTCGACGACTACTGTCAGCAAAAGGCCGCCCCTGCGGGCTCCAGCGTCTACTACGCGCTGCGCCAGGCGCCGCTCGCCGCCGAACCGCGCCTGACGGCCCTGTTCGCGCTGCGCCGCGAACTCGAGGAAACCGTCAAGGAAACCAGCGATCCGACCGTCGGACACACGAAACTCGCGTGGTGGCACAAGGAACTCGCGGCGCTCGCCGCAGGTGAACCGTCGCACCCGGTCACGAAGGCGCTCGCGCAGCACCACCCGGCGATCGGGGCAGAAACCGACGCGCTGCGCACGCTCGTCAACGGTTACGGGATGGATCTGGAACAGGCGCGTTACCTGGATTTCGCGAACCTGCAGCGCTACATCGCGCAGGTCGGCGGCACCTTCGCGTCGCTGGTCGCGCGCGCAAGCGCCGCGAATCCGGCCGAACCGCAACCGTGGGCCGCGCAGGCCGGCCACGCGCTGATGCTCGCGCAATTCGTGCAGGAACTCGGCAACGATGCGCGCCACGGCCGCATCTATCTGCCGATCGACGAACTGCAACGCTACAACGTAACCGCGGCCGACCTGCTGAATCGCCGCTACAGCCCGGCCTTCAGCGAGCTGCTGCAGTTTCAGACGGCCCGCGCGCGCCAAGCGCTCGCCGCCGCCGACGCGGCGATCCCCGCGTCCGAACGCCGCGCGCAACGCACGCTGCGTGCGCAGATCGCACTGGCCGGCGCGCTGCTCGACGAAATCGAGCGCGACGGCTACCAGGTGCTGCACCAGCGTATCGCGCTGACGCCGATCCGCAAGCTGTGGATCGCGTGGCGCGCCGCACGCCGCCGCTGATCCGCCCCGTCACGCACGACCGCCTCACACCTTCAGCAGCGGCAGCGTCTCGAAGCGCTGCTGCAGCACGTGCGTTGCATCGAGCCCCCACCACGGTCCGAGCACGGTCGCATAGAGCTGGCGGATATCGACCGCGACCGGCAGGTTGCCGTTGCCGTCGAGATGCCCGAGTGCCGGCGCCGCGCCGTACAGCCCGCCGGCCACGCGGCCGCCCATCACGAAATGCGGCGCGGCGGTACCGTGATCGGTGCCGTTGCTCTGGTTCTCGCGCACGCGCCGCCCGAATTCCGCATACGTCATCACGAGCGTCTGGTTCCAGCGCCCGAGCTCGACCAGCGCGCCGCGCATCGCACTCATCCCTTCCGCGAACTGCCTGAGCAACGCCGCCTGCTGCCCCGGCTGGTTCTGGTGCGTATCGAAACCGTTGAGCGTGAGCCGCAGCACCGCGACGCCGTCCTGCGCGCCGGGCCCCGACGCCTCGCATGCCGCGAGCACCTGCATCGCGGTCTTCACCGAGGTCCCGAACGTACCGGCCGGAAAGGCCGTCCTGAACTCGCGCATCCCGCCGCGCGGGCGCAGCCGGTCGGCCGCCTTCACGATGTCGTTCTCGACCTCGATGATGTGCGCGAGCGCCGGGTTCCGTTCGCGCAGCGACGACGGTTCGGCCAACCGCGCCGCGCGGATGAACTGCGCGGGATTGACGAGCGCGATCGCGCGCGCGCCGTTCGCGAGCGGTCCCATCTCCGCACTGCCGAGCACGACGCCGTCCGCCGCGAAGCCGGGCGGCACCGGCGCCTGCGCGAACGTGCGCGTGAGCCAGCCTTCGTGCAGGTACTGGTCCGAGCGCGACGCGGTGTCCCAGATCTCGATCGAGCGGAAATGCGACAGGTTCGGCTGCGGATAACCGACGCCCTGCACGATCGCGACCTGTCCGTCGCGCCACAGCGGCATCAACGGCGCGAGCGACGGGTGCAGCCCCGTCTGCGCGTCGAGCTGCAGCACCTGGTCGCGCTTGATGCCGATGCTGCGGCGGAACTGGTAGTAAAGCGGATCCGCATACGGCACCACCGTGTTGAGGCCGTCGTTGCCGCCCTTCAGCTCGACGAGGATCAGCACGTTCGCATAACCGGCCGCCGGCTGGCGCCCGGCCGCGACCATCGATGCCGCCTGCGCGGGCGGCTGCCACAACGACACGCCCGCCGCGGCCGCGGCGCCCGTCAGCGTCAGAAAATCACGTCGGTTCATCGTGCATCCTTCGGCTCGCCGTGCGGTATGGCCACCGCGGCAGCGTGCCTGTTCGTCGTCGTTTCGGTCGTTTCAGTCATTTCAGTTGATAGGCCGGATCCATCAGCAGCGCCTCGAGATACGCGCTGCCGGTCGAGTCCGTATCGATCGCCGCGACCGGCGACACCGGCAGCACCGCGTGCTGCAGCTGGAGCTCGGTCGACAATCCCGCAATCGCCTGCGGCCGCGCACGATACTGCGCGAGCCAGCGTTCGAGGTCGAATCGCAGGCCGCCGCGCGCGGGTTTGACCGGCGCGCCGCGCATGCCGGCAACCGACGCCGCGTCCGCAACCGGTATCGCTTGCGCCCGCGCATTCGGCGACGGCGGCGCCATCGCGTGCGCGGCCGAGCGCATGCCGGCCGTCTCGGTCGCGCGGAACAACTGCTCGACGAACTGCTTGCGCGCCAGCAGCGTGGTGCTGTTGATCCACATCGCGCCGCCCGGCCAGCCCTTCACGTTCGGCGGATAGAACAGGTTCTGCCCGAGCGTGCGCACGGTGTTCGCGAGCATCTGCGGATCGCCGTACGCGACGTCGAACAGCCGCACCGACCCGACGACGAACTCGGCCGGCGACTTCACGAGCACGCCGCGATTGCGCGGATCCCAGAATGCGTCGGTCGACCAGAGCGCGGCGAGCGCCGCGCGTATGTCGTAGCCGCTGGCGCGAAACCGCTCGGCCACGACATCGAGCGCGCCGGCGTCGGGCGTATCGGACACGAACTCGCGCCACAGCTTGCCGGCGATGAAGCTTGCCGTGTCAGGCCGCTTCAGCAGGATGTCGAGAAACCCGTCGCCGTCGAACGCACCGGTCTCGCCGAGGATCGTCTTGTCGCCCGCGTCGTGCCAGTCGGGCCGCACCTCGAAGCGCAGCGTATCGGGATCGACGCTCCAGCCGGTCATCGCGCGCGCGGCTTCGGTCACGTCCCGCTGCGAGTAATGCCCTTCGCCGAGCGTGAACAGCTCCATTACCTCGCGCGCGAAATTCTCGTTCGGGCGGCCCTTGCGGTTGCTCGCGCCGTCGAGATACTGGAGCATCGCCGGATCCTTCGCGACCGCATGCAGCAGCGTGCCGAAGTTGCCGAGCGCCTCGCGCCGAAACAATGCATTCTGCGCGGCCATCGTCTGCGGATACGGGACCTTGTCCTGCCCGGACGTGAAGTGCCCGTGCCAGAACAGCGTCATGCGCTCGGTGAGCGGCGACGGCGTGACGATCATCTCGTTGACCCACGCGGCGCGCAGCGCATCGTAGCGGACATTGCGCTCGCGCTGCTCGTCGCGGCGCATGTCGGGCGTCAGCGCCTGACGCTGCGCGCGCGTCGGCGGCAGCTCGGCGATCCAGTCGGGCCACGTCGTCACTGGCTCGCGCCGCACGCTGCCGAGCGTGTCGGCCACGACCTGCGCGCGCGTCATGCCGACGACGCGCACGACGTCGGCGGGCGCGGGAGAGAAACCGGTGCGGCTGAGGAAAAACAGTGCGTCGTCCGCATCGAGCGGCGACTGCATGGCAGGCGACGGCGCCGGGGCGGCAGCGTTCGCTTTCATCGTCGTGGACTCCCGGAGCGCACCGGCGGTGCGGATGCCGGTTCAACGGCGGCACGCATCCGAAAGTTGACCGAAAAATTGCTACGGAATCTTTCCGCGCCGTGCGAACGCGCGTGCGTGTCAGCGCTTGTACAGCTCGCGAACGGCGTCCTCGATGTGCTGGCGCAGCAGGTGGCGCTCCTCGGGCGTCATGTGCCCGTCGCGACGGTGCTGATCGAGATCGGGAGGCACGGCGGAACGGACCGCCATGTCGGCGGCGCGGTCGGGCTGCGGCGCTTTGCCGCGCGGCAGCTTGCGCGACGAGGCGCCCTGCTCGGGGCGCTGCGCATACGCGAAGTTCGACGCATATGGACCGGCAAGTGCGATCGTCAGCATCAGTGCAATCCGGGCAGATCGCATGACCGTCCTCGCTTCTTTGGTCGATTTGTTCCCTTCGTCACGCGGCAACCGGTTACCTCTGGTACTTGAAAAACCCTGCGGAATTCGGGTGTACAAAGATGAAAGATGGAGTGCAGGGGAGTATCTACCGAATTTCAGCTTCGAGTAAAGGAATCTCTATAGCCTGCCTTTACTCCGCGCGACACTACGGGTAAATTTTGTAACGGACTGTAACGCGCGAAAATACGCGACCGTGCGTGATTTCCCATTCGCGATAAGATGCCGCTCATGGAAACGAAAAACCCCTCCAAGATTCTCGTCGTCGACGACGACCCGCGCCTGCGCGATCTGCTGCGCCGCTATCTCGGCGAGCAGGGTTTCAACGTGTACGTCGCGGAGAACGCGACCGCGATGAACAAGCTCTGGGTGCGCGAGCGCTTCGACCTGCTGGTGCTCGACCTGATGCTGCCGGGCGAAGACGGCCTGTCGATCTGCCGCCGCCTGCGCGGCAGCAACGACCGCACGCCGATCATCATGCTCACCGCGAAGGGCGAGGACGTCGACCGCATCGTCGGCCTCGAGATGGGCGCCGACGACTACCTGCCGAAGCCGTTCAACCCGCGCGAACTCGTCGCGCGCATTCACGCGGTGCTGCGCCGCCAGGCGCCGGCCGAACTGCCGGGCGCACCGTCGGAAACCACCGAGGTGTTCGAGTTCGGCGAGTTCTCGCTGAACCTCGCGACGCGCACGCTGACGAAGTCGGGCCAGGAAATTCCGCTGACGACCGGCGAATTCTCGGTGCTGAAGGTATTCGCGCGCCACCCGCGCCAGCCGCTGTCGCGCGAAAAGCTGATGGAGCTCGCGCGCGGCCGTGAATACGAAGTGTTCGACCGCAGCCTCGACGTGCAGATCTCGCGTCTGCGCAAGCTGATCGAACCGGATCCGGGCAGCCCGCGTTTCATCCAGACCGTCTGGGGCCTCGGCTACGTGTTCATTCCGGACGGCGCCGCCTGATCTTTTCTCTTTCCGGTTTCGCCCGTCCACGGCCCGTCCCATGCGTATCGACCGGCGCCTCCTGCAGCTCGCGTTCGGCGGGCTGTTCTGGCGCACCTTCCTGCTGATCGCGCTGCTGATCTCGGTCAGTCTCGCCGCGTGGTTCCAGAGCTTTCGCGTGATCGAGCGCGAGCCGCGCGCGCAGCGCGTCGCGCTCCAGCTCGTCGCGATCGTGAAGCTCACGCGCACCGCCCTGCTCTATTCCGATCCCGATCTGCGGCGCGCGCTGCTGCAGGATCTCGAGAGCAACGAGGGCGTGCGCGTGTACCCGCGCGAAAAGACCGACAAGTTCAAGCTGCAGCCCGACGAATCGCTGAACCGCCTGATCGAACACGACATCCGCAGCCGTCTCGGCGACGATACCGTGATCGCGCAGTCGGTCAACGACATCCCCGGCGTGTGGATCAGCTTCAAGATCGACGACGACGATTACTGGGTCGCGCTCGACCGCGACCAGCTCGACAGCGTCACGGGCCTGCAGTGGGCCGGCTGGGGCCTGTTCGCGCTCGCGCTGTCGCTGTTCGGCTCGGCGTTCATCACGAGCCTCGTGAACCGGCCGTTCTCGCGGCTCGCGCTCGCCGCGCGGCAGATCGGCTCGGGCCAGACGCCCGAGCTGCTGCCCGAGCGCGGGATGGGCGTCGCGGCCGACACCAACCGCAGCTTCAACCAGATGGTGCGCGACCTCGAACAGCTCGAGGCCGACCGCGCGCTGATGCTCGCGGGCATCTCGCACGACTTGCGCACGCCGCTCGCGCGGCTGCGGCTCGAGACCGAGATGAGCCCGTCCGACCAGGCGACCAAGGACGCGATGGTCGACGACATCGAGCAGATGGACCGCATCATCGCGGCCTTCATCGACTACGCGCGTCCGACCCAGCGCAAGCCGGAGCCGGTCGACCTGTCGTCGATCGCGCACGAAGTCGCCGCGCGCGTGTCGGGCGAGGACGGCGTCGAGATCCGCACGCGGCTCGCGCCGACCGCCGTGATCGAAGCCGACGAAACCGACATGCGCCGCGTGATCGGCAACCTCGTCGAGAACGCGCGCAAATACGGCCAGAGCCGCGACGACGGCGTGTCGCGCATCACGCTCGAGACGCGCGTGACGCACGCGCGCGTCGAGCTGTCGGTGAGCGACGAGGGCCCCGGCATCCCCGAGGATCAGCTGCCGCTCGTGATGCGGCCGTTCTACCGCGTCGACACGGCGCGCACCAAGGCGGACGGCACGGGGCTCGGCATGGCGATCGTGCTGCGCCTCGTCGGCCGCTATCGCGGCGCGCTGCGCCTGCGCAACCGCAGCCCCGAAGCGGGCCTCGAAGTCACGCTCGAATTCCCCGGCGCCGGCAAGGCGCGTGCGACGGCGTGACGCGTTCGCGCACGCTTCTTGCGCGTCACACTATCGGCGCGGTTGAAAAAAACTATGGGAATCGTTAGTCAAAAACTATTGAAGCGACTTATTAATAGTGTTATAGTCGTGCCCATGCTGTCACATCAACGTTGCAGCACCGAGGTAGCTTGACTCAGTCTTCTTCCCAACTCACACAGGAGTATCCGCATGAAAACCGTGGGCGATAAACTCGAAGCATTCACCGTCGTAGCCGCGAAGCCGGGCTTCAACAATCACGAGGAAAACGGCCAGTCGGCGTTCGAGACCGTCACCGAAGCGTCGTTCCCGGGCAAGTGGAAGATCATCTACTTCTATCCGAAGGATTTCACGTTCGTGTGCCCGACGGAAATCGTCGAGTTCGCGAAGCTGACGAAGCAGTTCGAAGAGCGCGACGCCGTCCTGCTCGGCGGCAGCTCGGACAACGAATTCGTGAAGCTCGCATGGCGCCGTGAGCACAAGGACCTCGACAAGCTGAACCACTACTCGTTCGGCGACGTCAAGGGCGAGCTGATCGACCAGCTCGGCGTGCGCGACAAGGAAGCCGGCGTGGCCCTGCGTGCAACGTTCATCGTCGATCCGGACAACACGATCCAGCACGTTTCGGTGAACAACCTGAACGTCGGCCGTAGCCCGGAAGAAGTCCTGCGCATTCTGGACGGCCTGCAAACGGACGAACTGTGCCCGTGCAACCGTGCAGTCGGCGGCGCAACGCTGTAAGCGCATCGATGCACGAAGCCCGCGGCGCACGTCCTGCCTGCGGGCTTTTTTAACGGCCAACCCATAGGAGATATCAATGGAATTCATCGATTCGATTAAGGCACGTATCCCCGACTACGCGAAGGACATTCGCCTGAACCTCGACGGCACGATCTCGCGCTCGTCGCTCGAAGGCACCGATGCAGTGGGCGTCGCGCTGGCGGCGGCGGTCGCGGCGAAGAGCACCGTGCTCGTGAAGACGATCCGCGAAGCCGGCGTGCTGTCGCCCGAAGAGACGAACGCCGTGCTGACGGCGGCCGCGCTGATGGGGATGAACAACACCTGGTATCCGTATGTCGAGATGGCCGACGATGCCGACCTGAAGACGCAGCGCGCCGAGCTGCGGATGGGCGCGTATGCGTCGCACGGCGGCGTCGACAAGCGCCGGTTCGAGATGTATGCGCTCGCCGCGTCGATCGTCGGCAAGTGCCACTTCTGCGTGAAGTCGCACTACGCGCTGCTGAAGAACGAGCAAGGCATGACGACGACGCAGCTGCGCGACGTCGGCCGCATCGCGTCGGTGATCAACGCCGCCGCGCAGGTGATCGCCGCCGAAGGCGAATAAGCAGCCACGCGAACGGCAGCGCGATACGGCGGTCAAGCGCGCCGGATCGCGCCGCAAAACGAAAATGCCACGCAAGCGCGTGGCATTTTTCATTCCGGCGGCGCAACCTGCGCGCCGCTTCGGACCGGCGTCAGGCGCTCACGCGCCCTGCTTCACCAGCAGCGCGGCGGCCTGCGCCTCGATGCCCTCGCCGCGGCCGAGGTAGCCGAGCTTCTCGTTGGTCTTCGCCTTCACGTTCACGCGCTCGAGCGGCAGGCCGAGATCGGCCGCGAGGTTCGCGCGCATCCCGTCGATGTGCGGTGCGAGCTTCGGCGCCTGCGCGATCACCGTGCTGTCGACGTTCTGGATCGTGAAGCCGGCCGCCTTCACGCGGGCGACGCATTCGCGCAGCAGCACGCGGCTGTCCGCGCCCTTGAACGCCGCGTCGGTGTCGGAGAAATGGCGGCCGATGTCGCCGAGCGCCGCCGCGCCGAACAGCGCGTCGGTGATCGCGTGCAGCAGCACGTCCGCGTCCGAGTGGCCGAGCAGGCCGCGCTCGTACGGAATCGTCACGCCGCCGATGATGAGGGGGCGCCCCGGGACGAGCTGGTGCACGTCGTAGCCTTGTCCGATTCTGAAGTCCATGCGTAATCCGGTTTGAGATGAGGTGAAAGTCAGGAAGCGTTCGCGGGGCGCGCGAGGATCGCTTCCGCGAGCGCGAAATCTTCCGGGTACGTGACCTTGAAGTTGCGCAGGCTGCCCTGCACGACGCGCGGCGTATGGCCGGCCCATTCGATCGCGCTGGCCTCGTCGGTCAGGTCGTGCCCTTCGCGCTGCGCGCGCAGGATCGCGTCGCGCAGCATGCCGATGCGGAACATCTGCGGCGTCTGCGCCTGCCACAGCGCGTCGCGCGACTCGGTGCGCGCGATCGCGTCGCCGCCGGCCGGCACGCGCTTGAGCGTATCGGCCACCGGCAGCGCGACGATGCCGCCGACCGGGTCGTCCTTCAGCGTCGCGACCAGCGTGCGGATCAGCGCCGGCGTGATGCCAGGGCGCGCGGCGTCGTGCACGAGCACCCAGTCCTGCTCGGTCGCGCCGAATTCGGCCAGCTCGAGCAGCCCGTTGAGCACCGACGCCTGCCGCGAGCCGCCGCCGCAGCGGCGCACCGCGAAGCGCAGGCCCGCGAAGCGGCGCGCGTCGAAGTGCGTGTCGTCGGGCGCGAGGACGACGAGCGTCTGCGCGAATTCGCTGCACGCGTCGAACGCAGCGAGCGTGTAATGCAGGAGCGCGCGGCCGGCCAGCGTGCGGTATTGCTTCGGCACGGCCGAACCGGAACGGCTGCCCGTGCCGGCGCAAGGAATCAGGGCGAAAAGTCGGGGAGTCACGAAGGGGAAACGCCGGAAAGATGAAATCGAGAAGCGGATTTTATAATAGGTCTTTCGTCTCGACCGGCGCGCCGCGTCGCGCCCGTGCCCGCCACCCCTGCCGTCCCTATGCCAGACAACGCTTCCACCCCGTTCGCCTCGCCCGTCGCCCGCGTCAAGCCGGGCCAGCGGTTCGCCTTCGACGGCGCGCACGGCTCCGCCGACGCACTCGCCATCGCCCGCTATCTCGCCGACAACCGCGACGCGGTCCCGCTCCTTGCGGTGATCTGCGCGAACGCGGTCGACGCGCAGCGGCTGTCGCAGGAACTCCGCTACTTCTCGCCGGAGGCGCGCGTGCGCCTGCTGCCGGACTGGGAGACGCTGCCGTACGACACGTTCTCGCCGCACCAGGATCTCGTCTCCGAGCGGCTCGCGACGCTGCACGACCTCGGCGAGGGCCGCTGCGACATCCTGCTGGTGCCCGCGACCACCGCGCTGTACCGGATGCCGCCCGCGTCGTTCATGGCCGCGTACACGTTCGCGTTCGCGCAGGGCGAGCGGCTCGACGAGGCGAAGCTGAAGGCGCAGCTCACGCTGGCCGGCTACGAGCACGTCAGCCAGGTCGTGCGCCCGGGCGAATACTGCGTGCGTGGTTCGCTGATCGACCTGTACCCGATGGGCTCGCCGCTGCCGTACCGGATCGACCTGTTCGACGACCAGGTCGACTCGATCCGCGCGTTCGATCCCGATACGCAGCGCAGCCTCTATCCGGTGCGCGACGTGCGCCTGTTGCCCGGCCGCGAGTTTCCGTTCGACGAAGCGGCGCGCACGGCCTTCCGCAGCCGCTGGCGCGAGACCTTCGAAGGCGACCCGAGCCGCGCGCCGATCTACAAGGACATCGGCAACGGCGTGCCGTCGGCCGGCATCGAGTACTACCTGCCGCTGTTCTTCGACGAGACGGCCACGCTGTTTCACTACCTGCCGCAGGATGCGCACCTCGTGTTCGCCGGCGACCTCGAAGCGTCGATCCGCCGTTTCACGGCCGATACGAAGCAGCGTCACGCGTTCCTCGCGCACGACCGCGAGCGGCCGATCCTGGAGCCGCAGCGGCTGTTCCTGTCCGACGAGGATTTCTTCGCGTTCGCGAAGCCGTTCGCGCGCGTCGTGCTGCCCGCGCAGCCGGCCGGCGGCTGGGCGACGGCCTTGCCCGAGCTCACCGTCGACCGCCACGCGGACGATCCGCTCGCCGCGCTGCGCACCTTCGTCGAAGCGTCGGGCAAGCGCGTGCTGCTGACGGTCGAATCGGCCGGCCGCCGCGAGACGATCCTGCAACTGCTCGCCGAGCATCGCCTGCGTCCGGCGTCGAACGACCACTTCGCGGGCTGGCTCGAAAGCGACGCGCCCTTCGCGCTCGGCGTCGCGCCGCTCGCGAGCGGCTTCGCGGTGCCCGGCGAAGGCTACGCGATCGTCACCGAGACCGAGCTGTACGGCGCGCTCGGCCGCCGCGCCGGGCGCCGCCGCCAGGAACAGGCGAGCAACGTCGACGCGATGGTGCGCGACCTGTCGGAGCTGAAGGTCGGCGATCCGGTCGTGCATGCGCAGCACGGCATCGGCCGCTACATGGGCCTCGTGTCGATGGATCTCGGCGAAGGCGAGACCGAATTCCTGCATCTCGAATACGCGGGCGACAGCAAGCTCTACGTGCCGGTCGCGCAGCTGCACGTGATCTCGCGCTACAGCGGTGCCGATCCCGACAGCGCGCCGCTGCACGCGCTCGGCTCGGGCCAGTGGGAACGCGCGAAGCGCAAGGCCGCGCAGCAGATCCGCGATACGGCGGCCGAGCTGCTGAACCTGTACGCGCGCCGCGCGGCCCGCGAAGGCCATGCGTTCGCGCTCGAGCCGCGCGACTACGTGAAGTTCGCGGAAAGCTTCGGGTTCGAGGAAACGCCCGACCAGGCCGCGGCGATCGCGGCCGTGATCGGCGACATGACGAGCGGCAAGCCGATGGACCGCCTCGTGTGCGGCGACGTCGGCTTCGGCAAGACCGAGGTCGCGCTGCGCGCCGCATTCATCGCGGTGATGGGCGGCAAGCAGGTCGCGCTGCTGTCGCCGACCACGCTGCTCGCCGAGCAGCACACGCAGACCTTCGCCGACCGCTTCGCCGACTGGCCGGTGCGCATCGTCGAGCTGTCGCGCTTCAAGACCGCGAAGGAAGTGAACGCGGCGATCGCGCAGATCAACGAAGGCAGCGTCGACATCGTGATCGGCACGCACAAGCTGCTGTCGTCGGACGTGCAGTTCAAGCGCCTCGGCCTCGTGATCATCGACGAGGAACACCGCTTCGGCGTGCGCCAGAAGGAAGCGCTGAAGGCGTTGCGCGCGGAAGTCGACGTGCTGACGCTGACCGCGACGCCGATCCCGCGCACGCTCGGGATGGCGCTCGAGGGCTTGCGCGACTTCTCGGTGATCGCGACCGCGCCGCAGAAGCGGCTCGCGATCAAGACCTTCGTGCGCCGCGAGGAGGAAAGCGTGATCCGCGAGGCGATGCTGCGCGAGCTGAAGCGCGGCGGCCAGGTGTATTTCCTGCACAACGAGGTCGAGACGATCGAGAACCGCAAGGCGATGCTCGAGGAGCTCGTGCCCGAAGCGCGCATCGTGATCGCGCACGGCCAGATGCACGAGCGCGAGCTCGAACGCGTGATGCGCGATTTCGTCGCGCAGCGCGCGAACGTGCTGCTGTGCACGACGATCATCGAGACCGGCATCGACGTGCCGAGCGCGAACACGATCATCATGCACCGCGCCGACAAGTTCGGCCTCGCGCAGCTTCACCAGCTGCGCGGCCGCGTCGGCCGTTCGCACCACCAGGCGTACGCATACCTGCTGGTCCACGACCCGCAGTCGCTGACCAAGCAGGCGCAGCGCCGCCTCGAGGCGATCCAGCAGATGGAGGAACTCGGTTCGGGCTTCTATCTCGCGATGCACGACCTCGAGATCCGCGGCACCGGCGAGGTGCTCGGCGACAAGCAGTCGGGCGAGATCCACGAGATCGGCTTCCAGCTGTATACCGACATGCTGAACGACGCCGTGAAGGCGCTGAAGAACGGCAAGGAGCCCGACCTCACAGCCCCGCTCGCCGCAACGACGGAAATCAACCTGCACGCGCCCGCGATCCTGCCGGCCGACTACTGCGTGGACGTGCAGGAGCGGCTGTCGCTGTACAAGCGGCTCGCGAACTGCGAGCACGGCGACGCGATCGACGGCATCCAGGAAGAGCTGATCGACCGCTTCGGCAAGCTGCCGCCGCAAGCGCACGCGCTCGTCGAGACGCACCGGCTGCGGCTCGCCGCGAAGCCGCTCGGCATCGTCAAGATCGACGCGAGCGAGGCCGCGATCGGGCTGCAGTTCGAGCCGAACCCGCCGATCGATCCGATGCGGATCATCGAGATGGTGCAGAAGCACCGGCACATCAAGCTCGCGGGCCAGGACAAGCTGCGCATCGAGACGCGCTCGCCCGATCTCGCGATCCGCGTGTCGACGATCAAGGAAACGCTGCGCGCGCTCGCCCCGCGCGCCGATGCGACGAGCGCGGCACGCTGACGGCACGGCCGCGATGCTGCACCGCATCGCGGCCGGCGAAGGCGGGCCGGCGCGTTTTTGAGTATGATTTTCCCATTCCTCAGACGGAGTTTTGCCATGTCCACTCTCGACGCGCCGGCGCCGTCCGCCGCAACCCAAGGCGACGCCTCGCTCGTCAGCCTGCCCTGGATCAAGCAGCTGGTGTCGATGGACACGACGAGCCGCGTGCCGAACCTCGGCCTGATCGAAACGGTGCGCGACGCGCTCGCCGCGAAGGGCATCCAGTCGACGCTCACGCACGATCCGCGCGAAGGCTGGGCCAACCTGTTCGCGACCGTGCCCGCGCACGACGGCTCGACCGACGGCGGCATCGTGCTGTCGGGGCACACCGACGTCGTGCCGGTCGACGGCCAGCAGTGGGACAGCAACCCGTTCGAGCCGGAGTTGCGCGACGGCCGCCTGTACGGCCGCGGCACGTGCGACATGAAGGGCTTCATCGGCGCGGCGCTCGCGCTGCTGCCGGAGATGCAGGCGACGAAGCTCGCGAAGCCGATTCATTTCGCGCTGTCCTACGACGAGGAAATCGGCTGCGCGGGCGCCCCGCTGCTGATCGCCGATCTGGTCAAGCGCGGCGTGAAGCCGTCCGGCTGCATCGTCGGCGAGCCGACCAGCATGCGGCCGATCATCGCGCACAAGGGCATCAACGCGTACCGCTGCTGCGTGCGCGGCCACGCGGCGCACTCGTCGCTGACGCCGAAGGGCCTGAACGCGATCGAATATGCGGCGCGCCTCATCTGCCACATCCGCGACATCGCCGAGCGCTTTCGCGCCGAAGGCCCGTTCGACGCGCTGTACGACGTGCCGTTCACGACCGCGCAGACGAGCACGATCCAGGGCGGCAACGCGATCAACACGGTCCCGGCCGAATGCCGGTTCGACTTCGAGTTCCGCAACCTGCCGACGCTCGATCCCGAGCAGATCTTCGCGCGCATCGAAGCGTATGCGCGGGAAACGCTGCTGCCGCAGATGCTTCGCGAGCATCCGAACGCGGCGATCGAATTCTCGAAGATCGCCGCGGCGCCCGGGCTCGACGCGACCGAACAGGCCGCGATCACCCAGCTGGTGCGCGCGCTGACGGCCGACCAGGACAAGCGCAAGGTCGCCTACGGCACGGAAGCCGGCCTGTTCGAGCGCGCGGGCATCCCGAGCATCGTCTGCGGGCCCGGCAACATCGAACAGGCGCACAAGCCGAACGAGTATGTCGAGCTCGCGCAGCTCGCCGCCTGCGAGCAGTTCCTGCGCAAGTTCATCCGCAGCATGTCGGTCGACGCACACTGACTGCCCCCGCCACGCCGGCCTGCGTGTGCGGGCCGGCCCACTCCCGCCACCCGCCACGTCATGTCGACTGACCAACAGCGCACTGCCCATACGACGATCGACGGCGAACCGATTCCGACGCTCGACGAAATCGCCGCGCAGCATTTCGCGTTGTCGCCGTGGGTCGCGCGCACGCCCGTGTTCGAGCGCGCCGACCTGCCGTCCCTCGAGGGCACGCACGTCAACTTCAAGTTCGAGCTGCTGCAGGTGAGCGGCAGCTTCAAGGCGCGCGGTGCGTTCACGAACCTGCTGGCCCTCGACGAAGCGCGCAAGAACGCCGGCGTCACGTGCGTGTCGGCCGGCAATCACGCGGCGGCCGTCGCGTATGCGGCGATGCGGCTCGGCAGCAGCGCGAAGGTCGTGATGTTCCATACCGCGAGCCCGGCGCGCATCGCGCAGTGCAAGCAGTACCGCGCGGAAGTCGTGCTCGCCGGCAGCGCGTCGCAGGCATTCGACGTCGTGCGGCGGATCGAGGCCGAGGAAGGCCGCTTCTTCATCCATCCGTTCAATGGCTATCACACGATTCTCGGCACCGCGACGCTCGGCTACGAATGGGCGACGCAGACGCCCGATCTCGACGCGGTGATCGTGCCGATCGGCGGCGGCGGGCTCGCGGCCGGCATGGCGACCGCGCTGCGGCTCGCGAATCCGCGCGTGCACGTGTACGGCGTCGAGCCGGAAGGCGCCGACGCGATGAGCCGCAGCTTCGCGGCGAATCACACGATCCAGATGAGCGCGATGCAGACCATCGCCGACTCGCTGATGGCGCCGCACACCGAGGAGTACAGCTACCAGCTGTGCCGGCGCCACGTCGACCGCATCGTCACGGTGTCCGACGACGCGCTGCGCGCGGCGATGCTGTTCCTGTTCTCGCAACTGAAGCTGTCGGTCGAGCCGGCGTGCGCGGCAGCGCTCGCGGCGCTGCTCGGCCCGCTGCGCGAAACGCTGCAGGGCAAGCGGGTCGGCGTGCTGCTGTCGGGCACGAACACCGATCCCGCGACGCTCGGCATGCATCTCGCGCACGCAAAACTGCAGCACTGAACCCGCGCACGATACTCAGGGTTATCCCCAGTTTATGTTGACAGCCCTGTTGATAACCCGCCGGACAAGCACGCAAGTGGTTGAGCGCGCAGCGTTTTACGCGCACGAAGCGCGCCGGACGCGAAATAGGCAGATAGCGCCACCGAACGCATGGCCCGCGGCGTGGCAACGTCGTACGCGGCAGGTGATCGGCACGGCAGCCGTCGCGCTGCTTGCCGGTTGCGCGGCCCCGCCCTCGCCCGTCGTCGACGCTTCCGTTGGCTGCCTGCAGCCGGACATGCACCGGATGCTGCAGGCCGACCTGCTGTTCGGGCGCGATATCGCGGGACGCGGCCCCGTCACCGAAACGGAACGCGCGGCCTTCCTTGCCGAGGTCGTCACGCCGCGCTTTCCGGACGGTTTCACGGTCTGGGACACCCGCGGCCAATGGCGCGACCGCGCCACCGGCCGGATCATCGGCGAAGCGAGTTTCGTGATCCGTATCGTCGCCGACGATACTGCCGATACGCACGCGCGGCTCGCGGCGATCCGGCACGCGTACCGCGAGCGCTTCCGGCAGGACTCGGTCGGCATCACGCTCGTACCGGCCTGCGCGTCGTTCTGATTCGCCCTTCCCGGCTGACGCGCGAACGCGACGACACATAAGAAAACGGGCGCCCGAAGGCGCCCGCCGCATGCGACACATCCGCGTATCGCTTACTTGTTCTCGAACATGTCCATGATCTGCTGCTTCTCCTGCTGCGTGACGGGCGGCGGCGCGAGCCCCTCCGAGCCGGCCGAGCCGAGCGCGTCGTTCGCGCTGATCGCATTCGCGGCCGGGTTGATGTCCACGCTGCCGACGAAGCCGTTGCCCGGCGTGCGATCGGCGTAGTACAGCTCGCCGTCGATCGAGGTCAGGCCGTCCGGCATCGGCATCTGCTGCTCGGGCACGCCGTTCAGCGCGGTGCGCATGTAGTTCACCCAGATCGGCAACGCGAGCTGCGCGCCGAATTCGCGGCTACCGAGGCTCTTCGGCTGGTCGAAGCCCATCCACGCGACCGCGACGAGCGACTGCTGGTAGCCGGCGAACCAGCCGTCCTTCGCATCGTTCGTCGTGCCCGTCTTGCCCTGCAGGTCGCTGCGGCCGAGCGCGTTGGTGCCCGCGCCCGTGCCGGCCGTCGCGACCGTGTGCAGCAGGCTGTTCATCACGTATGCGTTGCGGCCTTCGATCGTGCGCGGCGCGGTGCCGCCAGCGATCACCGGCTGCGATTTCTGCAGCGGCTGGCCGCGCGCGTCGTCGACTTCGGCGATCAGGTACGGATCGACCTTGTAGCCGCCGTTCGCGAACACCGCATAGCCGGTCGCGAGCTGCAGCGGCGTCACGAGGCCGGCGCCGAGCGCCATCGGCAGGTACGGCGGCGTCTTCGCCGGATCGAAGCCGAAGCGCTGCGTCACATACTCCTGCGCGTACTGCGTGCCGATCGACGCGAGGATCCGGATCGACACGAGGTTCTTCGAACGCTGCAGGCCGGTGCGCATCGACATCGGGCCGTCGGGCTGGTCGTCGTCCTTCGGTTCCCACGCGGTGCCGCCCGGCACGCTCGGCGGGAAGTACAGCGGCGCATCGTTGATGATCGTCGCCGGCCCGAGGCCCTTGTCGAGCGACGCCGAATAAATGAACGGCTTGAACGACGAACCCGGCTGGCGCCACGCCTGCGTCACGTGGTTGAACTTGCTCTTGTTGAAGTCGAAGCCGCCGACGAGCGAACGGATCGCACCGTCCTGCGGCGCGATCGCGACGAGCGCGCCTTCCACCTGCGGCAGCTGCACGATCTGCCAGCCCGTCTTGCCGTCCTTCAGCACGCGCACGATCGAGCCCGGCTTGATGTGCAGCGTCGCGTTCGCGCGCGGGCTCAGCGCGGCCGACACGAAGCGCAGGCCGGCCGGGCCGATCGTCGTCGTGGCGCCGCCGACGAACTGCACCTCGACCGCGTTCGGCGACGCCGACAGCACCACCGCCGACTGCAGGTCGCCGTTGTCCGGGTGATCGGCGAGCGCGTCGTCGATCGCCTCGTCGCGATCGTCGCCGGCCGCCGGCAGGTTGATCGAGCCTTCCGGCCCGCGATAGCCGTGGCGGCGCTCGTAATCGAGAATGCCGCGACGCACGGCCTGGTATGCGGCTTCCTGGTCGGCCGAGTTGATCGTCGTCGTGACGGTCAGCCCGCGCGTATAGGTTTCGTCCTTGTACTGCTGGTACATCATCTGCCGCACCATCTCGGCGACGTATTCGCCGTGCACCGCGTACTGGTTGCCCGGCGTGCGCACGCGGATCTCTTCCTTCACCGCCTGGTCGTACTGCGGCTGCGTGATGTAGCCGATCTCGAGCATGCGCTTCAGGATGTACTCCTGACGCACCTTCGCGCGCTTCGGATTGACGACCGGGTTGTACGCGGACGGCGCCTTCGGCAGCCCCGCGAGCATCGCCGCTTCCGCGAGCGTGATGTCCTTCAGGTCCTTGCCGAAATACACGCGCGCGGCGGCCGCGAAACCGTACGAGCGCTGGCCCAGGTAGATCTGGTTCATGTACAGCTCGAGGATCTGGTCCTTCGTCAGCGCCTTCTCGATCTTGTACGCGAGCAGCATCTCGTAGATCTTGCGCGTATACGTCTTCTCGCTCGACAGGAAGAAGTTGCGCGCGACCTGCATCGTGATCGTGCTCGCGCCCTGGCGCGCGCCACCGTGCATCAGGTCGGCCACGCCGGCGCGCAGGATGCCGAGGAAGTCCACGCCACCGTGTTCGTAGAAGCGGTAGTCCTCGATCGCGAGCACCGCCTTCTTCATCACGTCGGGAATGTCCTGGAAGCGCACGAGGCTGCGGCGCTCCTCGCCGAACTCGCCGATCAGCACGTGATCGGCGCTGAACACGCGCAGCGGCACCTTCGGCTGGTAGTTGGTCAGCGCATCGAGCGACGGCAGTTGCGGCGCCATCACGACGAGCGCGTAGCCGACGATCAGCGCACCGACGATCGCGAGCGTCGCGATCAGGCCGACGAACCACAGTGCGACGCGCGAGCCGAACGAGCGGCGCGCGCCGTCCCCGCCGCCGCGGCGCTGCGCGCGCCGGTCGTCGCTGCGCTCGTCGTCATCGGGGTAATAAGCTCCAGACGGCGAACGGCGCAACGTGTAGTGAGGTTCGTTCCGGTCGGAAGGAGAAGACGGTCGTTTAATGATTGGCATGTCGGAATGGCGGGCGGCGTGGCGCCCTCGGACGCATGCGGAAAATGCAAGCGGATGAATCAGAGTGGGTGCATCGTGGCAACTGTCACGTCGACAGACCCCGCCGCGCGGCGATCCGTTCCCGCGACGTGACAGCGCATTTTAATGAAATCGACCGATCGGCTTCGCGATTTTTTGTAAAAATTCCCGCACAAGCATGAATTGCGGAACGTATTGGCGCCATGCTCCGCCTATCATGGACTCGCGCCCCGGTGCGTGGCGCGGCGTTTCTTTCAGATGCGAAAGCTGGAAACCTGCACACGCATGGCGCTTGAACTCCGGCGCTTAAGCCGTATTTAAGGGGCCGGCGGTGTAATATCCGCCGGCTCACGCGGGTCGGAACCGATTCGCGACGGGCATTGCCGCCGACGCGGCACCTTTCAACCACGGAGGATTTCATGTCGCTTTTCGACTCTGTTTCGCGCACGATCAAAGGCCTGCTGAACGATGCGGCCGACTCGGTACAGGATCCGTCGCGCGACGCACGGCAGATCGTGCGGGAGCTCGACGACAGCATCGGCCGTGCCGAGAATTCGCTGATCGAGATCGAGGCACAAGTCGCGACCCAGCGCAGCAAGCGCGATGCGGCCGACGACAAGGTGAAGAAGTACGAGGACGGCGCGAAGCGCGCGCTGCAGGCGGGCGACGAAGCGCTCGCACGCGAGGCGCTCGCCGCGCAGTCGAACGCCGAAGCCGAGCGCGATGCGCTCGCGGCGGAGCTGACGACGCTCGAGCCGTCGGTCGACAAGCTGAAGGGGCAGATCGCCGACATGCGTCAGCGCCGCAACGACCTGAACGCACGCTCGAACATCCTGCAGGCCAAGCAGGAAATCGCGCAGGCGAAGGACGTCGCGGCAAGCGCGTTGGGCGGCATCGGCGGCAAGAACCTGTCCGAGGACTTCCAGAAGCTCGAGGACAAGGTCGCGCTGCAGAATGCGCGTTCGGACGCCCGCCTGAATTCGGCCGACACGTCGAGCGGCAAGGCGCTCGACGACAAGCTCGCCGCGTTGAACAAGGGCCCGTCGGTCGAGGACCGCCTCGCCGCGCTGAAGAAGCAGCTCGACACGCCCGCGCAGTAACGGCAGGCAACCGCGCCGCGGCCCGCCGGGCGCGCGGCGCGCACCGATCGTCAGGAGACGGGCGCCCGCGCCCGGTTCGACCATGAAGAAATCTCTCGCCGCACTCGGCTTCTCGCTGATGCTGCTGTCGTCCGCCGCCTTTGCGGTTCCGTCGCTGCAGCAAGTCGAGCAGTCGATCGCGCAACGTGACTGGCAGCGCGCCGACGCGCAGCTGTCGCAAGTCATCGACGCCCATCCGAACAATGCGCATGCGCGCTATCTGTACGCACAGGTGCTGGATCGCGAAGGCCGCGCGTCCGACGCGCTCGCGCAACTGCAGCGGGCGAAGTCGCTCGATCCGCAACTGCGCTTCACCGACGCGTCACATTTCGCGCAGACCGAATCGCGCATTCGCGCCGACGCCGCGCGCGTGAGCGGCGCGAGCGGCAACGCACCGTCGGCCACGCAGGCCGGTTCGTTGCAGTCGTCGCTCGCACCTGCCGCGCCGGTTGCGAAACACGGTCCGTCGACCGGCATGTGGATCGGCCTCGGGCTGCTCGTCGCGGTCATCGCGCTGGTGCTGCGCTGGACGTTGCGGCGCGCACGCTCGGCCGACGACAGCCGTGCCGGCGACGAACGCCGCGCGCAGTTGAAACGCGCGACCGACGTGCTGAACGACATCCGTCCGCTGAAACTCGACGCGAAACTGTCGACGGCGCCCGGTGCCGCGGCGCTCACCAGCGAACTCGAAGGCATCGAGACCGATGCACGCGCGCTCGTCGAAGCGCTGTCGAACGGCAAGAACCCGGTGCCGCCGTATCGCATCGACGAACTCGAACAGCGGCATGCGAGCGTGAAGGCGCGCGTCGAAGGCCGCCCCGATCCGAGCGCGCCGCCCGCTGCGCCCGCGAACGGCAGCGGCTCCGTGTATGCGCAGGAAGCCGATCGCGTGACCGGCATGCAAGGGCAGCCGTATCAGCAGCAACCGTACCCGCAACAGCCGTATCCGCCGCAACCGTATCCGCAACAGCAGCCGCCCGTCGTGGTTCAGCAAGGCGGCGGTTTCGGCAGCGGAATGGGCGGGCTGCTGACCGGCGTGCTGCTCGGCGAAGCGATGTCCGGCGGCCGCGAACGCGTGGTCGAACGCGACGTGATCGTCGACGACCCGCGCCGGCGCCAGGAGAACAACGATCCGGGCTTCGACCTCGGCCGCGGCGACGATTCGAACTGGAGCGACGGCAATGGCGGCGGCGGCGTTGATCTCGGCAGCAACGACGACGGCTGGACCGACGACAACACCTGAGCATGGCCCACGCGGGCGTCGACGCATCGCGCCGCGCCCGCCCCCGCGCTTTCTTTCATTTCCACTCGCGCCGGCCCGGTGATTTGTTAATCATTTCAAGATGGGCTACCGGCAATGGGGCACGTTCGCTATCATGCGGCCATCGGCGTGCCCCCGATCCAACCCATCAGACGCTTCGCAGCCCTGCGCGTCGCGGCACGCCTCCTCTCGCCCAACCAGGAGAAAGCCGCTCATGAGCATAATCAAGGAATTCAAGGAGTTCGCCGTCAAAGGCAACGTGATGGATCTCGCCGTCGGCGTGATCATCGGCGGCGCGTTCTCGAAGATCGTCGACTCGGTCGTGAAAGACCTCATCATGCCGGTCATCGGCGTGCTGACGGGCGGTCTGGATTTCTCGAACAAGTTCGTTCTGCTCGGCACCATCCCCCCGACGTTCAAGGGTAATCCCGATTCGTTCAAGGACCTGCAGGCCGCGGGCGTCGCCGCATTCGGCTACGGCTCGTTCATCACCGTGGCGATCAACTTCGTGATCCTCGCGTTCATCATCTTCCTGATGGTGAAATTCATCAACAAGCTGCGCAAGCCGGAAGCAGCTCCGCCTGCCGCGACGCCGGAAGACGTGCTGCTGCTGCGCGAGATCCGCGATTCGCTCAAGCAACGCTGAGCACCGCGCCACGCTGCGACTGCCGGGCCCGCCATGTGCGGGCCTTTTTCATGGGCACGCATCGTGCACCGTCGTGCGAGCGCCTATCTCACTTTTTTGTGACGCGCGAATGCACGCGCGGGAAAAGCAGGTCTATGATGGAGACTAAACGACAGTACGGGCGCCAAGACGCTGGCTGTGTCGATCATCGTGGCATGCGGGTCGACGGGAGACATTGATCGTCGTACCGCACGAGTGCGGAGTGCAGCATTTTCGTGTGCTATAAAGGATCGACATGCGGCGTACATAGCCGGGAGTGGGTCGCATGAAAGTGCCGCATTTCTTGCAATTGTTTTTCAGGCGAGTGTTTATGTCCTTCCCGAAAAAACGTCGACGTGCGCAACAGGATGGCCAGGAGTCCTTCCTCGCGGTATTGCGCCATTCGAAACCGTTCGCGCAGCTCGACACCAAGATTGCCCGCGCCCGTGCGCAGGACGAACCCGTCCTCTATGCGCACGTGCTACCCGGCCTCGACGTGCTTCTATGCAGCGTGCGCGGCGCACAGCCGCCCTATCCGGCCATCGCCGAACTGCGCAAGCGCTGCCTCGAATCGATCGCCAACGCACTCGAACAGCCGCTCGACGGCCTCGAGAACGGCGGGTACTGGTACGAGGCGAACGGCTTCGGCTTCCTCGTGTTCGCGAGCCGCGCCCGCGCGCGTATCCTGCCCGAATTTGGTGCAGGCACGAAAGCGAGCCTGCGCGGCGGGCTCGGACGCCAGAACGCCGGCGACACGACACCGCGCTCCCTCGGCTGAACCGACACCGACACGATGGGCCGCCTCCGGGCGGCCCATCGGTCATTCAGCTTCCCGCTTCAGCGTCGCGGCGCGCTCACTGCGCCGTCCCGCGCCCGTTGCCGGGCCGGATGATGTCGATGAACGCGGCGAAATCGGCGCCAGCAAGCCCCTGCGCGGCGCCCAGGCGCAGCACCTGCTGCACCGTGGCCGATACGGGCATCACCGCACCCGTGTCGCGCGCGGCGTCGGCGATCGCATCGACATCCTTCTGGAACGTACTGAGCGCGCCGATCGGCGCGTGACCGCCTGACGTCATGCGCGGCACGAAGGTCTGCAGCAGCACCGAATCGGCCCAGCCGCCCGCCAGCGCGTCGGCCAGACGCGCGGCGTCGATGCCGCTCGCCTGGGCCAGGCCGACGGCTTCCGCGATCGCGGTCACCGTCGCGGTGACGATCGCCTGGTTGCACAGCTTCGCGGTCTGGCCCGCGCCTGCGTCGCCCATGTGCGTGACGCGCGACGCGTAAGTGTCGATCAGCGGTCGCACCGCAGCGAGGTCGGCCGCGCCGCCGCCCGCCATCACCGCAAGCGTGCCGGCCTGCGCGCCGGGCACGCCGCCTGACACCGGCGCATCGGTCCAGCCGACGCCGAGCGCGGCGGCACGCGCCGCGTAGTCGCGCGTCGCGGCAGGCGGAATGCTCGAGTGATCGACGATGCGCTTCAGGCGGCGTGCATGCGCATCGCCGGCAAACAGCCCGTGCTCGCCGAACGCGACGTCGCCGACCGCACGGCCGTCGAGCACGCACACGAATACCGTGTCGACGCGCTCGGCCAGTTCGCGCGGCGTGTCGACCACCTGCGCACCGTCCTTTTCAAGCGCCTCGGCCTTGCCGCGCGTGCGGTTCCATACGCTGACCCGGTGGCCCGCCGCCAGCAAATGCCGAATCATCGGCGCGCCCATCAATCCCGGTCCGCAAAATCCGACTTCCACGATCTTCCTCGTCTCCAATTGAGGTTGCACTTGCCGCCCATCATACCTATCACTCAAGAAGCCGGACACGCGCGGCGCCGCTTCGGGCCCGCCGCTTGCGCCGGCCGCACACACACCGACATCCCAGGGAGCGCATCATGAGCGACCACGTCTACAAGCTGATCGAACTGACCGGTTCGTCGCGGCAATCGTGCGACGACGCCATCCGCAACGCGATCTCGAAAGCCGGCAAGACGCTGCACAACCTGCACTGGTTCCAGGTGACCGAAACGCGCGGCCACATCGAAGGCGACCAGGTCATCCACTGGCAGGTCACGCTGAAAGTCGGCATGCGCATCGACGACTGACGCCCGCGTGTCACGCGCGGTGCCCTGACCACCGGATGCGTGCAATGCGCATCCGCGCGGTACCGCGCACGCCCGCATTCCGCCCCCTTCACCCGTTCCCGCTTCGGCCCTTTTCAGCCCGCTTCAGCCCGCTTGGCGAGGCCCGGCGACGGGTGTCTGCGGGTATCCATCTCTTGACGCTGACTTTCGTTCATATTAAAAACCATATACCCACCTCCCCCATCGATCAGCCCAGCCATATAAACCGGAGAAATCATGAGTCAGCAACGCGAGGCGATCGACACGTACCTCTTGCGCGTCTTGCACACCTTGTTGATGGAGCGCAGCGTCACGCGCGCGGCCGTCAAACTGAACCAGTCGCAACCGGCGATCAGCGCCGCGCTGCGGCGCCTGCGCGACATCACCGGCGATCCGCTGCTGGTGCGCGGCAAGTCCGGCATGGTCCCGACCGAATACGGGCTGCGCCTGCTCGAGCCGGTGCAGAACGCACTGCGTGAAATCGAGCGCATCAAGTTCCAGCAGCACAATTTCGACCCGGCCACGTCGATCCGCTGCTACCGGATCGGCTGCCCCGACTACCTGAACGTGCTGTTCGTGCCGACCGTCGTCGAACGCTTCCGCCAGGCGGCGCCGAACGCGACGCTCGAGTTCCACTCGCTCGGCCCCGCGTTCGATTACGAACTCGCGCTGGAAGACGGCAAGCTCGACATCGTCGTCGGCAACTGGCCCGAGCCGCCCGAGCAGCTGCACCTGTCGAACCTGTTCGTCGACGAAATCGTCTGCCTGATGAGCAACACGCACCCGTTCGCGAAGCGCGGCGGGCTCACGCTCGACCAGTACCTGAACGCACCGCATCTCGCGCCGACGCCGTACTCGGTCGGCCAGCGCGGCGCGATCGACGTGCATCTCGCGCGCGAACGGCTCAAGCGTCACGTGGTCGTCACGCTGCCGTACTTCAACCTCGCGCCGTACGTGCTGGTGAAGTCCGACCTGATCTTCACGACCACGCGCCTGTTCGCCGATCATTACGCGAAGTTCCTGCCGCTGTCGGTCGTGCCGGCACCGCTCGACTTCCCGCCGATGCAGTATTACCAGCTGTGGCACGAACGCTGCCACTACTCCGACGAAGTGCGCTGGCTGCGCAGCCTCGTCGCCGAAGCGACCCGCACGCTGATCGAGGCGTAAGCGCATGCGACGCGCGCGCCGGCCACGCCGTTGCGGGTTGGCCCGGGGTGACGCGCGGCGCGGCGCTTGGCGGCTTCAGCCTCAGCCTCAACCGTAGCCGTAGCAACGGCCGCGCGCCCGCACGACGCGGGTCGGGCGCGGCCTTCACCTCACGTCGACGCGGTCAGCGCGACGCCTCCACGAGTGCCTGCGCCAGCAGGTTGTGGCGCTCGATGACCGGCGGCAGGTCGAGCGTCGCGAGCCGCCCTTCCCGCACCACCACCTTCCCGTTCACCACCGTGTACGCCGTCTGCGACGGCGCGCAGAACACGAGCGCCGCGACCGGATCGTGCAGCGCGCCCGCGAACAGCGGCTGGCGCAGGTCGAACGCGGCGAAGTCCGCGGCCATGCCGGGCTTCAGCGCGCCGATGTCGTCGCGGTTCAGCACCTTCGCGCCGCCGAGCGTCGCGATCTCGAGCGCTTCGCGCGCGGTCATCGCATCAGGCCCGAAACCGACCCGCTGCAGCAGCAGCGCCTGCCGCACTTCCGCGACCATCTGCGCGCCGTCGTTCGACGCGGAACCGTCGACACCGAGGCCGACCGGCACGCCCGCAAGACGCATCTTCCGCACCGGCGCGATGCCCGACGCGAGCCGCATGTTCGAGCACGGACAGTGCGCGACGCCGGTGCCGGTGCGCGCGAACAGGCCGATCCCCGCATCGTCGAGCTGCACGCAGTGCGCGTGCCACACGTCGTGGCCGACCCAGCCGAGATCTTCCGCGTATTCGGCAGGCGTCATCCCGAACTTCTCGCGGCTGTACGCGATGTCGTTGACGTTCTCGGCCAGGTGCGTGTGGAGCGACACGCCGTAGTCGCGCGCCAGCACGGCCGCGTCGCGCATCAGGCCGCGGCTCACCGAGAACGGCGAGCACGGCGCGACGACCACCCGCAGCATCGCGTAGCGGCCTTCGTCGTGATAGGTCTCGATCAGGCGCTGCGCATCGCGCAGGATGTCGGGCTCGCGCTCGACGACCGAATCGGGCGGCAGCCCGCCGTCGCGCTGACCGACGCTCATCGCGCCGCGGCTCGCGTGAAAGCGCATGCCGATCCGCTGCGCGGCGCCGATGCTGTCGTCGAGCCGGCTGCCGTTCGGATAGATGTACAGATGGTCGCTCGACGTCGTGCAGCCCGACTGCAGCAGCTCGGCCATCGCGGTCAGCGTCGACACCTCGATCATCTCGGGCGTCAGGTGCGCCCAGATCCGGTACAGGTTCGTGAGCCAGCCGAACAGCTCGGCGTTCTGCGCGGCCGGCACCGCGCGCGTGAGGCTCTGATACATGTGATGGTGCGTGTTCACGAGCCCCGGGATCACGAGGTGGCCGCGCAGGTCGAGCACTTCGTCCGCAGTATCGGGCAGTTCGGCGCTCGGGCCGACCGCGACGATCCGGTTGTCTTCGATATAGAGCCCCGCGTCGCGCAGTTCGCGGCGCGTGTCGTCCATGGTCACGAGCACGTCGGCGTGCTTGACCAGCAGGGTTTTCGGGCGGGATGAGGATGGGTGCGGCGCGCGTGCGTGCGCGCCGGAGTGCTGCTCGGGATTCATGCGTTCTCCGCGTCGGTCAGCCCTTTCGGGCGGTCGCAAAGCCGTTCGAACGCTGATTCGCGGCACGCCCCGGTGCCTGCGTCCGTTCGAACGCCCTGGCCCGGTTACCCGGCGTGCTCGCCGTCTTCGGGGTGCGCACCGGCCTCGGGCCGACGCGCACGGCGGGAGGATCGCCGATGCGCGCGCGCCGCACAATGCGCGACGCCGAATACTGCGCTTCACGGTTTCGATATGGTACGCGCGCAGGCCGCGCAGCGGCCCGCCGGGCGCGGCGCGGCGGGTTTTTTCCCGCCGTCGACAGCGGTTCATGCGCGGCGCATTATCTTTGATATCGCGCCCGTATTTGCGCGGGGAACCTTTTTACAATGCCTGCACGGCGCTCGCTTCAATCTCGCCGACGGGTATGTAGCCACGTGACGTGGAGCCTCGATCCGCCGCACAGTCATGGATCGAGTCGCCGCCGAACCTCGCATTCACACAAGGACAATTGCGAATGGGAAAGCTCACTACCCACGTACTCGATACGGCGCACGGCCGCCCCGGCGCCGCCATCAAGGTGGACCTCTACGCGCTGGACGGCGAATCGCGCCGCGCGATCAAGACCGTGCTGACCAATAGCGACGGCCGCTGCGACGAACCCCTGCTCGAAGGTGCCGCGCTCGCCGCCGGCGAATACGAACTCGTGTTCCATGCCGGCGACTACTTCGCGTCGCTCGGCGTGAAGGTGCCCGAACCGCGCTTCGTCGACCGCGTCGTGCTGCGCTTCGGCATCGCCGACACCGCATCGCACTACCACGTGCCGCTGCTCGTGTCGCCGTGGTCGTACAGCACCTATCGCGGCAGCTGACACACGCATCGGCGCCCGCATCAAAGACAACGATCTGAGTCTGGAGGAGTTTCATGGAAGGCTTCATCACCGACTGGCTGAACCTCGCGCTGCGATGGCTGCACGTCATCGTCGCCATTGCGTGGATCGGCGAGTCCTTCTATTTCGTCGCGCTCGACAACAGCCTGAAACCGCCGACCGACGCGAACCAGCGCAAGCGCGGCGTGTTCGGCGAACTGTGGCACGTCCACGGCGGCGGTTTCTACAACATGCAGAAGTACACGGTCGCGCCGCCGGAAATGCCGGATGACCTGCACTGGTCGAAGTGGCCGTCGTACACGACCTGGCTGTCGGGCTTCTCGCTGTTCTTCGTGCTGTACCTGCTCGCGCCGAACACCTACCTGATCGACAAGAGCGTGCTCGACATGGGCCCGGTGGTCGCCGTCGCCTCCGCGCTCGGCTTCCTCGCGGCCGGCTGGATCGTCTACGACTCGCTGTGCCGCATCCTCGGCACCAACGATCGCGTGCTGGGCATCTGCGTCGGCCTCTACGTCGTCGTCGCCGCGTACCTCGCGTGCCACATCTTCTCGGGCCGTGCGGCGTACCTGATCGTCGGCGCGATGCTCGCGACGATCATGTCGGCGAACGTGTTCTTGGTGATCATCCCCGGCCAGCGCAAGATGGTCGACAAGATGCTCAAGGGCGAGGAGCCGAACCCGATCTACGGCAAGCGCGGCAAGCAGCGCTCGGTGCACAACACGTACTTCACGCTGCCGGTCGTGTTCGCGATGCTGTCGAACCACTATGCGATGACGTACACGAACAAGTTCAACTGGGTCGTGCTCGTGCTCATCATGCTGGCCGGCGCGCTGATCCGTCAGTTCTTCGTGATGCGTCACCGCGGCAAGCAGCTGTGGTACCTGCCGATCGGCGGCGTCGCACTGCTGTCCGGCGCGCTGGTGTGGACGATGCCGAAGCCGGTCGCACCGGAAGCACAGGCTGCGAACGCACCGAAGATCGTGATCAACGACATCATGCCGATCCTGCAGCAGCGCTGCGTCGAGTGCCACTCGGCGAAGCCGACGCTGATGGGCAGCGCGCCCGCCGGCGTGATGTTCGACACGCCGGACGAAGTGTCGAAGAACGCGCAGCGCATCTACGAACAGGCCGTGCGCCTGAAGGCGATGCCGATCGGCAACGTCACGCACATGACCGACGACGAGCGCGTGAAGCTCGCCGCCTGGTTCGAGGGTGGCGCGGCCAAGTAAGCCGCGGTGCGCCGGCTATCAATTGCCGGCGCGATCCTCTCCGTTCGCGGGCCCGGAAACGGGCCCGTTTTTTTGCGTGCGCGAAATGCGCGTCGTGCGCTAGCCGCGCATCGCGTCGCGCTGCAGCGCGACGAGCGCATCGAGCGCGCGCGGGCCGTCGTCGAACGGCACGAAGATGTGATCGTGATACGCGGCGGCCATCACGTTGCAGCTGATGCCGGCCTCACCCAATGCCCGCGCGAACGCGGCCGTCAGGCCGACCGCCGCGAGATCCGAATGCACGGTCAGCGTGATCCACGCGGCGCGGAACAGCACGGGCCAGCCGCGACGCGCGGCCGTCGCCTCGTCGACCACGACCGTCACGCCTTCCGCTTCGCGAAAGGTCGCGATCGTTTCGGACAACGATATTTCCATAGCGGCCGGCAGTGCGACGAATGCGAACGCACCGCGATGCAGTTCGGGCTGCAGCGTGCGCAGCAGTATCGTGAGGTCGTTTTCAGGTTGGCTCATCGGGGGAACGCGTCCGGAACCGGACGTCGGGCGGTGGCGATGCGGGCACGATAGCACGCGACCGGCCGCCTCGCCGCCCCGCAACGTCATGTCCTCGTCAGCGCAACGTCGTCCGCGAGCCGGCCGCGCGACGCGACGATGCACGGCACGGCTCGGCTCGGCGACACGCCCCGATGCGACGCCGTTCGTCGCGCTGCCGCATCGTGCGTACGAGCACGCACGGCTCGTCGCGCCATGACGCGCGCGGCGCGCATAAAAAAACCCGCGCAGGTCGCGCGGGTTGCTTCGACAGGCGGGGCCGAACTGCCGCTCAGGCCGTCACTGCGTCCAGCGCGTCCTCGGTGAGCCACAGCGATTCCAGCAGGTCCTGCTCGTTCAGGTTCAACCCGTCGCCGCCGCGATCGACGACGATGAAGTCGCTGACGCCGCCCAGCGCGATCAGCGGGTGATGCCACACGCCCTTCGCATAATTGACGCCCTGCCAGCCGCTCGTCACGAACGCGCGGATCTTCGACGGATCGAGATCGCCGGCCGGCGCGACGACGACGAGATACGGCTGGTCGTTCAGCGGCACGAACGCCTGGCTGCCGAGCGGATGGCGCTCGAGCATCTTCACCTCGAACGGCAGCGTGCGCGGCTGGCCGCGGAACAGGTTGACGAGCGTGCGGCCTTCTTCGTCGCTCACGTCGACCTTCGCAAGATCGTGAAAGCGGATCGTCGTGCCGAGATTGATCGGAATCTGCTTCGCGCCTTCGGTTTCGATCACGTCGCCGAACGCCGCGAAGGCTTCCTTGGTCAGCGGTTCGATTGCGAGCGTCTTCATTTGTCGAGCGTCCCCCACAGACGCAGGCGCGATACGCCGCCGTCCGGAATGATGTTCAGGCGCACGTGGGTCACCGGGCCCAGCGATGCGATCTCGTGTTCGAAATAGTGCTGCTTGTCCATCTGCAGCTTCTGTTCGCCGAGCAGCACCGGCCAGAACATCGACTGCGTGATCAGCGAGCTGTCGGTGCCGCCCGACACGTACGCGGCCTGGATCGAGCAGCGGTCCGGATAGTTGCCCTTGAAGAACGCGGTGTCAACTTCGATCTTGCGGATCACGCCCGGCTGCGCGAGCGCGATGATCGCCCAGTCGTTGCCCGGCTCGCGGCGACGGCGGGTTTCCCAACCGTCGCCCATGTTCACGCCGCGGCCCGGCAGCAGCAGGTTCGACGCAACGCCGAAGTGCTGGTTGTTCGCCGCCACCACGTAACCGCCGTTCTCCATCGCCGCGAGGTCGAACTGCTCGGTCGCGCTGGCGCCGGCCCAGTCGAGCTGCGGCTGGCCGTACACGCGCAGGCGCGCGATGCCGCCGTCCGGATAGATGTTCACGCGCAGGTGCGTGAACGCGCGCGCGTCGCTCGCCGCGACGTAGTGGTGGCTGTTGCCTTGCAGCGTCGTCGACGGCACGATTTCGACCCATTCGGTCGCGTGCGTCGGCGCGCCGTCGGCCACGTACGCGGCCTCGATCGACGCGGCCGGCGGGAAGTTGCCGGTGAAGTGGCTCGTGTCGATGTCGAAGCCCTTGATCACGCCCGGACGCGCGAGCTTGACGATGCACCAGTCGTAGCCCGTCGTGCGCTTGCGACGCGTCTCCCAGCCGTCCATCCACTTGCCGTGGTCGTCGTACTTGCCGGGGATGAACACCGCCGGCTCGGGGTTCAGCATCCGCTCCTTCGGCGCGAAGAAGTCGTCGCTGGCCTCGAGCGCCTGCGCACCGAGACGCGGGTCGGCGAGGTTCACGTAGCGCCGCGTGAAGTCGGGTGCGTCGGGATCGAGAAGCGGAACAGCCATGATGTTTCCTTGTTTCAGTGATGCGATCAGGCCGCTGCGACGCAGCAGGCCGTCGTGAGGTGTCAGGCGTCGATCAGGTCGTCGAGGCGAAAGCGCGCGATCCGGTAGATCTGGTCGAGGCTCGCGCGCAGTTCCTCGGTGCGCGAATGATTCACGCGCGACTCGAAGTTCGCGATGATGCCGTGCCGGTCATAGCCGCGCACCGCGAGGATGAACGGGAAACCGAACTTCTCGCGATACGTGCGGTTCAGCGTCAGCAGCTTGTCGAACTCTTCCTGCGTGCACTGGTCGAGGCCGGCGCCGCTCTGCTCGCGCGTCGACTCGGCCGTCAGCTCGCCGCGCACGGCAGCCTTGCCGGCCAGCTCCGGGTGGGCATTGATCAGTGCGAGCTGGCGGACTTCGCCGCCCGTCTCCACCGCGTTCGACATCGTCTCGTGCAGCGCGTCGATGCTCGCGAACGGCCGCTTGCCCGCGGCGACCTCGGCCACCCACGGCGAATGTTCGAAGATCCCCGACAGTGCCGCGACGAATGCGCTCGGCGCCATCGTGTTCAGTTGCTCCAACGTGTAACGCATCGCCTTCATGCTTTCCCTTCGTTTCGATGACTGGGCTGGTACGGATGATGTTCGCGCCAATGACGCGCGATATCGACACGCCGCGTCACCCATACGCGATCGTGCTTCTCGATGTGATCGAGGAAACGCTGCAGCCCGCGGAAACGCCCCGGCCGGCCGAGCAGCCGGCAGTGCATGCCGATCGACAGCATCTTCGGCGCGTCGTCGCCCTCCGCGTAAAGCACGTCGAACGCGTCGCGCAGGTACTCGAAGAAGTGGTCGCCGGTGTTGAAGCCCTGCGGCGTCGCGAAGCGCATGTCGTTCGTATCGAGCGTGTACGGAACGATCAGCTGCGGCGACGTGCTGCCGCCCGACACTTCGACATCCATCCAGAACGGCAGGTCGTCGCCGTAGTTGTCGGAGTCGTACAGGAAGCCGCCGTATTCCGCGACGAGGCGGTGCGTGTTCGGGCTGTCGCGGCCGGTGTACCAGCCGAGCGGACGCTCGCCCGTCACGCGCTCGATCGCTTCCATCCCGAGGCGCATGTGCTCGGCCTCGAGCTCGGGCGTCATGCTCTGGTAGTGGATCCAGCGCCAGCCGTGGCACGCGATCTCATGGCCGAGCTCGACGAAGGCACGCGCGAGTTCCGGATGACGCTCGATCGCCATGCCGACACCGAACACCGTCAGCGGCAGCCCGCGCTTCTCGAATTCGCGCAGGATGCGCCACACGCCCGCACGCGAACCGTACTCGTAGATCGACTCCATGCTCATGTGGCGGTCCGGATAGGCGGCCGCGCCGACGATTTCGGACAGGAACTGCTCGGAGCCCGGATCGCCGTGCAGCACGCAATTCTCGCCGCCCTCCTCGTAGTTCAGGACGAATTGCACGGCGACGCGGGCGCGCCCGGGCCAGTTTGCCTGCACGGGATGGCGGCCGTAGCCGATCAGGTCGCGAGGATAGTTGGGATCGAGTGACATGGGTTCGAAGTGCCGCGAAAGCGTGCTGAAATAATGGGTTCGCATCGACCCGCGCGGGTGCCGGAGGCCGGCCGCACGGGCCGATGCGATGACGGCCCAGTGTAGCGAAAAGGTTCATACGCGCCCATACAGCGGCGCAGATAGTGCAGGTCAGACGGCGTGTATGTGCGGTTGCGGCAAAGCCGGGACCGGTTCCGGTGCGGCGCTCCCGCTGCGCGCCGTGGCGGCGGCCGGCGCGGCCTCCGGCGGGCTGAAATGGGCGAATTCGCCGTCGTAGCGCTTCGGCAGCGGCCGCGCATAGTCGCCGCGCTTCGCAGTCGCGAGGCGCAGCGCGACGAGCGCCTCGGCCCACTTGACGGCTGCCGTGACACCTTCCACGACCGGCGCGCCGATCTGCTGCTCGATCTCGTGCGCGAATTCGGCCATCCCGGCACAGCCGAGGACGATCGCGTCGGCACCGTCCTCGTCGAGCGCGCGCCGGCATTCGTCGACGATGATCCGCCGCGCGGCCGAACCGGGCCGGTCGAGCTCGAGCACCGCGACGTCGGTCGCCCGCACGTTGCGGCAGAACCGCTTCATCCCGTAGCGCTCGGCGAGATGCCATGCCATCCCGCAAGTGCGCGCGAGCGTCGTGACGACCGAGAAGCCCGGCGCGAGCACGCTCGCCGCGTGCATCGCCGCCTCGGCGATCCCGATCACCGGCCCGCGCGCGAGTTCGCGCGCCGCATACAGGCCCGGGTCGCCGAAACACGCGATCACGTACGCATCGCAGCCGTCACGCTCGCCCTGCGCGATCTCGGCGAGCAGCCCGGGCGTCGCGAGCGCTTCGTCGTAATAGCCTTCGATCGACGGCGGCCCCATCGGCGGGCTCACCGCGACGATCTCGGTGCCTGCCGCCGCGACTTCGCGCGCGCAGCGGCCCATCGCATCGGTCATCCGCTGCGTCGTGTTCGGATTGATCAGCTTGATCTTCATCGCGCGCTCCTCAGGCCTTCGTGCTCGCGAGCAGCCGGTAGAACACGAAGCCGAGCCCCGCGCCGATGAACCACGAGAAGTTCGCGGCGGCCTGCCAGCCCGGCACCATCACGCAGACGACGGCGATCACCGCGGCCGGCAGCAGCGCGGCGAGCGCGCGGCGGTTCACGCCGCCGGTGTACCAGTAGGTGCCGCGCTCCGACATCGTGTACAGGTCGTCGCGCACGAGCCGGCCGCGCTTGACGAGGTAGAAGTCGGCGATCAGCACGCCGTACAGCGGGCCGATGAACGCGCCGAGCACGTCGAGCGTGTAGTGGATCACGGCCGGGTTGTTGAACAGGTTCCACGGCGTGATGAAGATCGACGCGACGGCCGCGAGCATCCCGCCCGCGCGCCAGCTGATCAGCCGCGGCGCGACGTTCGAGAAGTCGAACGCGGGCGACACGAAGTTCGCGACGATGTTGATGCCGATCGTCGCGATCGTGAAGGTCAGCGCGCCGAGGATCACCGCGGTCGGATGGTCGATGCGGCCGACCGTCTCGACGGGATCGGTGATCAGTTCACCGAACACCGGCAGCGTCGCGGCGGTGGTGATCACCGTGACGAGCGAGAACGCGAGGAAGTTGACCGGCAGCCCCCAGAAGTTGCCGCGCTTCACGTCGCCGAACGAGCGGCAATAGCGCGAGAAGTCGCCGAAATTGAGCATCGGCCCGGAGAAGTACGACACGACGAGCGACACGGCCGTGATCATCACCGGGATCACTTCCGCGCCGTGATACTTGACGCCGCCGAGGTTGAGGCCGATGTTGCGCCAGCCCGCGCGCCACACCATGTAGCCGGCCAGGATGAACATCACGACGTAGACGGCCGGGCCCGCGAAGTCGATGAACTTCTTGATCGTCTCCATCCCGTTCCAGAACACGAGCGCCTGCAGCACCCACAGCAGCATGAAGCCGGCCCAGCCGACCGCCGACAGCCCGAGGAAGCCGTAGCGATGGACGTCCGCGTACGGCAGCCATTGCGGAAAGAACTTCAGCACGACGATCACGAGCGCGCTGGACGCGAGATACGTCTGGATGCCGTACCACGCGATCGCGATCAGCCCGCGGATCACGGCCGGCACGTTCGCGCCGAGCACCCCGAAGGTCGCGCGGCACGCGACCGGATACGGCACGCCGATCTGCTGGCTCGGCCGCGCGATCAGGTTGCACAGCCGGTTCACGATCGTGATGCCGACGATCAGCGCGATCAGCACCTGCCAGCTTGTCAGCCCGAGCGCGAACAGGCTGCCCGCGAACACGTAGCCGCCGACGCTGTGCACGTCCGACATCCAGAACGCGAAGATGTTGTACGAGCCCCACGTCTGATTCTTTAGTGGTGCCAAATCTTCGTTGTACAAACGTTCGCTGTAGCCGTCCGGCAACACGGGGCCGCCGCCCTCGCCGCCTTCTTCCGCCGGATACGCACTGTCGTGCGCCACACTGAACTGAGCCATGACTTCTCCTTGACGCGGCCTGGCAGCCGCTCCACCGTCATCGATATCGCTCCGGATCGTCGTCCGGAGTCGGACTGGCGGCCGGCGGCGCGAACCGCCGGCCTGCATTGCTCTCGTCGTGTGGCGCGCGGCCGGGTTCGCGTCGCCGCTCAGGCGCCGCCGAACACTTCGCGCAAATCGACCTGCCCTTGCGCGGGCCGGTCCAGCATCTTCAGTTCGACATGCTGCAGGTGGTGCGCCATCAGCGTCACCGCCCGCTTCGAATCGCCCGCTTCCAGCGCGGTCAGGATCTCGTCATGGTCGTCGCACGAGCACGGGCTGCGCCCGTGCGATTCGTACAGCGCCGACATCAGCGTCGAGCGTGCGACGAGCCCGTCGAGGCACTCGCAGAGCGTCGCGTTGCCCGTCAGCGCCGCGAGCGCCGTATGGAATTCGCCCGACAGGCGGATCCACGCCGCGAAGTCGTGCCGCTCGAACGCCTTGCGTTCCTTGTCGATCAGCGCGGCGACGCCCTTCAGCCGCTTCGCGCCCGGCCCCGTCGCGAGCCGCTCGACGACGGCCAGCTCGATGATCCGGCGCATCTCGAACACCTCGTGCACGTCCTGCAGCGTCGGGCTCGCGACGAACGCACCGCGGTTCGGCTCGAGATCGACCAGCTTGTCGGCCGCGAGCTGCGAAAGCGCCTGGCGGATCGTCCCGCGCTTCACGCCGAACACGTCGCAGAGCTGCGCCTCCGTCAGCTTCGCGCCGGGCGCGAGCCGATGCTCGAGGATCGCGGTGCGGATCCGCTCGGCGATCGCTTCGGGACCGGCGGCGCCGGACGGATGGGTAGCGGAGTCGTTCATGTTCTGCATCGTGTGATGGTCCTCATCCTAGGACGGACATAAAGATTGTCAACAATTCTTTTCGGAGAATGCGCACAATCGGTGTGCATCGGCCTGTGCCAGAGCGGTGCGCTGCGCCCGATATCCAGGCACGACAAGTCTCTCGCGCTTGCCCATGGCGGCTCGCGGTGTATACCCTCCCAGCCATTTTGTTGACAAAAATGGTGCGTGCCACGACACCAACCCGATCGGCGGCGATGAAAATTTCCGACCGTTAGTTGCACAGTTACTTAAAGAAAAAGGCGGGAAGCCCCGCCTTTCGATGGTCCGCGCCCGCCTCAGCCGAGATGCGGATAGTCCGACAGCGTGAGCCGGAAACCGTGCGCATTCGCGACGAGCTGCGCCTGCGCGCCGAACGGCAGCGTCAGCAGGTCGGGCACGTGACCGAACTGCAGCCCCGTGACGACCGGAATGCCGACCACCGAGCGCACCTGGTCGATCATCGCCTGCATGTCGTAGCCGTTGTCGTACTCGAACGGCCGCGCGCCCGTGAACTGGCCGAGCACGAGCGCCTGCTGGCGCGCGAGCAGCCCCGACAGGTGCAGCTGGTAGATCATCCGTTCGATCCGGAACGGCTGCTCGTTCACGTCCTCGATGAACAGGATGCCGCCCTCGATGTCGGGCATGTACGGCGTGCCGACGAGCGACGTGAGGATCGCGAGGTTGCCGCCCCACAGCGTGCCCGTCACGTTCACGGTCTGCACTTGCGGCGCCTCGGTGACGATCGTCGTGGTCGGCTGCGACAGCGTCCGCCAGAAGTGCTGCATCGTGAAATCGCTCGGCGTTTCCGCGCCGAAGTCGGCCGACAGCATCGGGCCGCCGAAGGTCTTGATGCGCGCCTTCGCGTACAGCGCGAGCTGGATCGCGGTGAAGTCGCTGTGGCCGACGAGCGCGATCGGCTGGTCGCGCAGCCGACGCTCGAGCCCGCGATAGTCGAGCCCGTGCAGGATGCGCGCGGCGCCGTAGCCGCCGCGCACCGCGAGTGCGATATCCGGCAGCGCGCGCTCCGGATCCGCGAGACGGTTCAGGTCGCCGGCCCGCTCGCCGTCGGTGCCGCCGAAGCGCTGAAAGCGACGCTGCGTCGCCTCGATGTTCTCGATGCGCTGCTGCGCGCCGCTCAGGCGCTCGAGCGCGCGGTTGATCGCATCGGGGTCGTGCGGATAACCGGACGGCGCCAGCAGGCGGATGGTGTAGGACGCGGCGGGCTGGAAGGACATGGCGAAAGATATCGGGATCGTCAAACCTGCTTAGAGGGTCCGAACCGTCTCCGGTTCACGGAACCGCGCGGCCCGCCCCGCTCCGGGCGACAGGCACGGCGGGCGCGCTACGACGCGCCGGATGCGGCGTCGCGGGCGAGCCGTGCTTCCCGCAGCGCGCGACGGCGCTCCGCGAAGAACGATTTCAGCGCGGCGCCGCACTCGTCGGCGAGCACGCCGCCGATCACGTCGGTATGGTGATTGAGCTGCGGATTCGCGAACGCGTCGATCACGCTGCCGCACGCGCCCGTCTTCGGGTCGGCGGCGCCGTAGACGACCCGCGCGATGCGCGCGTGCATGATCGCGCCCGCGCACATCAGGCACGGCTCGAGCGTCACGTACAGCTCGCAGCCGGGCATCCGGTAATTCTGCAGATGCTGCGCGGCCATGCGCAGCGCGGCCATTTCCGCGTGGGCCGACGGATCGTGCCCGCCGATCGGATGGTTGAAGCCGCGTGCGATCACTTCGTCGCCGCGCACGAGCACCGCGCCGACCGGCACTTCGCCGGCCGCACGCGCCTCTTCGGCGGCAGCTTGCGCGAGCCGCATGAAATGCAGGTCGCGCGCCGACACCGGCGCGGCTTCGGGAACAGGAGCATCGGGAACGACAGCCGGTCCGGCTGCCGCGTCGGGCAACGCGTCGGCGCTCACATCGGCCCCGCTTCGGCGGGCGCGTCGTCGAGCCCGCGCTCGCACAGACGTTCCGCGATGCGCCGGCAATAGTCGCGCGGCATCACCATCGGGCCGCCGCGCAGCGATTCGAGCGCCATGTCGAGGGCGAGGATCTTCGCCTGCAGCCGGCAGCGCGCGGCGCGGTCGCTGACCGCCTGCAGTTCGTCCTGCAGGTTGCGCAGCGCGCGCAGTTGCTCGACGGCCGGCGGCACGAAGCCCGCATTCTTCAGGATACGGTTGGCCACCCGCACCTCCTCGGGTACGAGCAGGTCGTCATCCAGCGCCTGCGGCGCGCCGGTACCCGGCAAATCGTCGAACTCGCCCCGCGCGGCGGCGGCGGCAATGCGTTGTTCGACCAGTGCGTCAAGCAATCTCATCAGTCAATCGGAACAAATGCGGCAGCCGAATTCTAGCAGGGTGACGTGCGTATGACAGGCCCTTCGAACGCATGCTCGATATTGTGTTTTTAGGGGCCGAATCGGCGCGCATGCGTGCCGATCGCCGCGACTTGCCGCTGTGCTGCGCCGCAGCAGGCTCCGCGCGGATTCGGCGCCGTCTGCGCGGGTCATGCCGGGCCCCGTTTTTTTATTTTCGCGCGGGTCGCCGCCGCCCCGCTTTTCCGGAATCGGAAAGTCGAAATCAGAAATAGTTGGTTGGGACGCGCGAGCGCGCTCACTACACTCGAGCCATCTTGTCATAACAAGTTGAACGATGACCCCACCCAACGTCGTGCCGCTGTCGGCGGCGCCGCTCTACGTGCAGATCAAGGACACGCTGCGCACGCGCATCCTCGACGGCACGTATGCACCACACAGCCGGATGCCGTCCGAGCACGAACTCTGCGCGATGTTCGACGTGAGCCGCATCACGGTGCGCCAGGCACTCGGCGACCTGCAGAAGGAAGGCCTGCTGTTCAAGCTGCACGGCAAGGGCACGTTCGTGTCGAAGCCGAAGGCGTTCCAGAACGTGACGTCGCTGCAGGGCTTCGCCGAGGCGATGTCGTCGATGGGCTACGAGATCGTCAACCAGCTGCGCAGCTTTCGCACCGTGAAGGCCGATCGGCACCTCGCGACGAAGCTGAACGTGCCGGAAGGCGCGCCGCTCGTCGAGATCCACCGCGTGCGGCTGCTGAACCGCGAGCCGGTGTCGCTCGAGCAGACGTGGGTGCCCGAGGCGCTCGGCAAGCGGCTCGCCGGCGCCGATCTCGCGACCCGCGACATCTTCCTGATCCTCGAGAACGACTGCGGCGTACCGCTCGGCCACGCCGACGTATCGATCGACGCGATCCTCGCCGACGATGAAATCGTCGACGCGCTGCGCGTCGAGGAAAGCAGCCCCGTGCTGCGGATCGAGCGCCTGACGCACGACGCGTCGGGCACGCCGATCGACTACGAACACCTGTACTTCCGCGGCGACGCCTTCCAGTACCGGCTGCGCATCGACCGGCAGAAGACCAGCCAACCTGCAAGGAATCCTCAATGAACACCCATGTACTCGAATACGACATCGTCGTGGTCGGCGGCGGCACGGCCGGCCCGATGGCGGCGATCAAGGCGAAGGAGCGCGACCCGTCGCTGCGCGTGCTGCTGCTGGAGAAGGCCAACGTGAAGCGCAGCGGCGCGATCTCGATGGGGATGGACGGGCTGAACAACGCGGTGATCCCGGGCCACGCGACACCTGAGCAGTACACGCGCGAGATCACGATCGCCAACGACGGGATCGTCGATCAGGAAGCCGTGTACGCGTATGCGACGCACAGCTTTGCGACGATCGAGCAGCTCGACCGCTGGGGCGTGAAGTTCGAGAAGGACGGCACCGGTGACTACGCGGTGAAGAAGGTCCACCACATGGGTTCGTACGTGCTGCCGATGCCGGAAGGCCACGACATCAAGAAGGTGCTGTACCGGCAGCTGAAGCGCGCACGCATCGCGATCACGAACCGGATCGTCGCGACGCGCGTGCTGACCGATGCGCAGGGCCGCGCGAGCGGCGTGCTCGGCTTCGACTGCCGCACGGCCGAGTTCCACGTGATCCGCGCGAAGGCCGTGATCCTGTGCTGCGGCGCGGCCGGCCGGCTCGGCCTGCCGGCGTCCGGCTACTTGATGGGCACCTACGAGAACCCGACCAATGCGGGTGACGGCTACGCGATGGCGTACCACGCGGGCGCGGCGCTCGCGAACCTCGAGTGCTTCCAGATCAATCCGCTGATCAAGGACTACAACGGCCCGGCCTGCGCATACGTGACGGGCCCGCTCGGCGGCTTCACCGCGAACGGCAAGGGCGAGCGCTTCATCGAGTGCGACTACTGGAGCGGCCAGATGATGTGGGAGTTCTACCAGGAACTGCAAAGCGGCAACGGCCCGGTGTTCCTGAAGCTCGACCATCTCGCGGAGGAAACGATCCAGACCATCGAGCAGATCCTGCACACCAACGAGCGGCCGAGCCGCGGCCGCTTTCACGCGGGGCGCGGCACCGACTACCGGCGCCAGATGGTCGAGATGCACATCTCCGAGATCGGCTTCTGCAGCGGCCACAGCGCATCCGGCGTCTACGTGAACGCCCGCGCGGAAACGACCGTGCCGGGGCTCTACGCGGCCGGCGACATGGCGGCGGTCCCGCACAACTACATGCTCGGCGCATTCACCTACGGCTGGTTCGCCGGACAGAACGCGGCCGACTACGTGGCCGGCCGCGCTCACGCGCCGGTGGACGACGAACAGGTCGCGGCCGAACGCACCCGCGTGCTTGCGCCGCTCACGCGCGAGCGCGGCCTCGCGCCGGCGCAGGTCGAATACAAGCTGCGCCGCATGGTGAACGATTACCTGCAACCGCCGAAGGTGACGCGCAAGATGGAGATCGGGCTGCAACGTTTTGACGGCATTACTGAGGACATCGAAGAAATCAAGGCGGGCCACCCGCATGAACTGATGCGCGCGGCCGAAGTGCGCGCGATCCGCGACTGCGCCGAAATGGCCGCGCGCGCGTCGCTGTTCCGCACCGAGAGCCGCTGGGGGCTGTACCACCATCGCGTCGACTTTCCGCATCGCAACGATGCCGAGTGGTTCTGCCACACGTGGCTGCGCAAGGGTGCCGATGGCACGATGCGCAGCGAGAAACGACCGGTCGAACCCTACGTCGTGCCTCTCGCCGACGACGAACGCAGCGCCTACGCGCACCTGCGCATCCGCGAACCGGCCGCACACGCGGCCGCCCTCTGACTCCGAGGAGCCTTACCGTGCCCCATACCCCGCACGACATCTTCCTGCGCAGCAGCGCGCCCGTGACGATCGACGAGGACCGCTGCATCGCCGACAAGGGCTGCACCGTCTGCGTCGACGTGTGCCCGCTCGACCTGCTCGCGATCGACGTGACCAAGGGCAAGGCCTACATGCAGTTCGACGAATGCTGGTACTGCATGCCGTGCGAACGCGACTGCCCGACCGGCGCGGTCAAGGTCGACATCCCGTACCTGTTGCGCTGACCCGGCGCGCCGCTTCCCCACTACCGGACTCACGACACATGAACCCTGCTTCCGACCATGCCGCGCTCGTCGCGCGCGTTGCCGCACCCGATGCATCGGTGCGCCGGATCGCGCTGCTCGAACTCGCCGATCTCGAGGATCCCGATCTCGTGCCGATCTTCGTAGCCGCGCTGCGCGACGATCCGTCCGCCGACGTGCGCGGCGAAGCCGCGCGCGTGCTCGCCGCCTGGGAGCAGCCCGACGTCGTCGACGCGCTGTGCCGCGCGCTGCTCGATCCGGACGACGACGTCCGCGCGACCGCCGCACACAGCCTGTCCGAACTGAAGGACGTCGCATCCGGCGCCGCGCTGTGCCGCTGGGTCGAGCACGCCGAACCGTTCGTGCGCGGCGCCGTGCTGCGCGCGCTGCGTGAACTGCGCGACCCCGACGCGTTCGCGCCGGCGCTGCGCGCACTCGACGCGCCGGCGTCGGCCGTGCGCGCCGAGGCCGTCGCCGTGCTCGGCTGGCTCAAGGACGCCCGCGCGCTGGCGCCGCTCGCACGCATCGCCACGACCGACACGCATGCGGACGTACGGCGTATCGCGGTCGGCGCGGTCGGATTCGCGGCGTCCGCCGACACGGCCGTCGTCACCGCCTTGCTGGCGGCGCTGCGCGACGCCGAATGGCAGGTCCGCGAGGAAGCGGCCGCGACGCTCGGCAAGCTGCGTGTCGCGGCCGCGCGCGCACCGCTCGTCGCCGCGCTCGACGACGATTACTGGCAGGTGCGCTTGCGTGCGGTGCGCGCACTCGGGCAATTGCGCGACGCCGCCGCGGCGCAGGCCGTCGCCGCGCTGCTGTCGCACGCGATCAGCAACCTGCGCAAGGAGGCCGCGCTCGCGCTCGGCGAACTGCGCGATCCTGCGACGCTGCCCGCGCTGCACGACGCGCTCGGCGATCGCGATCCCGAAGTACGCAAGGCCGTGCGGATCGCGATCGCGCAGATCGGGGAAGATGCACGATGACGCCGCCGACCGAGATCCTGCTCGATCATGCGGCCCGCGCATTGACGCTGTGCTGGCCGGACGGCGACACGCAGCGCATCGGCTATGCGCGCTTGCGCAGCGCTTGCCCGTGCGCCGCATGCCGGAAGATCCGACTCGATGGCGGGCAGGTCGACGCGCCACCCGACCTGACGCTGGACGGCGTGGAAGCGGCCGGTTACGGCATCCGCCTGCTGTTCGGCGACGGTCACGCGCGCGGCATCTATCCGTGGCCGTTTCTGGCGGAACTCGGCGCAGACGATACGGATGCGGGCGCCGCAGCGCCCGAGGTGCCCGTATCCAGCCATCCCGCGAACTGACCGTCGGCGAAGCTCGATCTGGCCGTCGACGAGCACGATCGTCCGGTCGACTTCATGCTGCTCGACGGCAGTCACATGGAAGCACTGTTCGTCGATCCCGCTCACCATGGCGCGGGCGTCGGGCGGCGGCTGGTCGAAGCGGCCCTCGGACGCCATCCCGACCTGTCGACCGACGTCAACGAGCAGAACGAAGCGGCGGCGGAATTCTACGAACGGCTCGGATTCGAGCGCTGCGGGCGATCGGCGCTCGATGGACAAGGGCGGCCTTATCCACTGATTCATCTTCGTTATCGTAGTGGCGGACAAGACTGAGCAGGATCGGGACAGCGCGTGACGTCGCCTTGCGCTGCATCGAAAGCCGCGCTTTCCACCGACGCTACAACGGAGCACCCGCCCGCCTTCTGCTCTGCGATACGCGAGCCATCCGTGCAGCACGGGCATCGCGGGCATCGCGGGCATCGCGGGCATCGCACCGCTACGCGCGTCGGCGTGGCAGCATGCGCTCGGCGAACGCGAACGCACGCTGCATGAAGTGGTTGAACCGCTCGGCATCGCGCCGCAGTCCGGCCTGCTGGCCGCCGATCAGACACAGGTGCGCGATCTGCCCGACGATCTCGGCTTCGCCCGGCATGGGGACCCACCGACGGGACGTCTCGAGCGCGAATGCGAGACGCGTGGCATCGACGCGCTGCTGGAATTCCGCGACCAGCGCGTCCTGCATTGCCCAGGCGCGGATCGCCACTTCGCGCCCCGGTCGCTTCTCCGCCGCGATGCGCAGGTAGCGCGTCAGCGTGTCGCCCGCGCCGCGGCCGTCCGCCGCGTAGGCGAGCATGCGTGCGGTGTAATCGTCCTCCCACGCGGTCAGCAACGTCCTGACGAAGTCCTCCCGATTCCGGAAGTGGTGATGGAACGAGCCGCGGGTCACGTTCAGCCGTCGTGCGAGACGCTCGGCCGAAATCCCCGCATACCCTTCCCCGTCGAGGGCGTCGAAGCCCGCGGCGATCCAGTCGTTTCGAGTCAATGTGCGCATCGGTATCGCCATACAGGCTGTGTATGGCGCGGCATGGGCAGATAGGCTGCGAACTCTATCACGGCCGCCACCGCTTCCGGCAAGGCGCCACGACTCACGGAGTTCACGTTGAAAGACATCGCTCTCGTCGCATTCGACCAGTTCACCGACATCGACCTGTTCCTGATGTGGGACATCCTCGGCCGCAACACCGCGGACTGGCGTGTCCGGATTCTCGGCGCGCAGCCGCTGCTGCGTTCCGCGCATGGTCTGGCCATCCCCGTGCACGGCCCGCTCGAGGAAGCCAATCGCGCCGACGCCGTGCTGTTCTCGAGCGGCAGGCTGGGCATCCCGGCCGCGCTCGCGAGCCCGGATTTCCTGCCGTCGTTCGATCTCGATCCGGCGCGCCAATACATCGGATCGATCTGCGCGGGCGCCTTCGTCCTGGAGCGGCTCGGGCTTTTGCCGGACCGTCGCGCAACGACGCACCCCGACGCGCGACACGGGCTGACGGATCGCGGGCTGCACGTGCCGGACCAGCCGCTCGTGTGTCACGGCAATGTTGCGACGGCGGGCGGCTGCGTGGCGGCGCTCTATCTGACGGGATGGCTCGTGGAATCGATGTTCGATGCGGACAAGCGGCGCGAGACGTTGCTGCCGGTCCTGCCCGCCGGACAACAGGAACTCTACGAGGACATCATCGAATTCAGCATTCGACAAGGACAGGGGCAGACTTCGGGCTCGATCAGGATGATCGATGCCGGCGGTCGTCGGCTGCCCTAGCGCGCGACATGCAGGCGCGTCGCTTGTAGCGGCCGGGCTGTCCCGCACCTCCGCGCCCGGACCCGGCATGCAGGCAAGGAAAACGCTGCGCGCCGGCGACCATCGAATCACGGCCGTCAACCGCACAAACGACAACGCCCGGCAGGTTCCCCTGCCGGGCGTTGCGCATCATCCGATGCCGCTATCGGTCATCGAGGGTCATCGAGGCACGCCTCGACGCCGACGCTCACTCCCACTCGATCGTCGCCGGCGGCTTGCCCGAGATGTCGTACACCACACGGTTGATCCCGCGCACCTCGTTGATGATCCGGTTCGACGCACGGCCGAGCAGCGCGTACGGCAGGTGCGCCCAGTGCGCGGTCATGAAGTCGGTGGTCTGCACCGCGCGCAGCGACGTCACGTAGTCGTACGTGCGGCCATCGCCCATCACGCCGACCGACTTCACCGGCAGGAACACCGCGAACGCCTGGCTCGTCAGGTCGTACCAGGTCTTGCCGACGTCGGCCTCGCCGCACAGGCCCGCTGCCGCGTCCTGCGCGGTGGCGGTCGTGCCGCGCAACTCCTCGATGAAGATCGCATCCGCGCGACGCAGCAGGTCCGCGTATTCGCGCTTCACTTCGCCGAGAATCCGCACGCCGAGGCCCGGGCCCGGGAACGGATGGCGGTACACCATCTCCGGCGGCAGGCCGAGCGCGACGCCGAGTTCGCGCACTTCGTCCTTGAACAGGTCGCGCAGCGGCTCGAGCAGCTTCAGGCCGAGCGTTTCCGGCAGGCCGCCGACGTTGTGGTGGCTCTTGATCGTCGTCGCCTTCTTCGTCTTCGTGCCGCCCGACTCGACCACGTCCGGATAGATCGTGCCTTGCGCGAGCCACTTCGCCTTCGACAGCTTCTTCGCCTCGGCCTGGAACACCTCGACGAACTCGCGGCCGATGATCTTGCGCTTCGCTTCCGGATCGGTCACGCCGGCCAGGTGGCCGAGGAACTGCTCGGATGCGTCGACGTGCACGACCTTCGCATGCAGGCGGCCCTCGAACATGTCGAGCACCATCTGGCCTTCGTTCAGGCGCAGCAGACCGTGGTCGACGAACACGCAGGTCAGCTGGTCGCCGATCGCGCGGTGGATCAGCGCGGCCGCGACGCTCGAATCGACGCCGCCCGACAGGCCGAGAATCACTTCCTCGTCACCGACCTGCTCGCGAATCTTCGCGACGGCTTCCTCGATGTGGTTCTTCATGATCCAGTCGGGCTTCGCGCCGGCGATCTGCAGCACGAAGCGTTCGATGATCTGGCGGCCCTTCACCGTGTGCGTGACTTCCGGGTGGAACTGCACCGCGTAGTAGCCGCGCGCCTCGTCGGCCATGCCGGCGATCGGGCAGCTCGGCGTCGACGCCATCAGCGCGAAGCCCGGCGGCAGCTCGGCAACCTTGTCGCCGTGGCTCATCCAGACCTTCAGCATGCCGTGGCCTTCGTCCGTCTTGAAATCCTCGATGCCGTCGAGCAGGCGCGTATGGCCGTGCGCGCGCATTTCCGCATAGCCGAATTCGCGATGGTCGCTCCACTCGACCTTGCCGCCGAGCTGCACGGCCATCGTCTGCATGCCGTAGCAGATGCCGAGCACCGGCACGCCGAGATCCCACACGGCCTGCGGCGCGCGCAGCTGGTGGTCTTCGTACGTGCTCGCGTGGCTGCCCGACAGGATCACCGCCTTCGGCGCGAACTCGCGGACGAAGTCGTCGGACACGTCGTTCGGGTGGATTTCGCAGTAGACGTGCGCTTCGCGCACGCGGCGCGCGATCAGTTGGGTGACTTGCGAACCGAAGTCGAGAATCAGGATTTTGTCGTGCATGGCTGCGGACGGGATGAAGAGAATAAGAAAAGCAGCGCACGAAGCGCTGCGTCAAAAGCATGGACGGCGGCGTCGGGCGGCAGGCGGCTCGCTCGACGCATCGCCGGTCAATCCTGCAACGGCGGGCGGGCGTCGAACGCGACGCTGCCTGACGCGCGGTCGGATGCGGCCGACGTGGTGGCCGCGGCCGGCGCCGAGGGCGCCGCCGGACGGCTGACGACCGGTTCGACCCGCTGCCGCGAGGCGGAGGCCGGCGCCGGTTCGGCCGGGCGCTTCACGTCCCGGGCGTCGGGCGCCTGCGCCCGTTCCACCCTTTCCGCCTTCTCGCGCCGCCGCACGGTCGATGCCAGCCGCACGCCGCCGAGGCCCAGCAAGATCAGCGCGACCCCGGCCATCGCCGACAGCACGCGGCCGGCGGCCGCGAGCGCGGGACCGTTGCCGGTGCCGAACGACCACACGACCGCCAGCACGCCGATCAGCCAGTTCACATGGCCGACCGCACGTGCGACGGGCGCCGTGAGATCACCGTTGAGCGCCGCATGAAACGCGAGCCACGCGAGGCCGAGCAGCGCGATGCCGAACGCCTGGCCGAGCATCGCCGGCTGGATGTTCGCCAGCTGCAGCGCGTTGAACAGCGCCTGCCAGGGCGTCAGCACGAACAGCACGCCGAACGCCAGCAGCAGCACGGCATCGACGATCAGCACGGCTCGCAGCAGCGGTTTCATCGGCGATCAGTCCACGTGGTAGTTCGGTGCTTCCTTCGTGATCTGCACGTCGTGCACGTGCGACTCGCGCATGCCCGCCGCGGTGATCTGGACGAATTCGGCCTTGTCGTGCAGCTCATCGATCGTCTTGCAGCCGCAGTAGCCCATGCTCGCGCGCACGCCGCCGACCAGCTGGAACAGGATCGCGTTGACCGAACCCTTGTACGCGACGCGGCCCTCGATGCCTTCCGGCACGAGCTTGTCGATGTTCGCCGAGTTGTCCTGGAAGTAGCGGTCCGCCGCGCCGTCCTTCATCGCGCCGACCGAACCCATGCCGCGGTACGACTTGTACTGGCGGCCCTGGTACAGGAACACGTCGCCCGGCGCCTCTTCGGTACCCGCGAACATGCTGCCCATCATCACCGCGTTCGCACCGGCCGCGAGGGCCTTCGACACGTCACCCGAGAAACGCACGCCGCCGTCGGCGATGCACGGCACGCCGGTGCCCTTCAGCGCTTCCGCGACGTTCGCGATCGCGCTGATCTGCGGCACGCCGACGCCCGCGACGATCCGCGTCGTGCAGATCGAGCCCGGGCCGATACCGACCTTGACCGCGTCCGCGCCGTATTCGACGAGCGCCTTCGCGGCGGCGGCCGTCGCGATGTTGCCGCCGATCACCTCGACGTGCGGGAAGTTCTGCTTGACCCAGCGCACGCGCTCGAGCACGCCCTTGCTGTGGCCGTGCGCGGTATCGACGACGATTACGTCGACGCCGGCCTGCACCAGCAGCTCGACGCGCTCTTCGTTGTCCGGGCCGACGCCGACCGCCGCGCCTGCGCGCAGCTTGCCGTGTTCGTCCTTGCACGCATCCGGGTGTTCGGTCTGCTTCGTGATGTCCTTGACGGTCATCAGGCCGCGCAGCTCGAACGCGTCGTTGACGACCAGCACGCGCTCGAGGCGGTGGCTGTGCATCAGCGCCTTCGCTTCGGCGAGCGGCGTGCCTTCCTTGACGGTGACGAGACGCTCGCGCGGCGTCATGATCGACTTGACCGGTTCGTCGAGGCGCGATTCGAAACGCAGGTCGCGGTTCGTGACGATGCCGACGAGCTGCGGGCCTTCGACGACCGGGAAGCCCGAGATGCCATGCTGACGCGACAGCGCGATCACGTCGCGCACCTTCATCTGCGGCGGAACCGTGATCGGGTCGCGCACGACGCCCGATTCGAAACGCTTGACCTTCGCGACTTCGCGAGCCTGCTCGGCCGGCGTGAGGTTCTTGTGGACGATCCCCACACCACCCTGCTGCGCCATCGCGATCGCGAGGCGACCTTCGGTGACCGTGTCCATCGCGGCGGACACGAGCGGCATGTTCAGGGAGATGTTGCGGGTCAGCTTGGTCTTCAGGCTGGTGTCGCGCGGGAGAACGTCGGAAAAGGCGGGAACGAGGAGCACATCATCGAAAGTGAGTGCTTTTTGGATCAGACGCATGGCAAATCCTATGGGCGCAAAAGCGAATTATACGCGAAGCGCTGCGAATTTTCACAACACGAACAACGGGTTAGCCGTTTCCCGGCAGTCGGGGGCCGAATCGTTCGGATCGCCGTTCGGTTCGTTTTCGATCGCCTTTCGTTTCACCCCCGCATCGGCCCATTCGCGCAGCCGGCCGGAATCGGGCCGATCGCCCGCCGTTGCCGTACGACGCCGGACCTGCCGACGGTGCCTGCGCCGGCCCCGTTCGACGCGCGCCGGCAGCCCCGGGCGCCGCTAGGCCAGGCCGGCCGCGGCCCACGCGATCATCGCCGCGCCGGCGCCGATCGCGACACCGCCGACGATCCGCGCGACGCGAACGCCAGCCGGCGCCAGCCGCTCGGCGGCGACCGCCACGGTCACGACGGCCATCACGCGCAGGTCCATCATGCCGGCCGCCAGTGCGACGGCCATCAGGTTCCCGCAGCAGGCGCCGCACCGTAGCGCGGTACGCACGCCGTACCGCCACGCGACCGCGGCCCGGGCTGCCGCCCGCGGCGCGCATGCGTCGTCCGGTGCATGCCGGCAGCAACCGAGCCGGCGCGCCTTCCAGCCGGAAAACTGCAGCACGCCCGCGCCGAGCACGATCGCGCCGGCCGCGAACGGCACCGTGGCGGCGAGCGCGGGCAGCCGCGCGGCGGCCGCCGCCCAGGCAGTGCCGACCGGAAACACCAGCGCGCCGAGCGCCATCCACACGGAGAAATACGCGGCGCCCGCGACCGCGACGAACCATGCCGCACGCGCGTCGCCCACCGCGCCGAGACGTTGCCGATATCGCCAGAGCACCGGCGCCAGCACCGGCAGCATCATCGTCACCGTCATCGCGCCCCACATCCCGGCGAATGCGGCGAACGCGCGCCCTGCCTGCCATCCGCACGGCCTGAGCCACCCGGCCGACAGCGTCCAGCCGCCGGCCATCGGCATGCCACCCATCGCGTCCATCGATGCGTGCTGCGCGAGCGTCGCCCAGATCGCGGCGGCCCATACCGCGACGAGCGCGGCGCCGAACACCCGCCGGCCGCCGCCCGCTGCAGCGGCCGCAGCCCGTTTCGTCGCCGTGCTCATCGCCCGCTCCCGCGGCTCGCCGGGCCGCGCTCAACCGCGTGCGTACTCGTCATGACGGCGCCACCACACGCCCGTCTCGTTGCGCCCGAGCGGCGCGCGATCGAGCCACTGGTACATCCCCCACAGCCCGTCGAGCCCGCGCGCGTACGTCGAATACGTGTGATAGACGATGCCGTCCTCGCGCACGAACGCGCTCAACCCCGGCCGGTCGCGCGCGTACGTCGCGGCGTCGGTGCCGCACGTCGCCGCGAACTGGGCGACCGCGGCAGGCGGCGGGTCCATGTCCATCGCGTGGCCGGCGCGCGCATAGTTGTATTCGACGTCGCCGGCGCGCTGCTGCGCTTCGGTGAACGACACGTTGAAGTCGAAGTTGAACTCGCCGCCGTCCGACGACGCCCACGGAAAGTGCCAGCCCATCCGCTGCCGGTATGCCAGCAGCTTCGCAAGCGGCGCGCGCGACACCGCCGCGAGCGTCACGTCGTGGTTCGCGAGGTGGATAGCGAAACCGTCAAAGCCGTCGGCGAGCGCCGAGCACGACGGGCAGCCGGCCTTGTAGTCGGGGCCGAACATGAAGTGATAGACGAGCAGTTGCGAACGGCCGCCGAACAGATCGTCGAGCGTCGCCGGGCCGCGTTCGGTGTCGAACCGGTAGGCCTTGTCGACGCGCACCCACGGCAGCGCCTGGCGCCGCCGCGCGAGTTCGTCGCCCTGCCGGGTCAGCGCCTTTTCCGCATCGAGCAGCGCGCGGCGCGCAGCCAGCCATTCGTCGCGCGTTCCGGTGAGATGGTTCGTCATTACGGGTTCCTCCTTTCGATGGATATCCGGGCACGGCGCATCTGCCGTGTGCGTGGTGCTAGATTAGGACCGGGCGTCGAACCGGAGGGAGTGACAACTGTGTCGGGATTCGGATGGATTCGCTGATCACGGCCGCCGCGCGGGCGCTCGCGGCGGGCGACCCGCTCGGCGCGCTGAACCGCGTCGCGTTGCGCGACGACGCGCCGGCGCTCGCGTTGCGCGGCATCGCGATGGCCCAGCTCGGCGATTTCGAGCGCGCACGCGCGCTCGTGCGCAGCGCGGCTCGCGCGTTCGGCGCGAAGGAAGCCGTCGCGCGGGCGCGCTGCGTCGTCGCGGAGGCCGAGATCGCGCTGGCGTCTCGCGACCTCGGCTGGCCGTCGCGCGCCCTCGACGCCGCCTGCGCGACGCTCGACGCACACGGCGACCGCACGAACGCCGCTCATGCGCGCTATCTCGGCGTGCGCCGGCTGCTGCTGATCGGGCACGTCGGGGATGCCGAACAGCGGCTCGCGAGCCTCGATCCCGCACCGCTGCCCGCCGCATCGCGCGCGGCTCACGAACTGATCGCGGCCGGCATCGCGATGCGCCGCATCCGCCCGCGCGTGGCGCGCATGGCGCTCGCCCGTGCGCGCGCGGCCGCACAAGACGCCGGCATCGCCGCGCTGACGGCCGAAGTCGACACGGCCGCCCGCATGCTCGATACGCCGGCCGCGCGACTCATCGCGCGCGGTGCGTCGCGGCTCGTGCTGCTCGACGAGGTCGAGGCGCTGCTGGCATCGAACGCGCTCGTCGTCGATGCATGCCGCCACGCGGTGCGCGACGCGCGCACGACCGTGTCGCTCGCACGCCGCCCGGTGCTGTTCGTGCTCGCCCGCGCACTGGGCGAGGCGTGGCCCGGCGACGTGTCGAGAAACGCGCTCGTCGCCGCGGCGTTTCGCGCGAGACACGCGGACGAATCGCATCGCGCCCGCCTGCGCGTCGAGATCGGCCGCTTGCGCGCGGTGCTGCGGCCGCTCGCGAACATCACTGCGACGCCGAGCGGCTTCGCGCTCGAACCGCTCGGCCCGCACGAGGCCGTCGTGCTCGCACGTCCGGTCGACGACCGCCACGCGGCCGTGCTCGCGCTGCTCGCGGACGGCGAGGCGTGGTCGAGCTCCGCGCTGGCGCTCGCACTCGGCGTGAACCAGCGCACCGTGCAGCGCGCGCTCGATGCGCTCGCCGAAGCGGACAAGGTGCAGGCGGTCGGCCGCGGTCGCGCGCGCCGCTGGATGACGCCGCCGCTGCCCGGATTCGCGACGACCTTGTTACTCCCCGCGCCGCTGCCGGGCGACTAGGATGGGGATACCAACGACGAGGTGACAAACATGAAACGCTCCCCCGCAGACATCCTCCGCGAATACGGCCCGTTTCCGGGCGTCGACGGCGTACACGGCGTCACGTTCGACGGGCGGCACGTGTGGTTCGCGTCCGGCGACAAGCTGAACGCGCTCGACCCGGAACGCGGCATGACCGTGCGCGCACTCGACGTCGCCGCGCACGCAGGCACCGCGTTCGACGGGCGCCACCTGTTCCAGATCGTCGAGGACCGTATCGAGAAGATCGATCCCGACTCCGGCCGCGTGCTCGCGACGATCCCCGCGCCCGGCGGCGGCGCCGATTCGGGGCTGGCCTGGGCGGAAGGCACGCTGTGGGTCGGCCAGTACCGCGAACGCAAGATTCACCAGGTGGATCCGCAATCGGGCGCCGTGCTGCGCACGATCGAATCGAACCGCTTCGTCACCGGCGTGACGTGGGTCGACGGCGAGCTGTGGCACGGCACGTGGGAAGCGGACGAGAGCGCGTTGCGGCGGATCGACCCGCGCAACGGGCAAGTGCTCGAACAGGTCGACATGCCGCCCGGCGTCGGCGTGTCGGGGCTGGAGTCCGACGGCCGCGACCTCTTCTACTGCGGCGGCGGCAACAGCGGCAAGCTGCGCGCCGTGCGCCGCCCCGCGCGGGCACGCGCGGCGGGCGACGGTGCGGCGGCGGCCGAGCCGGTCGAGCGCTGATCGGTTGATCGTCGAAGGGCAACGCGACCCGCCGCAGCCTCCGGTTAAACAGGATCGGGTCGCGGCGGCGCTTGCAGCCGGTCCCTGCCACACCCCGCTCCCGAGTGCAGGAATGAACAAGACGCGGTCGCGCCGCCGTCGTTAAGATGCGCGCTCGTCAGTCTTTCGTTCGGAGCAGTCGATGCAGCGCGGTGTGGTGTATGGCGTCCTCGCGGGCGCGTTGTGGGGCATGGTTTTTCTCGTGCCGCGGCTGATGACCGACTTCTCGCCGCTGCTGCTGAGCGCGGGCCGCTATGCGATGTACGGCCTCGTGTCGCTGGCGGCGGCCCTGCCGGCCGCCCGTTCGCTGCTCGCCCGGCTGACCCGCGAGGACCTCGTCGCGCTCGCGAAGCTCGCGCTGATCGGCAACGTTGCGTACTACATGCTGCTGTCCGGTGCCGTGCACCTGATCGGCATCGCACCCAGCTCGCTGATCGTCGGCGTGCTGCCCGTGACCGTCACGCTCGCGGGCCTCGGCGACCACGGCGCGATGCCGCTGCGGCGCCTCGCCGCCCCGCTCGCGCTGGTGATCGCCGGCATCGTCTGCATCAACGTCGACCTCTTCACGTCGGAAGCTGCGCAGGCGACGACGCTCGGCCAGAAGCTCGCGGGCATCGCGTGCGCAAGCGGCGCACTCGCGAGCTGGACCTGGTACGCGGTCGCGAACACGCGCTACCTGCAGCGCAACCCTCATTTCGGCGGCAACGAGTGGTCGGTGCTGTGGGGTGTGGTGACGGGCCTGATCGGCGGCCTCTGCTGGCTCGCGATCCTCGCGCTGCCGGCCGGCACGGTGCAGGCCGCCGTTCCGGCATCGCGCTGGCACCTGTTCTGGCTGCTGAACCTCGTGCTTGCGATCGGCGCGTCGTGGCTCGGCAACGGACTGTGGAACGCGGCGTCGAAGCGGCTGCCGCTCACGCTGTCCGGCCAGCTGATCGTGTTCGAAACCGTGTTCGCGATGCTCTATGCGTTCGTCTACGATCAGCGGATGCCGCGCGTACTCGAGATCGTGGCGCTCGCCCTGCTGCTGGCGGGCGTCTACGGGTCGGTGCGCCGGCACAACGACACGCATGCGGGCGGCAACACGCCCGGCAGCACGGCCGTGAACGCGAACGTCACGGCGCACTGAGCGCCGCCGCGCCTGGTCTGACAAATCGGAACGGAGAAGATGCAGCGACGCCGACGCGACGCGTCAGCGCGCGTCCTTGTGCATCCACTTGCGGCCCTCGACGGAGCCCTCGCGGCGGGTCTTGTCGACGCGCCGCTGACGCGCGAGCTTCGGATCGACGATCAACGGGCGGTAGATCTCGACGCGGTCGTGGTCGGCGAGTGGCGCGTCGAGCGGCGCGAGCTTGCCGAATATGCCGGTTTTCGTGTGCGCGAGGTCGATTTCCGGGTGCAGCGCGAGCACGCCGCTCGCGTCGATCGCCGCGCGCACGGTCGCGCCTTCGGGCAGCGACACCGGAATCAGCGTCTGGCGATCCGGCAGCGCGTAGCAGACTTCGATCGACAGCATCGCGTCACCCTTTCCCGTAGCGCTGGTCGGCGCGCTTGACGAACGAATCGACGAACGTGTTCGCGATATGGCTGAACACCGGCCCGATGATCTTCTCGAGCAGGATGCTCGAGAACTCGTAGTGCAGCGCGAATTCGATCTTGCATGCATCGGCGCGCAGCGGGATGAAGCGCCACGAGCCCGTGAACTTCCGGAACGGGCCGTCCGCGAACTCCATGTCGATCCGCGTCGGGCGCTGCTGCGTGTTGCGCGTCGCGAAATGCTGCTTGATGCCCTTGAAGTTGATGTCGATGCGCGCTTCCATCCCGCTGTCGTCCTGACGGCGAATCTCGACGCCGCCGCACCAGGGCAGGAAATTGGGGTAATCGGCCACGTCGGTGACGAGGTCGAACATCTGTTCCGCCGAATGACGGATCAATACGGTTTTCTGGACATCTGCCATAAATCGCGCGGCATCGCTCGAGGTGAGAACGCAAGCCGGGCGATTCCCGCCCTGCTTTGCTAAAATCGTGATTTTAAACGAGTTGGCCCGATCCTTTCATGAGCATCATCGACAACAGGAAAGCGCACTTCGATTATCACATCGAGGAACGCTACGAGGCGGGGCTCGTGCTCGAGGGCTGGGAAGTCAAGGCGCTGCGCGCCGGGCGCGGCCAGATCAAGGAAGGCTACGTCGTGGTGAAGAACGCCGAGATCTTCCTGATCGGTACCCACATCAGCCCGCTGCCCGAAGCCTCGACGCACATCAAGCCCGATCCGGTCCGCACGCGCAAGCTGCTGCTGCACCGTGACGAAATCAAGAAACTGATCGGCAAGGTCGAGCAGCGTGGCTACACGCTCGTGCCGCTGAACTTCCACTACAAGGGCGGTCGCGTGAAATGCGACATCGCGCTCGCGAAGGGCAAGAAGCTGCACGACAAGCGCGAAACCGAGAAGAAGCGCGACTGGGAACGCGAAAAGGCGCGCATCATGCGCGCCGGCACCTGACGCTCGGGAAAGCCAGCCTCGCAAACGACACGGCCCGCTCGAAGCGGGCCGTGTTGCTGTGTGCGATGCGAAGCGCATGAGCGGCAGCCGGACCGCCGCTCGCGTTCCGGGACGAACCGCTGCGCAGCCTGCGCTGCTGACATGCGGGCGCGATCGCGCCCAAGGTCGCGCGACGATTCGCCGCATGCCGGGCGCATAACGAGCACATAACGAGCACATGAGCGGCGCGCACCCGGCGACGCTCGCGGCGATCGCCGGCACGCGTAACCCGCGTTGCCGCTCAGCCCCGCCCGCTCGCCGCCGGTGCCGCGTTCTTGACGATCGTCAGCGCCGACGCGATCGCGGTGCCGAGATCCGACAGGTTCGCCGGCACGATCAGCGTATTGCCCTGTTTCGCGAGGTTCGAGAACGCGCCGACGTACTGCTCGGCGACCTTCAGGTTCACCGCATCCATCCCGCCCTGCGACTGGATCGCGTTCGCGATCTTCTGGATGGCCTGCGCGTTCGCCTCGGCCACCGCGAGAATCGCGGCCGCCTCGCCCTGGGCCTGGTTGATCGCGGCCTGCCGCTCGCCTTCCGACTTCTGGATCGCCGCTTCGCGCGCGCCCGACGCGAGGTTGATCTGCTCCTGCTTGCGGCCTTCGGACGCAGCGATCAGCGCGCGCTTTTCCCGCTCGGCGGTGATCTGCGCCTGCATCGCATGGAGGATCTCCTTCGGCGGCGTCAGGTCCTTGATCTCGTAGCGCAGCACCTTCACGCCCCAGTTCGCAGCGGCCTGGTCGAGCGCCGACACGATGTTGTGGTTGATGAAGTCGCGCTCCTCGAAGGTCTTGTCGAGTTCAAGCTTGCCGACCACCGAGCGCAGCGTCGTCTGCGCGAGCTGCGTGATCGCGAGCACGAAGTTGCTCGACCCGTACGATGCCTTCATCGGATCGGTCACCTGGAAGTACAGCACGCCGTCGACCTGCAGCTGCGTGTTGTCGCGCGTGATGCAGACCTGGCTCGGCACGTCGAGCGGAATTTCCTTCAGCACGTGCCGGTAGGCGATCCGGTCGACGAACGGCAGCACGATATTGAGACCAGGCGACAGCGTCGCGTGATAGCGCCCGAAGCGTTCGAGCACCCACGCATGCTGCTGCGGCACGATCTTCACCGTCTTCGACACGATCACGATGGCGATGACGAGCAGGACGACCCAGATGATCAGCGAATCCATGAAATATTCCCTCCTTGTTGTATCAGTGGACGATCAGCCCGCGGGTTTCGCGATGACGACGAGACTGTTGCCGCGCACGGCACGCACCTGATACACGCGTGCATCGTCGCGCTCGCCGGCCGCGAGTTCGACGTCCCAGTCGGCGCCGCGATACTGCACGCGCGCGCGGCCGTCATGCCACGCATCGACCGTGACGGTCGCGCCGATATCGAGATTGACGTCCGGATTCGTCGACGTGTCGCGTTTCTGCTTGCGCCCGAGCCCCGAGCGGCGCAGCACGATCATCGCGACGATCGCGACCACGGCGGCCGCACCGAACTGCACGTGCGGCGCGAAACCGGCGAGCTGCAGCAGCGCGCCCGCGAGAAAGCCGAGCGCGATCATCAGCAGATAGAACGTGCCGGTCAGCAATTCGGCGACGACCAGCACGCCGACTCCGACCCACCAGAACAGATGCCCCGACATCATTGTGGTCTCCCGAAAAACGTCCCCGCTGCTCACTATATTCGCTGCGCGCCCGCCCGTGGGTCGCGGTCGACACGCATGACGCAACGCGGCGCGTACCGACGAAAAAAAACACCCCGGCGCTTACCGGGGTGTTTATAACACGAACCTTGCATTTTGCCTTCAACACAAGCGCGGCGTACCGCGCTTGCACCGAATAAGCGTTACCGACCGTTACTTCCGGTTGGCGAGTGCCTGCCACGTATCGATGATCGTGTCCGGGTTCAGCGAGATCGACACGATGCCTTCGTCGGTCAGCCATTGCGCGAAGTCCGGGTGATCGGACGGGCCCTGGCCGCAGATACCGACGTACTTGCCCATCTTGCGGCAGGTATCGATCGCGCGCTTGAGCAGGAACTTGACGGCCGGGTCGCGTTCGTCGAAGTCGACGGCCAGCAGTTCCATGCCCGAGTCACGGTCGAGGCCGAGCGTGAGCTGCGTAAGGTCGTTCGAACCGATCGAGAAACCGTCGAAGTGCTCGAGGAACTCTTCGGCGAGGATCGCGTTGGTCGGGACTTCGCACATCATCACGAGGCGCAGGCCGTTCTCGCCGCGCTTCAGGCCGAACTTCTCGAGCAGGCCGACGACACGCTCCGCCTGCTTCACGGTACGCACGAACGGCACCATGATCTCGACGTTGGTCAGGCCCATCTCGTCGCGCACGCGCTTCAGTGCACGGCATTCCATCTCGAACGCCTGCGCGAAGTCTTCGGCGATGTAACGCGACGCGCCGCGGAAGCCCAGCATCGGGTTTTCCTCGTCCGGCTCGTAGCGCGAACCGCCGATCAGCTTCTTGTACTCGTTCGACTTGAAGTCGGACAGACGCACGATCACGGGCTTCGGATAGAACGCCGCGGCGATCGTCGCGACGCCTTCCGTCAGCTTGTCGACGTAGAACTGGCGCGGCGACGCGTGACCGCGCGCGACGCTCTCGACCGCCTTCTTCAGGTCCTGGTCGATGTTCGGGTACTCGAGGATCGCCTTCGGGTGCACGCCGATGTTGTTGTTGATGATGAACTCGAGACGCGCGAGGCCAACACCACCGTTCGGCAGTTGCGAGAAGTCGAACGCGAGCTGCGGGTTGCCGACGTTCATCATGATCTTGACCGGGATTTCCGGCAGTTCGCCGCGCTGCACTTCCGTGACTTCCGTCTCGAGCAGCCCGTCGTAGATCTTGCCTTCGTCGCCTTCCGCGCAGGACACCGTGACGAGCGCGCCGTCCTTCAGGATGTCGGTCGCGTCGCCGCAGCCGACGACTGCCGGCACGCCGAGCTCACGCGCGATGATCGCCGCGTGGCAGGTGCGGCCGCCACGGTTCGTGACGATCGCCGCCGCACGCTTCATCACCGGCTCCCAGTTCGGGTCGGTCATGTCCGCCACCAGCACGTCGCCCGGCTGCACGCGTTCCATTTCCGACGGGTCCTGGATCACGCGCACGGGGCCCGCGCCGATCTTCTGGCCGATCGCGCGGCCCGTTGCCAGCACCTGCGACTGGCCCTTCAGCTTGAAGCGCTGCTCGGCCTTGCCGCTCGCCTGGCTCTTCACCGTTTCCGGACGCGCCTGCAGGATGAAGATTTTGCCGTCGCGGCCGTCCTTGCCCCACTCGATGTCCATCGGACGCTGGTAGTGCTTCTCGATGATGACCGCGTACTTCGCGAGCTCGATCACGTCTTCGTCGGTGATCGAGTAGCGGTTGCGCTGCTCGTGCGGCACGTCGACCGTCTTCACGCGGCCCGGCTCGCCCGGCTGCGTGAATTCCATCTTGATCAGCTTCGAGCCGATCGAGCGACGGATGATCGGGTACTTGTCCTGTGCGAGCGTCGTCTTGAACACGTAGAACTCGTCCGGGTTCACGGCGCCCTGCACGACGGTTTCGCCCAGGCCGTAGCTCGACGTGATGAACACGGCGTCCTTGAAGCCCGATTCGGTGTCGATCGTGAACATCACGCCGGCCGCGCCGACGTCCGAGCGGACCATGCGCTGCACACCGGCCGACAGCGCGACTTCAGCGTGCGTGAAGCCCTTGTGGACGCGGTACGAGATCGCGCGGTCGTTGTACAGCGACGCGAACACGTGCTTCATGCGGTCGAGCACGTCGTCGATGCCGACGACGTTCAGATACGACTCCTGCTGGCCGGCGAACGACGCGTCGGGCAGGTCTTCCGCGGTCGCGGACGAACGCACGGCGAACGACAGCTCGCCCGGCGAGCCGTTCTTCAGGATTTCGAACTGTGCGCGGATTTCCTCCTCGAGACGTGCCTGCAGCGGCGCGTCGACGATCCACTTGCGGATTTCGGCACCGGCTTCGGCGAGCGCCTTCACGTCGTCGATGTCGAGCGACTCGAGACGCTTGGCGATGCGATCGGTCAGATCGTTGTGCTTGAGGAAATCGCGGAATGCGAGCGCGGTCGTGGCGAAACCGGTGGGTACGCGAACGCCTGCTTCGGAAAGCTGGCTGATCATCTCGCCGAGCGACGCATTCTTGCCGCCCACGATCTCCACATCGGTCATCCGCAACTGCTCGAACGGGATTACATACGCCTGGTCCTTTGCGACGTTTGCTGCGTTAGTCATACAAGCCCCTAAGTGTGAAAAAAATGCTCGATTGCGCAAGTGGGCTCGGACGCGGGCGCTTGCAAAAAGGCGCGGCGCGTCTTGCGCAACCTGTTGGAGAAACAATCGCAGGCGGGAAATCTTCCGACCCGATTTGCAAAAATCCCGGCAGAAGGGCGATATATTCAGACGAATCGCCGAACTTGCCGGGAGTTCTGGAACGCTCGCGGCAAGCCTGGCGTGCCGTTCGCACCCGCCCCCGCAATTGCTTATCCAACAGGTTGCCGCTATTCTACCGTGCCGGCTGCCGGATGTGGCGCGACCTTGTCACTGTGCCTGGAGGCGGACCTCCAGCGGCCCGCGCAACCGCCCTTCACGCTCGACGCCCAGATTCATGCTGCCTACCGTTTTCATCGTCTCCGACGGCACCGGGATCACTGCCGAAACCTTCGCGCACTCGATCCTCTCCCAGTTCGACCAGAAATTCCGCCTCGTGCGCGTGCCGTTCGTCGACTCGCTCGACAAGGCCTTTTCGACCGTCGAAAAGATCAACGAAGCCGCGGTGCACGACGGCCGCCGCGCGATCGTGTTCACGACGCTCGTCGACAGCGAGTCGAACGACATCGTCAAGCGCTCGAACGCGCTCGTGCTGGACATGTTCCAGCGCTTCGTCGAGCCGCTCGAGCAGGAACTGGAGCTGAAGTCGAGCCACGCGATGGGCCGCGGCCACCAGAACGCCGACACCGAGGAATACAAGACGCGGATCGAGGCGATCAACTTCTCGCTCGCGCACGACGACGGCCAGTCGAACCGCAACCTGTCGGAAGCCGACGTGATCCTGGTCGGCGTGTCGCGCAGCGGCAAGACGCCGACGAGCCTGTATCTCGCGATGCAGTACGGCGTGAAGGCCGCCAACTATCCGCTGATTCCGGAAGACTTCGAGCGCGGCAAGCTGCCGTCGGCGCTGTCGCCGCATCGCGACAAGCTGTTCGGGCTGTCGATCGATCCGCAGCGCCTGTCGGAGATCCGCAACGAGCGCCGCCCCGGCAGCAAGTACGCGGCGCCCGAGAATTGCCGCTACGAGATCAACGAGGCCGAGGCGATGATGCGCCGCGAAGGGATCAAGTGGCTGTCGTCGACGCACAAGTCGATCGAGGAGATCGCGACGACGATCCTGCAGGAAATCCGCCTCGACCGGCAGTCGTACTGACGACCGGCGCACGGGCGGCCGCCGGGCCGCCGTCGCCAGAAGCAACAAGGCCGCGTCGAACGCGGCCTTTTTTCGTGGTGCGGGATACCGCGCGGGCAACGCCGCGCGTCACGTCATCATGTCATGCGAGCCGCTGCTGCCGCACCTGCTCGAACAGGCACACCGCCGCCGCTGCCGCCACATTCAGCGACTCCATGCCGCCCGGCTGCGGGATCGTCACGCGATGCGTGGCCACGTCGCGCCAGAACGCCGACACGCCGGCGCCCTCGTTGCCGAACACCCATGCGACGGGGCCGGCCAGGTCGCAGTCGTAGATCGCCTGCGCGCCGTGCGAATCGGTCAGCGCGACCGGCACGTCGAGGCGTTCGGCGAGCGCGCCGGCCTCGACATCCTCGTGGATCGACAGCAGGAAGTGCGCGCCCATTCCCGAGCGCAGCACCTTCGACGACCACGCATAGGCGGTGCCCGGCGCGCAGAACACGTGCCGCACACCGGCCGCGGCCGCGCTGCGCAGGATCGAGCCGACGTTGCCGGCGTCCTGCACGCCGTCGAGCACGACCGACGTGTGCGTGACACGCTCCGGCAGCGGCTGCGCGGGACGCTCGACGAGCAGCAGGAAACCGACGCCGCTCACCACGTTCGACAGTTGTCCGAACAGCGCATCGGGCAGCGTGACGACCCGCTGCGCATCGACGCGCGCGATGATCGCCTGCGCTTCGTCGTGCGCGAGCGCGCCTTCGGTGGCGACGCACAGCTCGGGTAGCGCGCCCGTATCGAGATACGCGCTGGCGAGGTGAAAACCTTCGAGCAGCGCCTGGCCGCCGCGGCGCTGCTGGGACGTCGAACCCGCAAGCGCCTTCAGGCGCTTGTACAGCGGGTTGTCGCGGGAAGTAATGCTTTTCATCGAATCAGGTCGAGTGCCGCGCGCACGGGTGCGAACGAGCGCCGATGCGCTTCGCACGGGCCGTGCTCGCGCAGCGCGGCGAGATGTTTCTCGGTGCCGTAGCCCGCATGCACGTTGAACCCGTACACCGGGAAGCGTTCGTGCAGCTCGACGAGCATGCGGTCACGCGCGACCTTCGCGAGGATCGACGCGGCCGAGATGCTCGGCACGAGCGCGTCGCCGCTGACGATCGCCTCGGCACGCACCATCAGCGTCGGGCAGCGGTTGCCGTCGATCTGCGCGAGCGTCGGCAGCACCGACAGGCCTTCGACGGCCCGCTTCATCGCGAGCATCGTCGCGTGCAGGATGTTGAGCGTGTCGATCTCGTCGACGCTGGCCGACGCGACGCAATACGCGCGCGAGCGCGCGACGATCAGGTCGTACAGCGCGTCGCGCTTTTTCGCGGACAGCGCCTTCGAATCGTCGAGCCCGTCGATCGGCTGCGCGGGATCGAGGATCACCGCGGCGGCGACCACCGGCCCCGCGAGCGGGCCGCGGCCCGCTTCGTCGACGCCGCAGACGATCTCGTCGGGCCGACTGAAGTCGAAGCCGCCCTGCACGTCGGTCGACGCGCGGCGGCGTGGTGCACGGGCTGCCGTCATACGCGCCTCTTGCGTTGCTCGAGTACGCGCACGACCGCTTCGGCCGCCTTCGCGGCCGTGTTCTGCCGCAGCGAGAGATGCATTTCGGTAAACACTTCGGTCAGCGTGCGGCGGTTCGCGTCGTCGCGCAGCTGCGTGAGCGTCGCATCGGCGAGCGCCTCGGGCGTCGCGAAATGCTGCAGCAGCTCGGGCACGACGAAGCGCCCCGCCAGGATGTTCGGCAAGCCGACGTACGGCAGATAGCCCTGCCGGCGCATGATCTGTCCGGTCAGCCAGGGCACCTTGTACGAGATCACCATCGGCTTCTTCAGCAGCGCGGCTTCCAGCGTGACGGTGCCGCTCTTCACGAGGATCGCGTCGGCGGCCGTCATCGCGACCTGCGAGCGGCCGTCGGTGATCGTCAGCGCGAGTTGCGGATGGGCGTCGACGAGCGGCTGCAGCAGTTCGCGCAGCGCGGGCGTCGCCGCCGGCATCACGAACCGCACGCCGGGCTCGCGCTGCTGCATCAGCGCCATCGCGGCGAAGAACGTCGGGCCGATCAGCCCGGTCTCCGAGCGCCGGCTGCCCGGCAGCACCGCGATCACGGGGCCCTCGGCCGGCAGGCCGAGCGCGATGCGCGCGCCGTGCGTGTCGGGCTCGAGCGGAATCTCGTCGGCCAGCGGGTGGCCGACATACGTCGACGCGACGCCTGCCTTGTCGAGGATCGCCGGTTCGAACGGGAACAGGCACAGCATGTGGTCGACGGACTTCGCGATCTTCTTGATCCGGCCGCCGCGCCACGCCCAGATCGACGGGCACACGAAGTGGATCGACGGGATGCCCGCGTCGCGCGCGGCCTGCTCCACGCTGAAGTTGAAATCGGGCGCGTCGACGCCGATGAAGGCGTCGGGCCGCTCCGCGAGCAGCTGGCGCTTCAGCTCGCCGCGAATCCGCAGGATCTCGGGAATCTGGCCCAGCGCCTCGACGTAGCCGCGCACCGTCAGCTTGTCCATCTGCCAGTGCGAGTCGAAGCCGTGCGCGAGCATCCGCTGCCCGCCGATCCCGTAGTAGCGGGTCGATGCGGGCAGCCGCGCCTGAAGCCCGCCGAGCAGCGACGCCGCGAGCAGGTCGCCCGACGGCTCGCCGGCCACCATCGCGAGCCGGAGCTGATTGGTCGGGAGCGACATCGCTTAGCGGATGATGCCGCGTTGGGACGCGTCGATGAACTCGACGAGCGCGGTGACCGCTGCGTCGCCTTCGCCGCCCGCGGCCGCCAGCTCGCGCAACTGCACCTTCGCTTCCTCGAGCGACAGGCCGTTCTTGTACAGCAGGCGGTACGCGCTGCGCAGCGCCGAGATCGCGTCGGGCGAGAAACCGCGCCGGCGCAGGCCTTCGACGTTGATGCCGTGCGGCTCGGCCTTGTTGCCGGCCGCGATCACGAACGGCGGCACGTCCTGCACGAGCGCCGAGGCGCCGCCCAGCATCGAGTGCGCGCCGATGCGCACGAACTGGTGCACGCCCGACATCCCGCCGACGATCGCAAAGTCGCCGATCTCGACGTGACCGGCCATCTGCGCGTTGCTCGACAGGATCACGTTGTTGCCGACGCGGCAGTCATGGCCGATGTGCACATAGGCCATGATCCAGTTGTCGTCGCCGAGCGTCGTCACGCCGACGTCCTGCACGGTGCCGGTGTGGATCGTCGTGAATTCGCGGATCGTGTTGCGGTTGCCGATCACGAGCTTCGTCGGCTCGTCCTTGTACTTCATGTCCTGCGGACGGCCGCCCACCGACGCGTAATGGCCGATGCGGTTGTCCTCGCCGAGCGTCGTGTGACCTTCGATCACGCTGTGCGAGCCGATCGTCGTACGCGCGCCGATCGTGACGTGCGGCCCGACGATCGCGTACGGCCCGATCTCGACGGACTCGTCGATCTGTGCGCCCGGTTCGACGATCGCGGTAGGATGAATCCTGGTCATGCGCCGTTGCCTCTCGATGTGATGTGTCGCGTTGCCCGCGTTACGTTACCCATGCGTGCCGCGTCGCTCAGGGCGCCGCGTCGGCCGTCTTGACCGTGCACATCAGTTCGGCTTCCGCCGCCACCTTGCCGTCCACTTCCGCCACTGCCTTGAACTTCCAGATGCCGCGGATGTAACGTTCGAACGTCACGTTCAGAATCAGCTGGTCGCCCGGTTCGACCACGCGCTTGAAGCGCGCGCCGTCGATCCCGACGAAGTAGTACAGCGTGTTTTCCGGATCCTTCGGCTGCTCTTCCGAGAACGTCAGCAGCGCGGCCGCCTGAGCGAGCGCCTCGAGGATCAGCACACCCGGCATCACCGGCCGCTTCGGGAAGTGCCCCTGGAAGAACGGCTCGTTGATCGACACGTTCTTCAGCGCTTTGATCCCCTTGTGCGGCTCGAGTTCGAGCACGCGATCGACGAGCAGAATCGGATAGCGATGCGGCAGCAGCGTGAGGATCTTGTGGATGTCGAGATTGATTTTTTCAGTGCTCATGATGGTTCGTCTCACGCAGAGGCTGCGCGGTGGTGATGCAAAGGCTGAAGCGGGCCGCCGTGCGGCCCAGTCTGGCAAACCGGGCCGGATGCGCTGGCCGTGCCCGGTTCGTGGTCTCGCATGGTGTCGGTCAGGCGTGCGTGCCGCCCTGGGCGGCCAGCGCGGATTCGAGCGCCTTGATGCGGTCGCGCAGCTTGTCGAGGTTGCGCACGAGCGCGGCGCTCCGGTTCCATTCGCCGTGGTCGACGGCCGGGAACGCGCTCGTATAGATGCCGGCCTTCGGCAGCGACTTCGACACGCCCGAATTCGCCGTGATGATGACATAGTCGCCAAGCGTCACGTGGCCGGCGATCCCCGCCGCGCCGCCGATCATGCAGTGGCGGCCGATCGTCGTGCTGCCCGCGATGCCCGCCTTGCCGGCGATCACCGTGTAGGCGCCGATCCGGCAGTTGTGCGCGATCTGGACCTGGTTGTCGATCTTCACGCATTCTTCGATGACGGTGTCCGCCATCGCGCCGCGGTCGATCGTCGTGTTCGCGCCGATCTCGACGTCCGGGCCGATCGACACGCCGCCGACCTGCGGGATCTTGACCCAGCTGCCGGTGCGCGCGTCGCCGTCGCCGACGAAATCCGGCGCGAAGCCGAACCCGTCGGAACCGATCACGGCACCCGCGTGGATGATCGCGCGCGGGCCGATCTTGCAGCCGTGGTACACCGACGCGTTCGGATACAGGTGCGAGCCGGCGCCGATCGTCGTGCCGCGGCCGACGAACACGTTCGCGTCGAGCTGCACGTCGTCTTCGATCACCGCGCCGGCCTCGACCGTCACGTGCGGGCCGATCACCGCGCTCGCGGCGACCTGCGCGGCCGGATCGATCGTCGCGCTCGGATGCACGCCGGCCGCGCGCGGCGGCGTGGCGAGATCGATGAACATCTGCGCGACGCGCGCGAAGTACGCGTACGGATTCGGCGTCACGATGAAATTGCGGCCGTCAGCGGCCGCGCCCAGCTTTTCGAGATCCTTCGGCGCGATCAGCACCGCGCCGGCGCGGGTCGTCTCGACCTGCGACAGGTACTTCGGGTTCGCGAGAAACGCGAGTTGCTGAGGGCCTGCCTGGTCGAGCGGCGCGAGGCCGCCCACCTTGCACTGGGCGTCGCCGGCGATCTCGCCGCCGAACCGCTTTACGAGTGCCTCAAGCGTCAATGCCATTCGTCGTCTGCTCCGTTCAGTTCGTCGAGCCGGACGCGAGCGCCTTGAGCACCTTGTCGGTGATGTCGATGCGCGGGCTGACGTACACGGCTTCCTGCACGATCAGGTCGTAATTCTGCTGCTCGGCGATCTGCTTGATGACCTTGTTCGCACGCTCTAGCACGGCCGCGAGCTCCTCGTTGCGGCGCTGGTTCAGGTCTTCGCGAAACTCGCGCTGCTTGCGCTGGAAGTCGGTGTCGAGCTGCGCGAGATCGCGCTGCTTCTGCGCGCGATCGGCCGCCGACAGCGACGCACCGTTCTTGTCCAGCGAATCGGACATCGACTTCAGGCGCGCCGCGAGGTCCTGCAGATCCTTGTCGCGCTTCGCGAACTCGGCTTCGAGCTTCGTCTGCGCCGCCTTGGCGGGCGCCGACTCGCGCAGGATCCGATCCGAATTGACCGCCGCGATGCGGGCGACGTCCTGAGCATGCGCCGTCGCCGCGCCCAAGGCCAGCGCAACGGTCAGCGCACACATCACTCGTTTCGAAAACTTACCGGTTAGCAAAATTACCCTCTCGTTACTGTTGTCATGCGTTCGATCAGAACGCCGTCCCGATCTGGAACTGGAATTTCTGGTACTGGTCGCCTTCGTGCTTCTGCAGCGGGAAGCCGAGGCTCAGCTTCAGCGGGCCGATCGGCGAGATCCACGCGAGACCCACACCGTAGCCGTAACGCAGGCCGTTCGCGCCGGTACTCGTGCCGCCCGGCGCGTTGCCCCACACGTTACCGCCGTCGAGGAACGTGAACACGCGCAGCGTGCGGTCGTAGCCGGTGCCCGGCAGCGGGAACGTCAGCTCGATGTTGCCGACCACCATCTTCGAACCGCCGATCGGGTCGTTCGTCTTCGTGTCGCGCGGGCCCAGCGAGCTCGGCTCGTAGCCACGCACGGAGCCGATACCGCCCGCGTAGTAGTTCTTGAAGATCGGGTACGGGTTGCCGATGCCGTTACCGTAGCCGCCTTGCAGGTTCAGGCCCAGGATGAAGCCGCGCGAGAACGAATAGTAGTACTGCGCCTGCAGGTCGGCCTTGTAGTACTGGATCTTGCCGACCGGCACGCCGTATTCGACGTTCGCCTGCGTGAAGTAGCCGCGGCTCGGGATCAGCGCGCTGTCACGCGCGTCGCGCGACCATGCCACCGTCAGCGGCACCGTGTTCGACACGCGGCCGAACTCGTTCACGTAATCCTGGTAGCTCTGCGGCGTGTTCGAGTCGACGTCGAGACGGTTCTGCTCGAAGCCCGCGCCGAAGTAGACGGTGTCGACTTCCGAGAACGGAATGCCGAACTTCAGGTTGCCGCCCGCGCTGATGATCCGGAAGCTCGAACTTGTCGAGTAGTAAAGCGGCTGGTACGTGCGGTAGTAGACGTCGGTGATCCGCTTGATGCCGTCGACCGTGAAGTACGGGTCGACCTGCGTGACGGTCAGCGTGCGGTAGCTCTTCGCGGTGTTGACGTTCACCGACAGGCTCGTGCCCGAGCCGAACACGTTGTCCTGCGACACGCCGGCCGACAGCACCACCTTGTCCGTCGACGAGAAGCCCGCGCCCAGCGTGATCGCGCCGGTCGGCTTTTCGTCGACCTTCACGTTCACGTCGACCTGGTCGTTCGTGCCTTCGACCGGCACCGTCGTCACGTCGACGTTGGTGAAATAGCCGAGACGGTTCACGCGGTCCTTCGACAGCGCGAGGCGGTTCGAATCGAACCACGAGCTTTCGAGCTGGCGCATTTCGCGGCGCACGACTTCGTCGCGCGTGCGCGTGTTGCCGACCACGTTGATGCGGCGCACGTACACGCGGCGGCTCGGATCGACGACGAGGTTCAGGTTCACCTTGTGGTTCGCCTGGTCGATGTCCGGCTGCGCGTTGACGGTCGCGAATGCGTAGCCGTATTCACCGAGCTTGTCGACGATCGACTTCGTCGTTTGCTGCAGCTTTTCGGCCGAGAAGCGATCGCCCGGCTTGATCTTGATCAGCTTGTTCAGTTCGGCTTCGCGATCGAGCAGGTTGCCCGACAGCTTGATGCCCGACACCGTGTACGGCTCGCCTTCGTGCAGCGTGACCGTCAGGTACATGTCCTTCTTGTCGGGCGAGATCGACACCTGGGTCGATTCGATGTTGAACTCGAGGTAGCCGCGGTTCAGGTAGTACGAGCGCACGGCCTCGAGGTCGCCCGTGAGCTTTTCCTTCGAGTACAGGTCGTTCTTCGTGTACCAGGAGAACCAGTTCGGCGTCGACAGCTGCATTTCGTCGCGCAGCGTGCTGGTGCTGAACGCCTTGTTGCCGATGAAGTTGATCTGGCGGATCTTCGCGCTCGGGCCTTCGGCGACCGCGAACAGGATCGACACGCGGTTCGCGTCGACCGGCGTGATCGTCGTCTTGACCTCGGCCGCATAGAAGCCGCGCGTCAGGTACTGACGCTTGAGCTCCTGCTCCGCCTTGTCGACGAGCGCCTTGTCGTAGTAGCGGCCGTCGGCCAGACCCACCGCGCGCAGCGCCTTCGTCAGATTGTCCTTGTCGAATTCCTTCGTGCCGGTGAAGTCGATCGACGCGATGGCCGGACGCTCCTGCACCTGCACGATCACGACGTTGCCCTGGGTGGCGATGCGCACGTCGTTGAAGAAGCCCGTCGCGTACAGCGCGCGGATTGCTTCGGATGCCTTGTCGTCGGTGAAGGTATCGCCCTGCTTGATCGGCAGGTAGGCGAACACCGAACCGGCTTCGACGCGCTGCAACCCCTCGATCTTGATGTCTTGCACCACGAACGGTGCCGCTGCATGCGCCGCGAGGCCGTGCGCGGCGAGCGCGGCCGCTGCAACTGTCTTAGGTACAAAGCGATGAGGTTTGAACAACGTGCATCCCCAATATTTAGCTGCATCAAATCAGGCGGCGGCCGACTGGCCGCCGCCTGACGCTTCAGAAATGGATTAACCGAGCCAGGTCGTTGAACAGCGCGATCGCCGACAACGCGACGATGCAGATCAACCCGGCTCTTTGCAGAATCAGCTGCCAGCGCTCCGATACGGCTTTCCCGGTCGCGGCTTCAACCAGATAATATAACAGATGCCCCCCGTCCAAAACGGGAATCGGCAGCAAGTTCAGCACCCCGAGGCTAATGCTGACAAGGGCGAGGAACGACAGGAAGGCCGACGGACCGAGCCGCGCGCTCTTGCCCGCGTAGTCCGCAATCGTCACCGGGCCGGACAGGTTCTTCAGCGACGCATCGCCCGTGATCATCCGCCCGAACATCCTCAGCGAGTAGACGGCGATGTCCCACGTGCGGTGCGCGCCGAGCCGCAGACTCTCGATCGGCCCGTAGCGCACGTCGACCGACGGCGTGTGCATCGACAGCGCCGCGCCGATGCGGCCGACCTGCTGTCCCGTTTCGTCGTCGCGCTGCGCCTTCGGCACGATCGACACTGTCCGGGAGGCACCGCCACGCTCGATCTGCAGTTCGACCGCCTGGCCCGCATGGTGCTTCACCGCGTCGATGAAGCGCGTGGCGCCGCCGATGGGCTTGCCGTCGAGCGCGAGCAGCTTGTCGCCGGCCTTCAGGCCCGCCTGCTCGGCCGCGCTGCCGGGCTGCACCGACGCCACCGACAGCGCGCCGCCGCCGGTCTCGAAGCCCAGGTGCATCATGAAATCGTCGTCGAGCGCGCTTTCGGGAACATTGCGCAGGTCGACGCGGAAGTCGAACGTCGCCGCGCCTCCGTCGCGCGCGCCGAGCACGACCTCGCGATGATCGAACGCGGCGGCCAGCAGCTTCCAGCGCAGGTCCGACCACGAGCGCACCGGCACGGCGTCGCCGCCCTGTGCGTCGCGAATGGACACGATCGTCTCGCTGCCGTCGAAGCCCGCGCGGGCCGCCGCCGTGCCGGCGGCCGGCGGCGCGAGCACCGCGGCCGGCTCGGTCACGCCGGTTGCGAATACGGCGGAAAACAGGACGATTGCCAACAGGAAGTTCGCGATCGGGCCGGCGGCGACGATCGCGATGCGCTTGAACACCGATTGCCGGTTGAACGCCTGGCCGAGCTCCTCGGGTTTGACGCCCGCCCCCGGCTCGCGCTCGTCGAGCATCTTCACGTAGCCGCCGAGCGGCAGCGCGGAGAGCGTCCATTCGGTGCCCGTCTTGCGGCTGACCCAGCGCGCGACGGGCTGGCCGAAGCCGATCGAGAAACGCAGCACCTTCACGCCGCACCAGCGCGCGACGCGATAATGTCCGTACTCATGCACGACGACCAGCACCCCGATCGCCACCGCAAACGCGATCAGTTCGACCAGCACGTTCATGAGCACCTCATTCAGACAGTGCGCTCCACGCGTGGCGCAGGCGCTTTCGCAATGATCTCGGCGGCGAGGCGGCGTGCCTCGGCATCCGCCGCAAGGACGTCGTCGAGCCCGTTCGGGTTGCGGTTCGGCAGTGCGTTGAGCACCGCGTCGACCGTCGCCGCGATCGCCATGAAGCCGATCCGGCGCTCGAGAAACGCTTCGACCGCGATTTCGTTCGCCGCGTTCAACGCGGCGCTCGCGATGCCGCCCTCCTCGAGCGCCTTCAGCGCGAGCGCGAGGCACGGGAAGCGCGTGTAGTCGGGCTTCTCGAACGACAGCTGGGCGATCTGCGCGAGGTCGAGCTGCTCGACACCGGCGTCGACGCGCTCCGGGAACGCCAGCGCGTGCGCGATCGGCGTACGCATGTCGGGGTTGCCGAGCTGCGCGAGCACCGAGCCGTCGCGGTACGACACGAGCGAATGGATCACGCTCTGCGGGTGGATCAGCACGTCGATCCGGTCGCCCGGCAGGCCGAAGATCCAGTGCGCCTCGATCACTTCGAGGCCCTTGTTCATCATCGTCGCGGAATCGACGGAAATCTTGCGGCCCATCACCCAGTTCGGATGCTTGCAGGCCTCGTCGGGCGTCACGTCGACGAGCGTGGCCGGCTCGCGCGTACGGAACGGGCCGCCCGACGCGGTCAGGATGATCTTCGAGATCCCGCCGTGCTCGTTCGCGTCGCGCGGCATGCACTGGAAGATCGCGTTGTGTTCGCTGTCGACCGGCAGCAGGATCGCGCCATGGTCGCGCACGGCGTCCATGAAGATCGCGCCCGACATCACGAGCGATTCCTTGTTCGCGAGCAGGATGCGCTTGCCGGCGCGCGCGGCCGCCAGGCTCGGCGCGAGGCCGGCCGCGCCGACGATCGCCGCGACGACCGTGTCGCAGCCGTCGCTGTTCGACACGTCGACGAGCGCCTGCGGCCCGTACAGCACCGTGGTCTTGTTGCCCGCCGCGCGCAGCTTCGCCTCGACGTGCGCTGCCGTGTTCGCATCGCCGACCACCGCGACTTCGGGTGCGAAGCGCAGGCACTGCTCGACGAGCTTGTCGCCATTGCGGTGCGCGGTCAACGCATAGACCGAGAAACGCTCGGGATGGCGGGCGACCACGTCGAGCGTGCTGTCTCCGATCGAGCCCGTGGAACCGAGCAGTGTCAGACGTTTTTGCATAACAGAAATAGTGGTTTAACCAAGCAGCAGCATTGCGAGCGGCAGCACCGGCAGCAGCGCGTCGACGCGGTCGAGCACGCCGCCGTGACCGGGCAGCAGGCCGCTCGAATCCTTCACGCCCGCCTGACGCTTGAGCAGCGACTCGAACAGGTCGCCGATCACGCTGTACGCAACCAGCAGCGTCAGCGCGGCCCACGCGCCGGGCATCCCGTAGCGCGTCGCGAATGCGGAAAACAGGGTCGGCTCGAACCAGTGCGCGGCCATCGCGGCTCCCGCGACGACCATCACGGCGAGCCAGCCGCCGATCGCGCCTTCCCAGCTCTTCCCGGGACTGATCGTAACGGCCAGTTTACGCTTTCCGAAGGCCTTGCCCGCGAAATATGCACCAATATCGGCCAGCCACACGACGAGCAGCAGCGAGAGCACGAACGGAACGCCCTGCGCACGCGCCGCGACGACCGCGTGCCAGCAGGCCGCGAACACCACGAGCCCGGCCGCGAGCAGGAACGGCCGCCACACGCCGCCCGCGAGCTCCGGCTTGCGCCGCAGCGAGAACGGGCCGACCAGCAGCCAGAACACGCCGGCCGCCATGAAAAGGGGACGGGACGAAGCGGCCTCGACGCCGAGCGGCGCGGTCGCCGCGAGCGCCAGCGCGGCGACGATCGCATAAACGACCGAACCGGCCGCGCCGAGCTTCAGCAGGCGCGCCCATTCCCACGCGGCGAACACGAGCACGACGCCGATCAGCGCGCCGAAGGCCGCGAGCGGCGCGAACAGCGTCACCGGCAGCAACACGGCCAGCATCACGACCGCCGTGATCACACGGGTCTTCAGCATGAAAGGGAATCGGCGTTCTGCGATTGCGGTTCGAGCTGCGCGCTGGTGCGCCCGAAACGGCGCTCGCGCTCGGTATACGACGCGATCGCGTCGGCCAGCGCCGCGCCGTCGAAATCCGGCCAGTATTTGTCGGTGAAATAGAATTCGGCGTACGCGAGCTGCCACAGCAGGAAATTGCTGACGCGCTGCTCGCCGCCGGTGCGGATGAAGAGATCGGGCTCCGGCGCATAGGCCATCGCCAGGTGCGGCGCGAACGCGTCTTCGGTCACCTCGACCTCGCGGCCCTCGCGCACGGCCTGCTCGACGAGTTTCTTCGTCGCCTGCAGGATGTCCCAGCGGCCGCCGTAGTTCGCGGCGATCGTCAGGGTCAGGCGGGTGTTGCGCGCCGTCTTGGTTTCGGCGCGGCGGATCAGTTCGCGGATACGCGGCTCGAAACGCTCAAGATCACCCACGACGCGCAGGCGGATCCCGTTCGCATGCAGCTTGCCGATCTCGCGCTCGAGCGCGGTGATGAACAGCCGCATCAGGAACGACACTTCGTCGTTCGGCCGGCGCCAGTTCTCCGAACTGAACGCGAACAGCGTCAGGTATTCGACGCCGGCGCGCGCGCAGCCTTCGACCACCGACCGCACGGCGTCGACGCCGCGAGTGTGCCCCGCGACGCGCGGCAAGCGGCGTTCGGTCGCCCAACGGCCGTTGCCGTCCATGATGATCGCGATATGACGCGGCACGGCGCCGACGTCAGGCACGCGAACGGTAGAGCTGGTATAGGTCATGGCCGTTGAGACAGTTGCGGGAAGAAGGCGGCGCGCGAGGACGGTCGTCAGACCGTCATGATCTCGGCTTCCTTGCTCTGCACGAGCTTGTCGACTTCGGCGACGTGCTTGTCGGTCAGCTTCTGCACGTCGTCGCTCGCACGGCGCTCGTCGTCTTCCGAGATTTCCTTGTCCTTAACGAGCTTCTTGAGCGCTTCGTTCGCGTCGCGGCGCAGGTTGCGGATCGCGACCTTGGCCGTTTCGCCTTCGCTCTTGACCACCTTGGTCAGCTCGCGGCGGCGCTCTTCCGTCAGCGCGGGCATCGGCACGCGAATCAGGTCGCCGGCCGTGGCCGGGTTCAGGCCCAGATCGGCTTCGCGGATGGCCTTCTCGACCTTCGCGACCATGTTCTTTTCCCACGGCTGCACGCCGATCGTGCGTGCGTCGACGAGCGTCAGGTTCGCAACCTGCGAGATCGGCACCATCGAACCGTAGTAGTCGACCTGCACGTGATCGAGCAGACCGGTATGCGCACGGCCCGTACGGATCTTCGCCAGATCGTTCTTGAACGCTTCGATCGAGCGCTGCATCTTCTGCTCTACGCCCTTCTTGACATCAGCGACACTCATTTCAACCTCCGAACCTTCCAACCTTCAATGAACGCGGGCCGCGCCCGGTGCGCCACGCACCACGGCCGGCGACCCGCGCCGCTTGCCCGCATCCGCGGGAGTTTACACGTGGACGAGCGTACCTTCGTCCTCGCCCAGCACGATGCGCTTGAGCGCGCCCGGCTTGTTGATCGAAAACACGCGGATCGGCAGCTTCTGGTCGCGGCACAGCGCGAAGGCCGTCGCGTCCATCACCTGCAGATTGCGGCTGATCGCCTCGTCGAAGCTGATCGTCGTGTAGCGCGTGGCCGACGGATCCTTCTTCGGATCGGCAGAATATACGCCATCGACCTTGGTCGCCTTCAAAACGACCTCGGCGCCCACTTCCGAACCGCGCAGCGCGGCGGCCGTGTCCGTCGTGAAGAACGGGTTGCCCGTGCCGGCCGCGAAGATCACGACCTTGCCTTCCTCGAGCTGGCGGATCGCGCGCGGCCGGATGTACGGCTCGACGACCTGATCCATGCGCAGCGCGGACTGCACGCGCGCGACGATGCCGGCATGGCGCATCGCGTCCTGCAGCGCCAGCGCGTTCATCATCGTCGCCAGCATCCCCATGTAGTCGGCCGTCGCGCGGTCCATGCCGGCCGCACCGCCCGCGACACCGCGGAAAATGTTACCGCCGCCGATCACGACCGCGAGTTGCGTACCGAGACCCACGACTTCGGCGATATCCGCCACCATCCGTTCGATCGTCGCGCGATTGATGCCGAAGGCATCGTCGCCCATCAGCGCTTCGCCGGAGAGTTTGAGGAGGACGCGTTTATAGGCATTGGACATAGGGGCTTCCGAGCGACGAGAGGATGACAACCACGAACTGTAGGGGCGAAATACTGATTCGGGCAAGCGCCGGCGACCGGACCGGGTTTCCCGGCCGGCCGGCGGCGCCGCCGGCCGCGGCGGAGCGGACGTCCGCCGCGGATACTGCCTGACTGCTTACTGCTGCTTTGCTGCTGCGACTTGCGCGGCCACTTCGGCGGCGAAGTCGTCCTGGCGCTTCTCGATGCCTTCGCCGACGACGAACAGCGCGAACTTCTGCACGGTCGCGTTCGCTGCCTTCAGCATCTGCTCGATCGTCTGCTTGTCGTTCTTCACGAACGTCTGGTTCAGCAGCGACACTTCCTTCAGGTACTTCTGGACGCTGCCGTCGACCATCTTCGCGACGATTTCAGCCGGCTTGCCCGATTCGGCAGCCTTCTGCTCGGCGACGCGGCGTTCCGTCTCGATCAGTTCCGCCGGCACGTCGGCCGACGACAGGGCGACCGGCTTCATCGCGGCGATGTGCATCGCGACGTCCTTGCCGACCTGCTCTTCCGCACCCGTGTACTCGACGATCACGCCGATACGCGCGCCGTGCAGGTACGTTGCGATCTTGTTCGCGGTTTCGAAACGGACGAAACGGCGGATCGAGACGTTCTCGCCGATCTTGCCGATCAGGGCCAGGCGGACTGCGTCGACCGTCGAACCGTCGAGCGACAGTGCCGACAGCGCTGCCACGTCGGCCGGGTTTTGCGTCGCGACGAGTTCTGCGACCGTCTTCGAGAATGCGAGGAAGTCGTCGTTCTTCGCGACGAAGTCGGTTTCGCAGTTCAGCTCGACCAGCGCGCCCGCGTTGCCGCCGACGAACGATGCGACGACGCCTTCTGCCGTCACGCGCGATGCCGCCTTGCTCGCCTTGTTGCCGAGCTTGACGCGCAGCAGCTCTTCAGCCTTGGCCAGGTCGCCGTCGGCTTCCGTCAGCGCCTTCTTGCACTCCATCATCGGTGCGTCGGTCTTTGCGCGCAGTTCTGCCACCATGCTTGCGGTAATTGCCGCCATCATTCGCTCCTTGAGTCTGTATTCACAACGCCGCCCGCTTGGACGCGAACGGCCGAAAATCGTTTCCGGACCCGCGCCGATTCGGCGCGATCAGGTCCGGCGCACAAGCTTAAAAAAAGGGGGCCTGTTGAGAGCCCCCTTTTTGCGCCGGCTCGGGGCCAGTTACGCGTTTTCCTCGACGTACTCGTCGTCGCCACGCGCTGCCTGGACCACTTCGTTGACCGCGTTCGCACGGCCTTCCAGGATCGCGTCGGCCACGCCTTCAGCGTACAGCGCGACTGCCTTGCTCGAGTCGTCGTTGCCCGGGATCACGTAGTCCACACCTTCCGGCGAGTGGTTCGTGTCGACCACGGCGATGACCGGCACGCCCAGCTTGTTCGCTTCCGTGACGGCGATCTTGTGGTAGCCGACGTCGACGACGAAGATTGCGTCCGGAATGCCGCCCATGTCCTTCACGCCGCCGATCGACTTCTGCAGCTTCGCGATTTCGCGTTCGAACAGCAGCGCTTCCTTCTTGCTCATCTTCTCGAGCTCGCCCGCCTCGACTGCCGCTTCCATGTCCTTCAGGCGCTTGATCGATACCTTCAGCGTCTTGAAGTTGGTCATCATGCCGCCGAGCCAGCGTGCGTTGACGTACGGCATGCCCGCACGTTGCGCTTCCTGGGCGATCGTGTCACGCGACTGGCGCTTCGTGCCGACGAACAGGATCGTGCCGCGGTTCGCTGCCAGCTGGCGCACGTACTTCTGTGCGTCCGTGAACATCGGCAGCGTCTTTTCGAGGTTGATGATGTGAATCTTGTTGCGGTGACCGAAAATGAACGGAGCCATCTTCGGGTTCCAGAAGCGCGTCTGGTGACCGAAGTGGACACCCGCTTCCAGCATTTGGCGCATCGTGACTGCCATGTAAATTCTCCACGAGGGTTGGGTCTTAAGCCGGCTGCCGTACCGCCGCGCGTTCCGCGCGGCCGGCACCCTGGTTGCGCCGGCTTGCGATTCGGCACGTGCGAAACTGCCCGTGCCGCAAGCCTTTCATCCCGATGCCGTCGCGATACCGCCCCACATCAGGGCATGTTCGGCATTTGGATGTCGACTTAGCCAAAGAGTATAGCACGCCGATTTGTCGGCTCTCAAGTCGCCCGCCACTTTCGCTTGCCGCGCGGCAGCCGGCCGGACAATCCGCGAAAACCCGCACCGGCACCGCCGGCAGGGGCTGCGAGGCCCGCCATAAGGTGCGATAATCCGTCAATTCACCGCATTCCAGGCATACCTCGATGGCTATTACGCTCAAAAACGAACACGACATCGCCGAGATGCGCGTCGCCTGCCGTCTCGCGAGCGAAGTGCTCGACTTCATCACGCCGCACGTCGTCGCGGGCATCACGACCGCCGAACTCGACCGGCTCTGTCACGAATTCATGCTCAACGAGCAGGGCACGATCCCCGCGCCGCTGAACTACCAGCCGCCCGGCTATCCGCCGTACCCGAAGGCCACCTGCATCTCGGTCAACGACGTGATCTGCCACGGCATTCCCGGCGAGAAGGTGATCAAGAACGGCGACGCGCTGAACATCGACATCACCGTGATCAAGAACGGCTACTTCGGTGACACCAGCCGGATGTTCATCGTCGGCGAAGGCTCGATCCTCGCGAAGCGCCTCGTGCAGACCACCTACGAGTGCATGTGGCTCGGCATCGACCAGGTCAAGCCCGGCGCGCACCTCGGCGACATCGGCTACGCGATCCAGAAGCATGCCGAAGCGCAGGGCTACAGCGTCGTGCGCGAATACTGCGGCCACGGCATCGGCACGGTGTTCCACGAGGATCCGCAGGTCGTCCACTACGGCCGCCCGGGCACCGGCATCGAGCTGAAGGCCGGGATGATCTTCACGATCGAGCCGATGATCAACGCCGGCAAGCGCGACATCCGCACGATGCCCGACCAGTGGACGGTCAAGACGCGCGATCGCAGCCTGTCCGCGCAATGGGAGCACACGGTGCTCGTCACCGAAACGGGCTACGAGGTGCTGACCGTGTCCGCCGGCACGCCGGCACGCCCGGTGTTCGCGCAACCGGCCGCCGCAGTCTGAGCGCCGTCGCGCCCGCCCCGCCCACCCCTCACCCGCTGACCTGAACGGCCGCCCATGAGCGCTCACGCCGCCCCCTCGCCCGCAGCGCTGTCGCGGCGCGCCGAATTCAAGGCCGCCAAGGCCGACCTGCTCGAGCGCTTTCGCAGCGCGACGAACGTCACATCGCTGATGCACGCGCTGTCGAGACTCACCGACGATGCGCTCAAGCGCGTGTGGGACGACTGCGGGCTGCCCGCGACGCTCGCGCTCGTCGCCGTCGGCGGTTACGGGCGCGGCGAGCTCGCGCCCCACTCCGACGTCGACATCCTGGTGCTGCTGCCCGATGCGCACGACCCGGCGCTCGACGCGCGGATCGAGCGCTTCATCGGGATGGCGTGGGATCTCGGCCTCGAGATCGGCAGCAGCGTGCGCACGGTCGAGCAATGCATCGAGGAGGCGTCGCAGGACGTCACCGTGCAGACCTCGCTGCTCGAGGCGCGCCGCATCGTCGGCAGCACCGCGCTGTTCGAGCGCTTCACCGTGCGGTATCACGAGGCGCTCGACGCGCGCGCCTTCTTCACCGCGAAGGTGCTCGAGATGCGCCAGCGCCACGCGAAGTTCCAGGACACGCCGTACAGCCTCGAGCCGAACGTGAAGGAGAGCCCCGGCGGGCTGCGCGACCTGCAGACGATCCTGTGGATCGCGCGCGCGGCCGGCTTCGGCAGCAGCTGGCGCGAGCTCGACACGCGCGGCCTCATCACCGATCGCGAAGCGCGCGAGCTGCGCCGCAACGAAGGATTCCTGAAGACGCTGCGCGCGCGGCTGCACGTGATCGCCGGGCGCCGCCAGGACATGCTCGTGTTCGACCTGCAGACGCAGGCCGCCGAGAGCTTCGGTTACCGGCCGACGCAGGCCAAGCGCGCGAGCGAGCAGCTGATGCGCCGCTACTACTGGGCCGCGAAAGCAGTCACGCAGCTGGCGACGATCCTGATCCAGAACATCGAGGCGCAGCTGTTCCCCGCGACGAGCGGCATCACGCGTGTGCTGTCGCCCGATCGCTTCGTCGAGAAGCAGGGCATGCTCGAGATCGTCGACGACGGCGTGTTCGAACGCCATCCCGACGCGATCCTCGAGGCGTTCCTGCTGTACGAGGCAACCCGCGGCGTGAAGGGCCTGTCCGCCCGCACGCTGCGCGCGCTCTACAACTCGCGCGAGATCATGAACCACACGTGGCGGCGCGATCCGCAGAACCGCCGCACGTTCATGCAGATCCTGCAGCAGCCCGAAGGCATCACGCATGCGTTCCGGCTGATGAACCAGACGAGCGTGCTCGGCCGCTACCTGCTGAATTTCCGCCGCATCGTCGGCCAGATGCAGCACGACCTGTACCACGTGTACACGGTCGACCAGCACATCCTGATGGTGTTGCGCAACATCCGCCGCTTCGCGGTGGCCGAGCATGCGCACGAGTACCCGTTCTGCAGCCAGCTGATCGGCAACTTCGAGCGCCCGTGGGTGCTGTACGTCGCGGCGCTGTTCCACGACATCGCGAAAGGCCGCGGCGGCGACCACTCGACGCTCGGGATGGCCGACGCGCGGCGCTTCTGCCGCGAGCACGGGATCACCGGCGACGACGCGTCGCTGATCGTGTGGCTCGTCCAGCATCACCTGACGATGAGCCAGGTCGCGCAGAAGCAGGACACGAGCGACCCGGAAGTCATCAAGCGCTTCGCCGAAGTCGTCGGCAACGAGCGCTACCTCACCGCGCTCTACCTGCTGACCGTCGCCGATATCCGCGGCACGAGCCCGAAGGTGTGGAACACGTGGAAGGGCAAGCTGCTCGAGGACCTGTACCGCATCACGCTCGCGGTGCTCGGCGGAGCGAACCCCGACGCGCATTCGGAACTGAAGTCGCGGCAAGAGCAGGCGCTCGCGCTGCTGCGCCTCGAGACCGTGCCCGACGACGCGCACCGCGCGCTGTGGGACCAGCTCGACGTCGGCTTCTTCCTGCGTCACGACGCGGCCGACATCGCATGGCAGACGCGCGTGCTGTACCGGCACGTGAACGCCGAGACCGCGATCGTGCGCGCGCGGCCGTCGCCGATCGGCGACGCGCTGCAGGTGCTCGTGTACGTGAAGGACCGCCCCGACCTGTTCGCGGGCATCTGCGCGTACTTCGACCGCAACGGGCTGTCGGTGCTCGATGCGCGTGTCAGCACGACGCGGCACGGCTATGCGCTCGACAACTTCATCGTCACGCAGACCGAACGCGACGTGCGCTACCGCGACATCGCGAATCTCGTCGAACAGCAACTCGCGGCGCGCCTTGCCGAAACCGCGTCGCTGCCGGAGCCGTCCAAGGGCCGCCTGTCGCGGTTGTCGCGGACGTTTCCGATCACGCCGCGCGTCGACCTCCGGGCCGACGAGCGCGGCCAGTACTACATCCTGTCCGTGTCCGCCAACGACCGGCCGGGCCTTCTCTATTCGATCGCGCGCGTCCTGGCCGAGCATCAGGTCGGCGTCCACGCGGCGCGGATCAATACGCTCGGCGAACGCGTCGAGGACATCTTCCTGCTCGACGGTGCCGGCCTGTCCGACAACCGCCTGCAGATCCAGCTCGAAACCGAATTGCTGCGCGCGATCGCAGTCTGAATGAATCCCAGCGTTTATGCGCACCAAATTAACCGTCAAGAATCCGAAGCCGGCGTCGCCGACCCGCGCCCCTGTCCGCTCCGGCAGCCTCGTCGCCCGCAAGGCGGTGCGCCCCGCCACGCTACCCGCAGGCGACAAGCCGGCGCGCCCGAAGAAGGCCGCGCCGGCCGCCGCCGGCGAACGCTCGTTCAAGCCGCGCGGCGCGGCAGGCGCCGAGCGCCCGGGCGCGGATCGCGCACCGGCCAAGCGTGCGCCGCGTGAGGGCGGTGCCGAACGCGGCACGCGCGCGCCGTATCGCGACAACGCAGCCGGCGAAGGGGCGAAGCGCAGCTTCGGCGACCGTCGCACGTCGTCGGATCGCCCGCCGCGTCGCGATGACGATGCACGTCCGCGTCGCGCGGGTGGCGAAGGCGGCGCACGTGCGCCGTATCGTGACAACGCGTTCGGCGAAGGCGCAAAACGCAGTTTCGGCGACCGTCGCACGTCGTCGGATCGTCCGCCGCGCCGTGACGACGATGCACGTCCGCGTCGCGCGGGTGGCGAAGGCGGCCCGCGTGCGCCCTATCGCGACAACGCATCCGGCGAAGGCGCAAAACGCAGCTTCGGCGACCGTCGCACGTCGTCGGATCGCCCGCCCCGTCGTGACGACGATGCACGTCCGCGTCGCGCGGGTGGCGAAGGTGGCGCACGTGCGCCGTATCGCGACAATGCATCCGGCGAAGGGGCGAAGCGCAGTTTCGGCGACCGCCGCACGTCGTCAGATCGTCCGCCCCGTCGTGACGACGATGCACGTCCGCGTCGTGCGGGTGGCGAAGGCGGCCCGCGTGCGCCCTATCGCGACAACGCATCCGGCGAAGGCGCAAAACGCAGTTTCGGCGACCGTCGCACGTCGTCGGATCGCCCGCCGCGTCGCGACGACGATGCACGTCCGCGTCGCGCGGGTGGCGAAGGCGGCGCACGTGCGCCCTATCGCGACAACGCATCCGGCGAAGGCGCAAAACGCAGCTTCGGCGACCGTCGCACGTCGTCCGATCGCCCGCCGCGTCGTGATGACGACGCCCGCCCGCGCCGCGCAGGCGCCGATGAAGGCAAACGCCCGTCCTATCGCGACAAGGCATCCGGCGAAGGCGCGAAGCGCAGCTTCGGCGACCGCCCGGCGCGCCCCGCACGCGACGGCGAACGCCGCTCGTTCGGTGCGGTCAAGACCGCGCAACCGGTCAAGCGCGCGGCGGCCGAAGTCGACCACGGCGACGAAACCGGCCTGATGCGCCTGTCGAAGCGCATGTCCGAACTCGGCCTGTGCTCGCGCCGCGAAGCCGACGAGTGGATCGAAAAGGGCTGGGTGCTCGTCGACGGCGAACGCATCGACACGCTCGGCACCAAGGTCCGCCCGGACCAGAAGATCGAGATCGACGAGCGCGCGAGCGCCGCGCAGGCCGCGCAGGTGACGATCCTGTTGCACAAGCCGGTCGGCTACGTGTCGGGTCAGGCGGAAGACGGCTATGAGCCGGCATCGGTGCTGATCACGCGCGCCAACCAGTGGAGCGGCGACCGCTCGCCGCTGCGCTTCTCGCCGCAGCACCTGCACGCGCTCGCGCCGGCCGGCCGGCTCGACATCGACTCCACCGGCCTGCTCGTACTGACGCAGAATGGCGTGATCGCCAAGCAGCTGATCGGCGAGCAGTCGGACATCGACAAGGAGTATCTGGTGCGCGTGCGCTTCGGCGAACGGCTGATCGACATCGACCAGCACTTCCCCGCGGAATCGCTCGCGAAGCTGCGCCACGGCCTCGAACTCGACGGCGTCCCGCTGAAGCCGGCGATGGTCAGCTGGCAGAACGGCGAACAGCTGCGTTTCGTGCTGCGTGAAGGCAAGAAGCGCCAGATCCGCCGCATGTGCGAACTGGTCGGTCTCGAAGTGATCGGCCTGAAGCGCGTGCGGATGGGCCGCGTGATGCTCGGCGCGCTGCCGCAGGGGCAATGGCGCTACCTGTCGGCCGACGAGTCGTTCTGACAGCGGGCACGCGCTGCGTGCCGCACCATGAAACAAGCCCGCGCAAGCGGGCTTTTTCATATCCGGTACGAAACCACACGCAACGCGGCGCGCGCAGCCGCATCAAGGTCAGTCGTCGGCGGCCGGATCGAGCCCCGGGAACAGCACCTCGGTGAAGCCGAAGCGCGTGAAGTCGGTGATCCGCATCGGATACAGCTTGCCGATCAGGTGATCGTATTCGTGCTGGACGACCCGCGCATGGAAGCCTTCCGCGACACGGTCGAGCTTCGCGCCGAACTGGTCGAAGCCGCTGTAACGCACCTTCGCGTAGCGGCTGACGACGCCGCGCATGCCCGGCACCGACAGACAGCCTTCCCAGCCCTCTTCCATGTCCGGCGGCATGTACTCGAGCTTCGGGTTGATCAGCACGGTCTCGGGCACCGGCGGCGCGTCCGGATAACGGTTGTTGCTGCCGAAGCCGAAGATGATGATCTGCAGCCCGACGCCGATCTGCGGCGCGGCAAGCCCCGCGCCGTTCGCGTGATGCATCGTCTCGAACATGTCCGCGACGATCTCGTGCAGTTCGGGGGTGTCGAACCGCTCGACCGGCTTGGCGACTTCGAGCAGGCGCGGATCGCCCATCTTCAGGATCTCGCGAATCATGGCGTGTTGCCCTCCAGGAGTTGGTGCAGTCCGTCTTCGTCCAGCACGGGGATGCCGAGTTCCTCGGCCTTCGCGAGCTTGCTGCCGGCGTCGGCGCCCGCGACCACATAATCCGTCTTCTTCGATACCGAGCCCGCGACTTTCGCGCCGGCCGCTTCGAGCATCTCCTTCGCCGCGTCGCGCGTGAGGTTCGGCAGCGTGCCCGTCAGCACGACCGTCTTGCCGGCGAGCACGCCCTGCGGCGCCTTCGGCGCGGGCGGGCCTTCGGGCCAGGTGACCTTGCCGGGCGCGCGCAATTGCTCGATCACCGTGCGGTTGTGCTCTTCCGCGAAGAACTGGTGAATCGACTCGGCCACGATCGGCCCGACGTCGTTCACTTCGAGCAGTTCCTCGATCGACGCGTCCATGATCGGGGTCAGCGACCCGAAATGCTTCGCGAGATCCTTCGCGGTGGATTCGCCGACATGGCGGATCCCGAGCCCATAGATGAAGCGCGCGAGCGTCGTGTGCTTCGCCTTCTCGAGCGAGTCGAGCAGATTCTGCGCGGACTTCTCGGCGAACCGGTCGAGTTCAGCGAGCGTCGCGAAACCGAGATTGAACAGGTCGGCCGGCGTGCGCACGAGATTCAGTTCGACGAGCTGATCGATGATCTTCTCGCCGAGCCCGTCGATGTCGAGCGCGCGGCGCTGCGCGAAGTGCCACAGCGCCTGCTTGCGCTGCGCCGGGCAGAACAGCCCGCCCGTGCAGCGCGCGATCGCCTCGTCCGGCAGGCGCTCGATCTTCGAGCCGCACACCGGGCACTCGGTCGGCATCACGAACTCGGCCGCGTCCGCCGGCCGGCGCTCGAGCAACGCACCGACGACCTCGGGGATCACGTCGCCCGCGCGCCGCACGATCACGGTATCGCCGATCCGGATGTCCTTGCGGCGCACTTCGTCCTCGTTGTGCAGCGTCGCGTTGGTCACCGTCGCGCCGCCGACGAACACGGGTTCGAGCCGCGCGACCGGCGTGATCGCGCCCGTGCGGCCGACCTGCACGTCGATCGCGACCAGCTTCGTCAGCGCTTCCTGCGCCGGAAACTTGTGCGCGAGCGCGAAGCGCGGCGCGCGCGACACGAAGCCGAGGCGGTCCTGCTCGTCGCGCCGGTTCACCTTGTAGACGACGCCGTCGATGTCGTACGGCAGCGACTCGCGCTTCTCGCCGACCTTGCGGAAGAAGCCGAGCAGGCCATCGGCGCCCTGCACGACCGCGCGTTCGCGGTTCACCGGCAGGCCGAGCGTTTCGTACCAGTCGAGCAGCGCGCTGTGCGTGTCCGGCATCGGCATCCCGTCGAGCCTGCCGACCCCGTACGCGAAGAACGACAGCGGACGCTGCGCGGTGATCTTCGGGTCGAGCTGGCGCAGGCTGCCGGCCGCCGCATTGCGCGGGTTCGCGAATTCGCGCTGCTCGGCCGCGCGCTGGCGTTCGTTCAGGCGTGCGAAATCACGCTTGAACATCAGCACCTCGCCGCGCACGTCGAGCACGGCCGGCACATGCTTGCCCTTCAGCTTCAGCGGGATCGAGCGGATCGTGCGGACGTTCTCGGTCACGTCCTCGCCGGTCGTGCCGTCGCCGCGCGTCGACGCCTGCACGAACACGCCCTGCTCGTAGCGCAGCGAGATCGCGAGCCCGTCGAACTTCAGCTCGCACGCGTATTCGACCGGGTCCGTCACCGAGCCGGCGAGATCGGTCGTCTTGTCGAGCGCATCGGCGACGCGCTTGTCGAATGCGACGATGTCCTCGTCGGCGAAACCGTTGTTCAGCGACAGCATCGGCGCGTCGTGGACGACCGGCGTGAAACCGCCCGCCACTTCGCCGCCGACGCGCTGCGTCGGCGAATCGGGCGTCACGAGTTCGGGATGATCGGTTTCGAGTTGCTGCAGCTCGCCGAACAGCCGATCGTATTCGGCGTCGGGCAGGTCCGGCTGGTCGAGCACGTAATAGGCGTAATTCGCCCGCTCGAGTTGGTCGCGCAGCCACGCGGCACGCGCGTCGGGCTGGCTGGCTGGCGGTTCGGCTTGGGTTCGGGCCATGCTGGCGGCAGATTCGTTCTGAAAAATCGGATGTTCGATTATCTCAGTTTGACGCCGCGACGGGGGCGCGCGATGACGCCGCGACGGGGGCGCGCGATGCATGCCGCGCAGGCCCGCTGCGGCGCACCCAGGCGGTGTGTGTGCACTGCAGCAGCGACCGACGGGCGACGGCACGTCAGGCCGCCGCCCGTGCAACGCGTTACTGGCTGAAGAGACGGCGCGTGACCGGCGAACCGGCCGGGATGCCCGCTTCCTCGAGCTTCGCGTACAGCTTCATCAGTTGCTGGTCGATCGCGACGAGCGTCGATTCCGGCAGCGGCCGGCGCGAATCGTCGACGACCCGCGCGCCGATCCGCTCGGACAGCGACTTCGCGTAATCGCACATCAGCCGGAACGGCAGGATGTCCTCTTCGGCGACCGGCACGTCGAGCACCAGCGTGATCATGTTGCCGCCCTTGTAGGTCAGGTCGTCGCGCAGGAAGTTCGTGTCGCCGAACTGCAGCATGAACACGGGGTTCTGCTTCGCGTCGAGCTTCACGAACCGCGTGCCGTCGCGCGACAGCAGCAGCCCGTCCTGGGACGCGACGGCCTGCACGTAGTTCGCCGACCACGGCGCGCCGTCCGACATCACGTTGATCGACAACTGCGCGTCGCACTGCGCGGCAAAGCCGTCGAGCTCGCGCGCCATCGCGACCGTCTCCATCATGTCGGGGAATTCCGGTGCGCCGTCGATCGTGTCGGCGAACTGCTGGACGCCCGTCACGAACTCGGAGAATTCGAGCTCGTTCAGCGCGCCGCTGCGGTTCGCGAGCTGCGCGGCCGCGCGCAGCTCTTCATAGCGCACGCCGTTCTGCAGCAGCTCCCATTGGCCGCCTTCCGGCTTGCCTTCGATATGCACGGGCTTGCTGCCCGCGCGGCGCAGCCGCTGCGCGGCCGGCAGGATCTTGTCGCCCGGCAGCGGCGCGCCGAGGCGAATCGGCACGATGCAGTCGATCCGGCGGTCGACGATCGCGGGCGGCGCCGACGAAATCGTCGTGGCGGCCGGCAGCACGGGTTCGGCCGGTTCGTGCGATGCGGCGGCGGCCGGCGCTTCCTGCGCGGCGGCGGCGGCGGCATCGTCGACGGCCTGCTCGGCCGACTCGGTCGACCCCGACGGCGCGTCGCCCCCGGTGGCTTCGGCCTGCAGGTCGGCCGGCGTGTCGGCAGGCGCCACGCCGCCGAAGGTCGGCTCGACGCGCGCGGCTTCGACCGGCGCGCTCGCGGCGGCGGCGGCCGGTGCCGGCGCCGCGGGCTCGCGGCGTGCGGGCTGGCGCACCGGCTCGATGAACGGCAGCTCTTCGTCGCGCTCGGGGCGATTCATCGCCTCGACCGCCTCTTCCGGCATCGGGCGCGGCATCCTGCGCCGCACCTTCGCACCCTGCCACGCGTTGTAGACCACGACGCCGCCCACCACGACGGCGCCCGCGCCGATCAAACCGAGTGTCAACTCGTCCATGCACGCTCCATCAGCAATTCTTGTTCGTCGGAACCGCGAACGGGCGCCCATGCGCCGCGCGAACGCGGTCCGGTTTCTTCAAACGTCAATTCTGGGCAAAACCCGCGGCGGTTTCCATGTCCACCGCGACGATCCGCGACACGCCCTGCTCCTGCATCGTCACGCCGATCAGTTGCTGCGCCATCTCCATCGCGATCTTGTTGTGCGAGATGAAGAGGAACTGCGTCTTGTCGGACATCGCGCGCACGAGATTCGCGAAACGCTCGGTGTTCGCGTCGTCGAGCGGCGCGTCGACCTCGTCGAGCAGACAGAACGGCGCCGGGTTCAACTGGAACATCGCGAACACCAGTGCGGTGGCGGTCAGCGCCTTTTCGCCGCCCGACAGCAGGTGGATGGTCGCGTTCTTCTTGCCCGGCGGCTGCGCCATCACCTGCACGCCCGCATCGAGGATTTCGTCGCCCGTCATGATCAGCTTCGCCTGGCCGCCGCCGAACAGGCGCGGGAACAGGTCGCTGAAGTGACGGTTGACCTCGTCGAAGGTACCCTGCAGCAGCGTGCGGGTTTCCTGGTCGATCTTGTGGATCGCATCCTCGAGCGTCGTGATCGCGTCGGTCAGGTCGGCCGACTGCGCATCGAGGAACACCTTGCGCTCGCTCGCGGCCTTCAGCTCGTCGAGCGCGGCCATGTTGACCGGACCCAGCGCGTTGATTGCGTTGTTCAGGCGCGTGACCTCGCCCTGCAGGTACGACGGTTTCAGGTCCGGCGTCAGCTTCTCGCGCAGCGCTTCCTCGTCGACCTCGGCCGCCGCGAGCTGCTCGGCAAACTGCTCGACGGACAGGCGCGCGGCCTGCTCCTTCAGCTGCAGCTCGGTGATGCGGTCGCGCAGCGGCTGCAGCGAACGCTCGGCGACGAGACGCTGCTCGTCCGACGCGCGCAGCTTCGCGGTCAGGTCGTCGAGTTCGATCCGTGCCGCCTGCAGCGCCTCTTCCTTCACCGCGCGAATTTCGAGCGCGTCCTGCAGGCCCGTGTGCGCGGTCTGCTCGTTGATCGTTTCGAGTTCGGCGCGCGCGTCTTCCAGCGACGCGGCGACGCGCTCGCTCTGCTCGTGCGCGACCTGGATGCTGCGCTTCAGTTCGTCGATGCGCGTGACCGCGTTGCGCGCGGCGAAACGCGCGTCGTTCGCGCCGCGCTCGAGGTCGCGCGCTTCCTGGCGCGCCTGCGTCAGCGATTCGTCGAGCGCCTCGAACGCGAGCTGGTTGTCCTCGAAGCGCGCCTGCAGCTCCGCGAGTTCGCCGTCGAAGCGCTCGAAGTTCGCTTCCGATTCCGCGCGCAATGCGCGCTGCTCGTCGATCTGCGCGCCGATCTCCTCGAGTTCCTCGCGGATCTGCGTGCTGCGCTGCGTGTAGCGTTCATGCGCCTGGGCGAGCTTCAGCACGTCCATCTGCAATGCATGCACGCGCTGGGTCGCGCGTTCGGCCTGCGCGCGCACGTCGCCGAGCGCCTGCGTGGCCTGCGTGTGTGCGGCTTCCGCGCGCACCGCCGCCGTGCGGGCCTCGTCGGCGAGCAGCGCCTGCGCGCGCACCTGGCGCGTCAGGTTCTCGATCTCCTGCTGGCGGGCCAGCATCCCGGCCTGCTCCGAATCGGCCGCGTACAACTGCACGCCGACACGCGTGACGATGTGGCCGGCCTTCACGACGAACGCGCCGCCGGCCGGCAGTTGCGCGCGCGTCGCGAGTGCCTGCGCGACGTCGTCGGCGACGTACACGTTGCCGAGCCAGTCGTTCAGCACCGCGCGGATGCCTGCATCGTCGATGCGCACGAGCGACAGCACCGGGCGCAGCCCGGCCGCGGCGGCCGGCGGCTCGCCGGCCACGGGCGGCGCGTAGAACGCGAGCTTCGCGGGCGGCGCATCGGTCGCGAACGCCTTCACCCAGTCGAGATTCGACACTTCGAGCGCGGCGAGGCGCTCGCGCAGCACGGCCTCGAGCGCCGCTTCCCAGCCGGCCTCGACGTGCAGCTTCTTCCAGAGACGCGGCAGCGCGCCGAGCTCGTGCTTGTCCAGCCACGGCTGGATCTTGCCTTCGGTCTGCACGTTCTCCTGCAGCTGCTTGAGCGCGGCGAGCCGCGCCTCGAGCTGGTGGATCTGCGCGCTTTCGGCCTGCACGCGCTCCTGGGCCGCGCGGCGCTCGCCGTCGAGGCGCGGTACCGTTTCCTGCGCATCGGCGAGGCGCGCTTGGGCTTCGGCGAGGATTTCTTCCTGCTCGGCGAGCTGCATGCGCAGTTCTTCGAGCTGCGCCTCGTCGGGCGCGTCGAGCCCGCCCGCCTCGGACTTCAGGCGCTCGTGGCGCTGCTGAAGCTGCTGGAGCTGCTGGTCGGCATTGCGCTGGTGCGCAGCCTCGAGCTTCAGCGACTGTTCGGTCTGCGCGATCCGCGCGCGCTCGTCGTTGAGCTGCGCCTGCGCATCGCGCCATTTCGCCTCGAGCGCCGGCAGCGCGTCGTGTTTCGCGGCCGCGTTGTCTTCGGCGAGCGCGGCCTTCTCGTCGGCCATCGCGCGCGCTTCCTCGGCTTCCTCGAGCTCGTCCTGCGCCTTCTCGGCCTGCGCGCGCCACTGCTCGCGCTGCGCGTTCAGCGCGGCGATCTGCGCCTGCACGCGGTTGCGCGATTCGACGATGAACTTGATCTCGGCCTCGAGGCGGCTCACTTCGGCGTTGGCCTCGTAGAGCGCGCCCTGCGCGCCCTGCATCGCGTCGCTCGCCGAGTAATGCGCGACCCGCAGCGTCTCGAGCTGCGATTCGACCTCGCGCAGTTTCGCCGTCTGCGCCTCGAGGTCGATCTGCGCCTGCTCGATCGCGCGCTGCTGCTTCTGCTGCTCGCCGGCGGCCTCGTTCTTGCGCAGCAGCCACAACAGGCGCTGCTTCTCCTCGCCGTCGGCGACGAGTTCCTTGTACTTGGTCGCGACGACGGCCTGCGCCTCGAGCTTCTCGAGGTTCGCGCCGAGCTCGCGGACGATGTCCTCGACGCGCGTCAGGTTCTCGCGCGTGTCGTGCAGGCGGTTCTCGGTCTCGCGGCGGCGCTCCTTGTACTTCGACACGCCCGCGGCTTCCTCGAGGAACACGCGCAGCTCTTCCGGCTTCGCCTCGATGATCCGCGCGATCATGCCCTGCCCGATGATCGCGTACGCGCGCGGCCCGAGGCCCGTGCCGAGGAAGATGTCCTGGATGTCGCGGCGACGCGCCGGCAGGTTGTTGATGTAGTAGCTCGACGTGCCGTCGCGCGTCAGCACGCGCTTCACGGCGATCTCGCCGTACTGGCCCCACTGCCCGGCCGCGCGGCCGTCGGAATTGTCGAAGATCAGTTCGACGCTGGCCCGGCTGCCGGGCTTGCGGGCGGTCGAGCCGTTGAAGATCACGTCCTGCATCGACTCGCCGCGCAGCTCGGACGCGCGCGACTCGCCGAGCACCCAGCGCACGGCATCGATGATGTTGGACTTGCCGCACCCGTTCGGGCCCACCACGCCGACAAGCTGGCCCGGAACCTGGAAATGCGTGGGATCGACGAAGGATTTGAAGCCAGCGAGTTTGATCGAGCTCAGACGCACGGCGGTATCGGATGTGAAGAAGAGGTGAAACGGACGGGGCCGCGACGCGCGGGGCCGGACGGCCCTGCGCGCGATGCGCCCCGGAATTCAAAAGCGGGGCCGCGCGCATCTCAAGCGTTGGGCCCCGCAAACGGCTTCCATCATACCATCGCGCGTGCGCCGTCCCGCCCGTCGCCGGGTTTGCCCGATGCCGGCGCGGCACGATGGACCCGGCTCGACAGCAGCGTCGCCAGCACGATACAGGCGCCGCCCGCCCACTCTCGCGCGCTCGGCAGTTCGCTCGCGAACACCCACGCCGACAGCGCGGTGATCACGATCTCGAACAGCATGATGATCGACGCGCGGTTCGCCGGCACGCGCGCGAGCCCGTATTGCACGAGCAGGTTGTTGGCGGCCATCGTCACGCCGATCGCGGCGATGATCGCTGCCGCGACGCCGAGCTGGCTTCCCGCCGGCGCGGCCGGCAGCCCCTCGAACAGCGACGCGACCGCGCCGAACACCGCCGCGCCGCCGAACAGCGTCGCCGTACGCATCTCGGCGCGCATCTCCGGCAGCTCGCGGCTCGCCTTGATCACGAGCACGTTGCTCATCGCGAAACTCAGGCCGGCCGCGAGCCCCGCCCATTCGGCCGGGTTGGCCGGCAGCGGCACGCCGAGCTGCGGCGACCACAGCATCAGCATCGCGCCGCCGATCGACAGCGCCGCGAGCGCCGCGCCGGCCCAGGTCAGCCGCTCGCGCAGCAGGAAATGCGCGTAGATCGCGGTCCATGCCGGGGTCAGGTAGAACAGCAGCATCACGCGCAGCACTTCGCCGTGGATCGTGCCCCACACGAAACCGAGATTGGTCACGCCCGCCGTGATCGCGATGCCCGGCAGCACCCAGTGCCAGCGCAGCGTGGCGATCGTGCGGTGCCGCACGACGACCACGAACAGGAACGCGACCGTGCTCGTCAGCGCGCTCGCCAGCGTGCCGGTGAGCCCGAGCGACGCGAGAATCCGCAGCGGATACCAGATCAGGCCCCATACCGACGCGCCGATCAGGATGGCCAGCGTCGGCAGGCTGCCGCGTACCGCGTTATTCATTTGATTCGCTACCCTTTATTCGAGCGGCCCGGCCGCCGTTCCGGCGGGCCGCGACCGCATTGCGTCACGTTATAATCGTCCGCTGCGAGCCGCGCGCCGTCGGCGCCCGCCCGCAGCCGTGCGGCACCCGCGCCGCCCCTTTCGCCCTTTCGCTCCAACCGGCCGCGATGGCCGCTTCGCCCGTGAACCCTCGACTCGACTCGCTCCAGCCCTATCCCTTCGAAAAGCTGCGCGCCCTGTTCAAGGACGTGACGCCTTCCGGCGACCTGAAACCGATCAGCTTCGGCATCGGCGAGCCCAAGCACCCGACGCCGGCGCTGATCCGCGACGCCGTGGTCGCCGCGCTCGACGGTCTCGCGTCGTACCCGGCCACGGCCGGCTCGGACGCGCTGCGCACGTCGATCGCACACTGGCTCGAGCGCCGCTACGGGCTGCCGGCAATCGACCCGGCGACGCAGGTGCTGCCGGTGTCGGGCTCCCGCGAGGCGCTGTTCTCGCTCGCGCAGACGGTGATCGACGCGCGCCCGCGCGCGGACGGCAAGAAGGCGATCGTACTCTGTCCGAATCCGTTCTATCAAATTTACGAAGGCGCGGCGCTGCTGGCCGGTGCCGAACCCTATTTCGCGAACAGCGACCCGGTCCGCAACTTCGCGTGCGACTACGCGGCCGTGCCCGATGAAGTGTGGGCGCGCACCCAGCTGCTGTACGTGTGCTCGCCGGGCAACCCGACGGGCGCCGTGCTGACGCTCGACGACTGGCGCGAGCTGTTCGCGCTGTCCGACCGCCACGGTTTCGTGATCGCGTCCGACGAGTGCTATTCGGAGATCTATTTCGACGAAGCGGCGCCGCCGCTCGGCGGCCTCGAGGCCGCGCACCGCCTCGGCCGCGGCTTCGAGCGGCTCGTGATGCTGTCGAGCCTGTCGAAGCGCTCGAACGTGCCGGGCATGCGCTCGGGCTTCGTCGCCGGCGATGCCGCGCTGCTGAAAAAATTCCTGCTGTACCGCACGTACCACGGCGCCGCGCTGTCGCCGGTCTGGCAGCACGCGAGCATCGCCGCGTGGAACGACGAGGCGCACGTGCGCGAGAACCGCGCGCTGTACCTGCAGAAGTTCAGCACGGTCACGCCGATGCTGGCCGACGTGATCGACGTGAAGCTGCCTGACGCCGCGTTCTACCTGTGGGCCAACGTCGCGCGCACCGGCCTGTCGGACACCGAGTTCGCCCGCCGCCTGTACGCCGACTATAATGTGACGGTTCTGCCCGGCTCGTACCTCGCGCGCGATGCGCACGGCACGAATCCGGGCCGCGATTTCATCCGGATCGCGCTCGTCGCGGGCACCCCCGAATGCGTCGAGGGCGCGCAACGCATCGTCGATTTCTGCCGGGCTCTCGCGCGGTAAGACGTCCATCCCGATCAATTCCATTCATCTCCTGCGAAAACGAACATGTCGCAACAACTTCAGCAAATCATCGATACCGCCTGGGAAAACCGCGCCGAGCTGTCGCCGAAGGCCGCGCCCGCCGACGTCCGCGAAGCCGTCGCTCACGCGATCGAGCAGCTCGACAAGGGTGCACTGCGCGTCGCCGAGAAGATCGACGGCAACTGGACCGTCCATCAGTGGCTGAAGAAGGCCGTGCTGCTGTCGTTCCGCCTGGAGGACAACGCACCGATGCCGGCGGGCGGCTACTCGCAGTTCTACGACAAGGTGCCGTCGAAGTTCGCGAACTACACGGCCGAAGACTTCGCCGCGGGCGGCTTCCGCGTCGTGCCGCCGGCCATCGCGCGCCGCGGCTCGTTCATCGCGAAGAACGTCGTGCTGATGCCGTCGTACACCAACATCGGCGCGTACGTCGACGAAGGCACGATGGTCGACACGTGGGCGACGGTCGGCTCGTGCGCGCAGATCGGCAAGAACGTGCACCTGTCGGGCGGCGTCGGCATCGGCGGCGTGCTCGAGCCGCTGCAGGCCAACCCGGTCATCATCGAAGACAACTGCTTCATCGGCGCGCGCTCGGAAGTCGTCGAAGGCGTGATCGTCGAGGAGAACTCGGTGATCTCGATGGGCGTGTACCTCGGCCAGAGCACCAAGATCTACGATCGCGAAACGGGCGAAGTCAGCTACGGCCGCATCCCGGCCGGCTCGGTCGTCGTCGCCGGCAACCTGCCGTCGAAGGACGGCTCGCACAGCCTGTACTGCGCGGTGATCGTGAAGAAGGTCGACGCGAAGACCCGCGCGAAGGTCGGCCTGAACGAGCTGCTGCGAGGCGACTGATGGCCAAGCCGCGCACCGTGGTCGTCTACGGCATTCCGAACTGCGACACCGTGAAGAAGGCCCGCGTGTGGCTCGACGATCACGGCGTCGAGTTCGAGTTCCACGACTTCAAGAAGCTCGGCGTCAGCGCACCGCTGGTCGAAGACTGGCTGAAGGACGTATCGCTCGACGCGCTCGTGAACAAGCGCGGCACGACGTGGCGCGGCCTGGACGACGCCATGAAGGCGGCCGCGGAAACGAAGTCCGGCGCGGTTGCGCTGATGATCCACAAGCCGTCGGTCATCAAGCGCCCCGTGCTCGTCGTCAACGGCCGCGTGAAATCGCTCGGCTTCGTGGCCGATCAGTACGCGGCGCTGTTTGCCGCCTAGGCGGCCCGCGCGGCGCCCGCGCTGCACACGACGCCTCATCGCTGCCGGCCACCGCGCCGGCATTTTTTATCGAAAGTGGTCCGAACCATGTCCGCCACCCTAGCCCTTACCGAACAGCTGATCGCCCGCGCGTCCGTCACGCCCGACGACCAGCATTGCCAGCAGATCATGACCGAGCGCCTCGCCGCGCTCGGCTTCGAATGCGAAACCATCGCGTCGCACGGCGTGACCAACCTGTGGGCCGTCAAGCGCGGCGCCGACGGCCGCGACGGCAAGCTGCTCGCGTTCGCGGGCCACACCGACGTCGTGCCGACCGGCCCGCTCGAGCAGTGGACCTCGCCGCCGTTCATTCCCGCGCATCGCGACGGCAAGCTGTACGGCCGCGGCGCGGCCGACATGAAGACGTCGCTCGCGGCGTTCGTCGTCGCCTCCGAGGAATTCGTCGCGGCCCACCCCGGCCACCGCGGCGCGATCGCGTTCCTGATCACGAGCGACGAGGAAGGCCCGGCCACCGACGGCACCGTGAAAGTCGTCGAGCTGCTCGAAGCGCGCGGCGAACGTCTCGACTACTGCATCGTCGGCGAGCCGACGTCGACCGCCGAACTCGGCGACGTCGTGAAGAACGGCCGCCGCGGCTCGATGTCGGGCGAGCTGATCGTCAAGGGCGTGCAGGGCCACATCGCGTACCCGCACCTCGCGAAGAACCCGATCCACCTGCTCGCGCCGGCGCTCGCCGAGCTCGCCGCCGAACAGTGGGACGAAGGCAACGAATACTTCCCGCCGACCACCTGGCAGGTGTCGAACCTGCATGCCGGCACCGGTGCGACCAACGTGATCCCCGGCAACGCGGACCTGATGTTCAACTTCCGCTTTTCGACGGCGAGCACCGTCGAGGGCCTGCAGGCGCGCGTGCATGCGATCCTCGACAAGCACGGCCTCGAATACACGCTGAAGTGGTCGGTGAGCGGCCTGCCGTTCCTCACGCCGCGCGGCGACCTGTCGAACGCGCTGGAGAACGCGATCCGCGCCGAGACCGGCCTCACGACCGAGCTGTCGACGACGGGCGGCACGTCCGACGGGCGCTTCATCGCGCGCATCTGCCCGCAGGTGATCGAGTTCGGTCCGCCGAACGGCAGCATCCACAAGATCGACGAGCACATCGACGTGCGCTTCGTCGACCCGCTGAAGAACGTGTACCGCCGCGTGCTCGAACAACTGATCGCCTGACGGAGCCTCGCATGACGACACCTTTTGCAACTGTTCGCGACCTGCTGCGCTATGCGGTCACGCGCTTCTCGAAGGCGAAGCTCGCGTTCGGCCACGGCTCGGACAACGCGTACGACGAAGCCGCCTACCTCGTGCTCCACACGCTCGACCTGCCGCTCGACACGCTTGAGCCGTTCCTCGATGCCCGCCTGCTGCCCGACGAAATCGCGGCCGTGCTCGCGGTGATCGAACGGCGCGCGACCGACCGCGTGCCGGCCGCGTATCTCACGCATGAAGCGTGGATGCACGGCCACCGCTTCTACGTCGACGAGCGCGTGATCGTGCCGCGCTCGTTCATCGGCGAACTGCTCGACGACGGGCTGCAGCCGTATGTCGCCGATCCCGAGCAGGTCGGCGCTGTGCTCGAGCTGTGCACCGGCTCCGGCTGCCTCGCGATCCTCGCGGCCAGCGCGTTCCCGAATGCCGAGATCGACGCGGTCGACCTGTCCGAGAAGGCACTCGAAGTCGCCGAGATCAACGTGCGCGACTACGGCCTCGACGATCGCATCACCCTGCATCGCGGCGACCTCTACACGCCGCTGCCCGCGTTCCGCGCCGAACCCGACACGCGCTACGACGTGATCCTGACGAACCCGCCGTACGTGAACGCGACGTCGATGGCGGCCCTCCCGCCCGAGTACCGGCACGAGCCGGAAATGGCGCTCGCGGGCGGCGACGACGGGATGGACATCGTGCGGCGCATCATCGGGCAAGCGCACAACTGGCTGCACGACGACGGCGTGCTCGTCGTCGAGATCGGCAACGAGCGCGAGCACGTCGAAGCCGCGTTCGGCGGCCTCGAGCTCACGTGGCTGCCCACCAGCGCGGGCGACGACGCCGTGTTCCTGATCCAGGCGTCGGACCTGCCGCGCAAGGCCTGACGGCGCGCCGCGACCGAACCGTGCGGTACGGCACACCGCTGTCCCGCACGGTTGGGTAAGATGCGCGTAAGCGGCCGTCGCGCCGCACGACTTCAGGAGTCCGTCACGCGCCCATGACCCTCGACTGGCTACATCTCGGCACCCTGGTCCTGGCCATCCATGTGCTCGGGATCATCGCGGCGTGTCATGCGCTCATGAATACCCGCACGTCGCAAGGCGCGATCGCATGGGCCGTGTCGCTCGCCGCGATGCCGTACCTGACGCTCATCCCGTACCTGTTCCTCGGCCGCAGCAAGTTCTCCGGCTATGTCGACGCGCGGCGCCACGAGATGGAAGCGCTGCGCACGCACGCACCGCGCGCGCCATGGCCCGCTGCGGACGCAACCGACGGGCAGGCCGCCGACGCGATCGGCCGGGCCGCCGTGCTCGCGCTCACGCGGCTGGGCGGAATGCCGTTCGTCGGCGGCAATGCGGTGCGCACGCTCGTGAACGGCGACGCAACCTTCTCGGCGATCCTGTCGGCGATCGACGCCGCGCGCGACTACGTGATCGTCCAGTTCTTCATCGTGCGCGACGACGCGCTCGGCCAGATGCTGCGCGACGCGCTGCTCGCCCGCACGGCGGCCGGCGTGCGCTGCTACCTGCTGTACGACAGCATCGGCAGCTTCGACCTGCCGCGCGGTTACGTCGACACGCTGCGCCGCGGCGGCGTCGAGGTCCATCCGTTCGCGACCCACCGCAAGTTCGTCAACCGCTTCCAGCTCAACTTCCGCAACCATCGCAAGATCGTCGTCGTCGACGGCAATCGCGCGTTCGTCGGCGGTCTCAACGTCGGCGTCGAATATCTCGGTGCGAACCGGCGCCTGTCGCCGTGGCGCGACACCCATATCGAGATTCGCGGCCCGGTGGTGGCCAGCATCCAGTACGTGTTCGCCGAAGACTGGCACTGGGCCACGCAGACGCTGCCGCCGCTCGCCGCGCCGCCGGAGGCGCTGCCCGACGACGCGATGCATTGCCTCGCCGTGCCGATGGGGCCGGCCGACAAGCAGGAAACCGGCTCGCTGTTCTTCGTCGAGGCGATCAACGCCGCGCGCGAGCGGATCTGGATCACGACGCCGTATCTCGTGCCCGACGAAGCGGTGATCGCCGCGCTGAAGCTCGCGGTGATGCGCGGCGTCGACGTGCGCATCCTGATTCCGAGCCGGCGCGATCACTACGTGGTGTTCGAGGCGTCGAAGCTCTATGCGCGCGATCTCGTCGACGCTGGCGTCAAGGTGTTTCGGTACCGGCCCGGCTTCCTGCATCAGAAAGTGCTGCTGATCGACCGCGTCGCGGCCGCCATCGGCAGCGCGAATCTCGACAACCGCTCGTTCCGGCTGAACTTCGAAATCATGGTGCTGACCGTCGACCGCGCGTTCGCCGCCGAAGTCGAAGCGATGCTCGACGCCGATTTCGCGCTGGCCTACGAAGTCGATGCGAACGAGTATCGGCACTCGCCCGCGTGGCGGCGTATTGCAATGCACGTCGCGCGCCTGTTCGCGCCGATCCTGTAGCGGTTGCGCGAGCGCCGGCCCCGCGCCGCCGCCCGGCGGCGCATGCTTTCGCACGGCGCGACCCAGGCCGGCTCGATCCGAACCGCCCGCTCGCCGCATCGAACCGTCAAAGCAGCTTGTCGATATCCGCGGCGATTTCCTCGGGCTTCGTCGACGGCGCGTAGCGCTTGACGATCCGCCCGTCGCGGTCGATCAGGAATTTCGTGAAATTCCACTTGATCGCCTTGAGGCCGAGGATGCCGGGCGCCTCGTCGGTCAGGTAGCGGTACAGCGGATGCGCGTGGTCGCCCTTCACGTCGATCTTCGCGAACATCGGGAACGTGACGCCGTAGTTGCGCTCGCAGAACGCGCCGATCTGCGTGGCGTCGCCCGGCTCCTGCTTGCCGAACTGGTTGCACGGGAAGCCGAGCACGAAGAAACCGCGGGCCGCGTACTGCTCATACAGCTTCTGCAGGCCCGCGTACTGCGGCGTGAAACCGCACTCGCTCGCGGTATTGACGATCAGCAGCACCTTGCCGCGATACGCGTCGAGCGACGCGGGTGCGCCCGCGAGCGTCTCTGCGCTGAACGAATACAGGGTGGACATCGGGCACTCCTTTTACGAAACCGTATCGACGTGGAGTCTAGGCGAAATCGCGTCGTTGCGGCACCTGCCGAACGGCCGATATCCGGGGCGACGCGCGCGCAGTCTAGAATAGCGGTTTTGGTCAGTCATTCCCGCCGTGATCCGTTTCAATCAGTTCAGCCTTGCGCGCGGCACCAAGCCGCTGTTCGAGTCGGCCTCGTTCGTGCTCAATCCCGGCGAGAAAGCCGGCCTGATCGGCGCGAACGGCGCCGGCAAATCGACGCTCTTCTCGGTCCTGCGCGGCGAGCTGCATTCCGACGGCGGCGATTTCGCGATGCCGCCGTCGTGGCGGATCGCCCACGTGTCGCAGGAAACGCCCGCCGTCGACCGCTCCGCGCTCGACTACACGCTCGACGGCGACACCGCGCTGCGCGAGATCGAGGCGCGTATCGCCGCCGCCTCGGCCGCGCACGACGGCGCGGCCGAAGCCGACGCGCACGCGGCGTTCGCCGACGCCGACGGCTATACGGCCCCCGCGCGCGCCGAAGCGCTGCTGCTCGGCCTCGGCTTCACGCTCGCGCAGACGCGCGAATCGGTCGCCAGCTTCTCCGGCGGCTGGCGCATGCGGCTGAACCTCGCGCAGGCGCTGATGTGCCGCTCCGACCTGCTGCTGCTCGACGAACCGACCAACCACCTCGACCTCGACGCGATCGTCTGGCTCGAAGACTGGCTGCACCGCTACGCCGGCACGCTCGTCGTGATCTCGCACGACCGCGAATTCCTCGACTCGATCTGCAACGTCACGCTGCATCTGGAAAATCGCCAGGTGAAGCGCTACGGCGGCAATTACTCGCAGTTCGAAGTGCTGCGTGCGCAGCAGCTGGCGCTGCAGCAAAGCGCGTACGAAAAGCAGCAGAAGACGATCGAGCACCTGCAAAGCTTCGTCGACCGCTTCAAGGCCAAGGCAACCAAGGCCAAGCAGGCGCAAAGCCGGATGAAGGCGCTCGAGAAGATGGAGCTGATCGCGCCCGCGCACATCGCGTCGCCGTTCACGTTCGAGTTCCGCACGCCCGACGCCGCGCCGAACCCGATGATGGTGATGGAAGACGTCCGCTGCGGCTACCACGCCGAGGACGGCACGGACATCCCGATCGTCGAACGCGTGGCGCTGTCGATCCAGAACGGCCAGCGCATCGGCCTGCTCGGCGCGAACGGCCAGGGCAAGTCGACGCTGATCAAGACGCTGGCCGGCACGCTCGCGCCGCTGTCGGGCCACGTGCGCGACGGCAAGGGGCTGACGATCGGCTATTTCGCGCAGCACCAGCTCGAAACCCTGCGCGAGGACGATTCGCCGCTCGCGCATCTCGCACGGCTCGCCCCCGATACGCGCGAGCAGGAACTGCGCGACTTCCTCGGCGGCTTCAATTTCTCCGGCGACATGGCGACGAGCCCGGTCGGCCCGTTCTCGGGCGGCGAGAAGGCGCGGCTCGCGCTTGCGCTGATCATCTGGCAGAAACCGAACCTGCTGCTGCTCGACGAGCCGACCAACCACCTCGACCTCGAGACGCGTCACGCGCTGACGATGGCGCTCGCGCAGTTCGAAGGCACGCTGATCCTCGTCTCGCACGACCGCCACCTGCTGCGCGCGACCACCGACCAGTTCATGCTCGTCGCGAAGCACCGGCTGCAGCCGTTCGACGGCGACCTCGACGATTACCGCGACTGGCTGCTGCAGCATGCGGCCGAGCAACGCGCGGCCGCGAAGGCCGACAGCGCGGCGGCAGCGGGCACGGATCCGGGCGTCAACCGCAAGGACCAGAAGCGTCAGGCGGCCGAGGAGCGCCAGCGGTTGTCGCAACTGAAGAAACCGCTGCAGAACCGCATCACGAAGCTCGAAAGGGAAATGGAAACGCTGCACGCGGAAAAGGCGCGCCTCGACGCGTTCGTCGCCGATCCGGCGAGCTACGAAGCCGCGCGCAAGACGGAACTGACCGAAGCGATCCGCAAGCTGGGCGAGGTCAATGCCCGGCTCGAAACGGTCGAGGCGGACTGGCTCGCCGTGCAGGAAGAACTCGAGCAGATCGGCTGAACGCGCCCGGCGCGCCGTCAGCCGGTCGTTTTCAGCGGCGGCCGCACGCCTAGGCACGATCCACGACCGGCGAACCCGCCCGGCCGCACCGGGCGCGGAAACGACAAGGCCGGGCACCCGGGCCCGGCCTCTTTGTCATTGTTGCGTTCGACGTGATCGCGTCGGCCGTCCGCCGGCCGCCGGCCGCGCCAACCGCTCAACGCCGCGGCAACGTATCGCGCGGCATCTGCTCGTCATCGCCCATCAGGTGACGCCGCCCTTCGGTCGGCCGGCGGATCGCCGCGGCGACCTCCGCTTCCGTCACGTCCTCGGACACGACCCGGCGCGCCAGGCGCCCTTCGTCGTCGATCCATTCGACGATCCGGCATCCGCCGCCCCACGGCTGAACGATCGGCTCCGACACACGGCAGCCGCGCAGGTTGTAACTGCGTCCGCTCGGCGCTTCCCCATACTGTTTAAACATAGGTTCCCTTCGCATTGTGCGGTTCGACGATCCGGCAAAGGATAGGGAAAAGCGATGTCCGGCGGGTTACATCAGCCTACATATTCATTACATTCAATTACGCGACAGATCACCGTGGCCAACGCACGGCGGCGCTGGCCAGCCACGGCTATTCGAGATCGCGCACACGGTCGATCGCCTGCTCGATCCGCTCGACGGCCATCACGTTCAGTCCTTCGATCGGCTGTTTCGGCGCATTCGCCTTCGGGATCAGCGCCGCGGTGAAACCGAGCTTCGCCGCCTCGCGCAGCCGTTCCTGGCCGCGCGGCGACGGCCGGATCTCGCCCGCCAGCCCCACTTCGCCGAACACGATCAGGCCCTTCGGCAGCGCCTTGTTGCGCATCGACGAATGGATCGCGAGCAGCACCGCGAGGTCGGCGGCCGGCTCGGTGATCTTCACACCGCCCACCGCGTTCAGGAACACGTCCTGGTCGAAACACGCGATGCCCGCGTGCCGGTGCAGCACCGCGAGCAGCATCGCGAGCCGGTTCTGCTCGAGGCCGACCGCGAGCCGGCGCGGGTTCGGCACGTGGGCCGTATCGACGAGCGCCTGGATCTCGACGAGCAGCGGGCGCGTGCCCTCCTGCGTGACGAGCACGCAGGAACCCGGCACGACCTGCTCGTGCTGCGACAGGAACAGCGCGGACGGGTTCGCGACGCCGCGCAGCCCGCGCTCGGTCATCGCGAACACGCCGAGCTCGTTGACCGCGCCGAAGCGGTTCTTGAACGCGCGCACGAGCCGGAACGACGAATGGGTGTCGCCCTCGAAGTACAGCACCGTGTCGACGATGTGCTCGAGCACGCGCGGGCCCGCGAGGTTGCCCTCCTTCGTCACGTGCCCGACCATGATGATCGCGGTGCCGGACTGCTTCGCGATGCGCGTGAGCTGCGCCGCGCACTCGCGCACCTGCGCGACCGAGCCGGGCGCCGATGTCAGCGCTTCGGAATAGACGGTCTGGATCGAGTCGATGACGGCGACGTCCGGCCGTTCCGCGTCGATCGCGGCCTGGATCTTCTCGAGCTGGATCTCGGCGAGCAGCTTCAGCTCGGCCGCCGGCGCGCCGCCGTCGAGCAGTGCGAGCCGTTGCGCGCGCAACGCGATCTGCGCGGCCGATTCCTCGCCGCTGATATAGAGTGCGCGCCGCTCGCTCGCGATGTCCGCGAGCGACTGCAGCAACAGCGTCGACTTGCCGATGCCGGGATCGCCGCCGATCAGCACGACGCCGCCCGGGACCAGCCCGCCGCCCAGCACGCGATCGAATTCGCCGATGCCGGTGGAGAACCGCGGCACGTCGGCCGCTTCGATGTCGACGAGGCGCTGCACGGGCGCGCGTTTCGCGAGCGACTGGAAGCGATGGGCGGCCGGCGACTCGGCGACCGATTCGACGAGCGTGTTCCAGGCCTGGCACGACGGGCATTGCCCCTGCCACTTCGGGGTTTGTCCGCCGCACTCGCTGCAGACGTAGACGGTTTTCTGTTTGGCCACGCGTGCTGCCCTTATTCCGCGCGCACCGGCACGCGGGCGGCGACCGCGCACATCAGTTCATAGCCGATGGTCCCGCAATGGCGCGCGACGTCGTCGATCGGCAGCGCGTTGCCCCACAGCTCGACCCGCGCGCCGACGCCGGCCTGCGGGCACGGCGTCAGGTCGACGGTAATCATGTCCATCGACACGCGGCCGACGATCCGCGTGCGGATGCCGTCGACGATCACGGGCGTGCCTTCGGGTGCGACGCGCGGATAGCCGTCCGCATAGCCGCACGCGACGACGCCGATGCGCATCTGCGCTTGCGCGGAGAACGTCGAGCCATAGCCGATCGCCTGCCCCTTCGCGATCGTCTGCACGGCGATCAGCTCGGAGGCGAGCGTCATCGCGGGCTTCAGGCCCGTGTCGGCGATGTCGGACGACAGCCCCGACGGCGATGCGCCGTACAGCACGATCCCCGGCCGCACCCAGTCGAAGTGCGTATCCGGATGCCACAGCACGGCCGCCGAATTCGCGAGGCTGCGCGCGCCCGCGATGCTTGCCGCGCCGCGCTCGAACGTCGCGAGCTGCTCGGCGACGCCGCGCTCGTTGTCGGCGTCCGAAAAATGGGTCATCAACGTGATCTGGCCGATGCCGGGGCACGCACGGGCGCGCTCCCACGCGGCGCGGTACTTCTCCGGCACGTAGCCGAGCCGGTTCATCCCGCTGTTCATCTTGAGCTGCACGTTGACGGGCTTCGACAGCCGCGCCGTCTCCAGCATCCGCATCTGCTCGTCGTTGTGGACGGTGGTCGTGAGGCTGTAGCGGTCGATCACGTCGATGTCGGTCGACCGGAAGAACCCTTCGAGCAGCAGGATGGGGCCGGCCCAGCCGAGCTCGCGCAGCTTCACGGCCTCGTCGAGGTCGAGCAGGCCGAAGCCGTCGGTGCCGCGCAGGCCGGGAAACACGCGCGCGAGACCGTGGCCGTACGCGTTGGCCTTGACGACCGCCCAGACCTTGGACGGGCCGGCAAAGCGGCGGACGACGGAGAGATTGTTCGCGAGGGCGGCGGTGTGGATGGTGGCGGAGATCGGGCGCGGCATGGGAAATTTACGTAAAGACGCTTGCGAATCATCAGCTTACCGCGCCTTTTGAGCACCGAAGCCGACAATTTGCGGAACGATCGGGGAATCTTGCTAGTCCGAATTGCCGTATTTTCGTGTTATAAAGCCGTGCGCACAACCCATTTCGAACGGAATAAGCCGATCGCATACCAGGCGGCCTACGCGGCCCTGCCGCAGCGACGAAAGCATCGCATCAGATGAAAAAAGGTTTTTACACCATCATGGCCGCGCAGTTTTTCTCGTCGCTGGCCGACAATGCGCTTCTCATCGCCGCCATCGCCCTGCTGAAAGACCTCCACGCCCCCAACTGGATGACACCGCTGCTCAAGCTGTTCTTCGTGTTGTCGTATGTGGTGCTGGCGGCCTATGTCGGTGCGTTCGCCGATTCGCGTCCGAAGGGGCGCGTGATGTTCATCACCAATTCGATCAAGGTGGTCGGCTGCCTGATCATGCTGCTCGGTGCCCATCCGCTGATCGCATACGGCATCGTCGGGTTCGGCGCCGCGGCCTACTCGCCCGCGAAGTACGGCATTCTGACCGAGCTGCTGCCGGCCGACCGGCTCGTCGCCGCGAACGGCTGGATCGAAGGCACGACCGTCAGCTCGATCATCCTCGGCACCGTGCTCGGCGGCGCGCTGATCAGCCCGCACATCGCGTCGCACGTGATCGCGCACACGCCAGCCTGGATCGCCACGCCCGCCGAAGCGGCGATGGTGATCATCATGGCGATCTACGTGATCGCCGCCATCTTCAATCTGCGGATCCCCGATACCGGCGCGCGCTACCCGAAGCAGGAGCGCGGCCCGGTCAAGCTCCTCACCGACTTCGCCGACTGCTTCATGGTGCTCTGGCGCGACAAGCTCGGCCAGATCTCGCTCGCGGTCACGACGCTGTTCTGGGGCGCGGGCGCGACGCTGCAGTTCATCGTGCTGAAGTGGGCCGAAGTGTCGCTCAACATGTCGCTGTCCGAAGGCGCGATCCTGCAGGCGGTGGTCGCGGTCGGCGTCGCGGGCGGTGCGATCGCCGCCGCCGCGCGGATCCCGCTGAAGAAGTCGCTCAGCGTGCTGCCGGTCGGCATCATCATGGGCATCGCGGTCATGCTGATGGCGTTCTACACGCGCGACCTGTTCCCGGCGCACTGGGCCGTGCATTTCGGCCACCTGCGCCTGCCCGTGTACCTGATCGTCGCGTACATCTTCCTGATCTGCGTCGGCGCGCTGTCCGGCTACTTCGTGGTTCCGATGAACGCGCTGCTGCAGCATCGCGGCCACGTGCTGCTGTCGGCCGGCCATTCGATCGCGGTGCAGAACTTCAACGAGAACCTGTCGGTGCTCGTGATGCTGTGCCTGTATGCGGTGCTGGTCTGGCTCGACGTGCCGGTCGGCGTCGTGATCGTGCTGTTCGGCACGTTCGTGTGCCTGACGATGTGGCTCGTGATGCGCCGCCACCAGGCGAACCAGCGTCAGTTCGACTCGGTCGCGCTGATCGGCGAATCGCGGCACTGACGCTACACTTCCTGTTTCCGTCCGTCGGCGCCGGTCTTCGAACCGGCGCCTTGCCATCATGACGCACCCGATACCCAACGTCCTGACGATCGCCGGCTCCGACTCGGGCGGCGGCGCGGGCATCCAGGCCGACCTCAAGACCTTCTCCGCGCTCGGCGCGTACGGCGCGAGCGTGATCACCGCGCTGACCGCGCAGAACACGCGCGGCGTGACCGGCGTGCACGCGCCGGACGCCGCGTTCGTGACCGCGCAGCTCGACGCGGTGTTCGACGACATCCGCATCGACGCGGTCAAGATCGGCATGCTCGCGAACACGGCGATCGTGCACGCGGTCGCCGACGCGCTGCGGCGCCATGCGCCGCGCTTCGTCGTGCTCGATACGGTGATGATCTCGAAGAGTTCGCACGCGCTGCTCGCACCCGATGCGGTCGACGCGTTGCGCGACGCGCTGCTGCCGCTCGCGACCGTCGTCACGCCGAACCTGCCCGAAGCGGCCGCCCTGCTCGGCGACACGCCCGCGATGACCGAAGACGACATGGTCCGGCAAGGCCAGGCGCTGCTGAAGACCGGCGCGCGCGCCGTGCTGATGAAGGGCGGCCACCTGCCCGACGCGGCCGCGAGCCCCGACTGGCTCGTCGATGCGGCGCATGCGGTCCGGTTTGACGGCACGCGCGTGCCGGTCAGCAACACGCACGGCACGGGCTGCACGCTGTCGTCGGCGATCGCCGCGCTGCTGCCGCAGCGGCCCGATCTCGACAGCGCGGTGCGCGAAGCGAAGGCCTACCTGACCGGCGCGATCGCCGCGAGCGGCCAGCTCGACGTCGGCCACGGCGTCGGCCCCGTCCATCACTTCCATCGCTGGTGGTAAGCGCCGGCTGACGCGGCGTCAGTGGTCCTGGGCGGCGAACGCCTGCGCACGCGCGGGCCAGTCGTCCGGCACGATGAAGCCGCGCGCCGTCTCCCGCCATACGCCGTTGCCGTCCTGTCGATGGACGCCGATCAGCGCGGGCGCCTGGCGCGCCGTCAAAGCGGACGGCAACTCGAGCGAACGCGCCAGCGGTTCGGGCGCGGCGTCGGCCGCCACCCGCCGCGGCGCGAGCCATGCGAGCCGCGGCAGCACGTTCCATGCCGCACCGTCGGGCTGCGCGGTGGCCCACGCCGGCCACTGCGCGTGCGTGAGCCAGAACCCGCGCGGATGATCGGCCGCGATTTCCGCGGCCACCGGCGGCAGCGGCACGCCGTGCGGATAGAACAGCCAGCCCTTGATGAACATCTGCGCATCGGACGGCGCGCCGTAGCCCAGCAGCGCGAACCCGTGGCGATCGCTCAGCCGCAGTTGATGCTCGAGCAGCCGGCTGCGCTTGCGGTCGAGGCGGTCGACGAGATTCGGCCCGACGAAATCCGCGAGCGACGCGTCGCCGTCGACCGGCGCGCATAGATAGCACTTGACCGCGAGTTCCCAGTGCAGGCGCAGCCCGCCCGGCGCATCGACGAGGAAATCGACCTCGCCGAGCGTCTTGCCGTTGCTGCGCAGCGGCAGGTTGGCGGCGACGAGCCGCAGCGACGGCCCGTGTGTGAGGAAATACTCCAGCAGGCATTCGGCATAGCGGCCGAGTCGCACGGGCCGCAGCCCGTCGAGCGCGCGGTGCAGCGGCTCGGGCGCGGCATCGAGCGCGACGAGCCACGCTTCGACGGCCACCCGCTCGACCGCATCCGACCACGGATGCGCGAGCGGCGCGCCGGGCGCGGCAGTGAGCAGGCTCGGGCTCGCGAGGAGCCAGCCCAGATCGCGGACCGCGGCATCGTGCAGCGTATCGACGAACGCGACCGCCGCGCCGCGCGTCATTGTCCGGCCGGCCCGTGCGCGGCGGCGCCCTCCGCCCGCTGGAACGTATCGCGCGCCAGGCACAGGTCGGCCCACGCCTTCGACTTGTCCTGCAGGCTGCGCAGCAGGTACGCCGGGTGGTAGGTGACGATCACCGGCACGCCTTCGTACGTGTGCACGCGGCCGCGCAGCGATGCGATGCTCGCGTCCGTCTTCAGCAGCGTCTGCGCGGCGAAGCGGCCGAGCGCGACGATCAGCTTCGGCTTCACGAGCGCGACCTGGCGCTGCAGGTACGGCTCGCAGCGCGCGACCTCGTCCGGTTCCGGATTGCGGTTGCCGGGCGGGCGGCACTTGATCACGTTCGCGATGTAGACGTTGTCGCCGCGCTTGAGCGCGAGCGACTGCAGCATGTTGTCGAGCAGCTTGCCGGCCTGGCCGACGAACGGCTCGCCCTGCCTGTCCTCGTTCTCGCCCGGCGCTTCGCCGATCAGCATCCAGTCCGCTTCCCGATCGCCGACACCGAACACGGTATTGGTGCGCTTCTCGCACAGGCGGCAGCTCGTGCAGCCGGCGACGCGTGCGGCGAGCGCATCCCAGTCGAGCATCGCGACCGGCGTTGCAGCAGGACGCGCTTCGGCCGGCGGCAGCGGATCGCCGGGCGGCGCCGCGTCGAACCACGCGAAATCGTCTTCGGTGAGCGGCGGCAGGTCGTCCGCGGCGGCGGCGGCCGGGGACGACGCCGGCCCGGCGGACGCGCGATCGTCGTCGATCGCGGCACGCGCGCCGCTACCCGTTTCCGCAGCCGGTGGCGCGGAGCGCGCGGCGCCCCCAGCGGGCGGCGTATCCGCCAGCGGCATATCGCCGCGCGGGAACACGCGTGCAGGCGCCTGCGTATCACGCGGCCGCTCCGACGTCGGCCGCGACGCGGGCGCGACGGTTGCAGCCGCAACGGTGGACGCATCGTCCGCCGCGCCCGGCACGTCGACCGGCCCGGCCCCCGCGCCACCCGCTTCGGCGCCTTCCGCGCGCGACCCGCGCCGCACCCAGATCTGCGCGAGCCCCATTTCCTCGAGCGCTGCTTCAGCCCACGCCATGCGCGTCCCCTTCGTCCTTGTTCAGCGTCAGACGCATCACGATCGCGTCCTCCCGGCTGCGATGCCGCGCCGGATAGTAGTTCTTGCGCCGGCCGATCGTCACGAAGCCGAAGCGCTCGTACAGATGGATCGCCCGCGGATTGGACGGCCGCACCTCGAGCAGCACGCCGTCGAGCCCCTCCGCGCGCGAGATGCGCACGGCTTCGCGCAGCAGCGCGAGGCCCGCGCCCGACTGCTGGGCGGCCGGCGCGACGCACAGGTTCAGCAGGTGCATTTCGTCGATCACCGGCATCAGCACGCAATAGCCGACGAGCGCGCCCGTCACGTGCCGCAGGCACACGCCGAAATAGCCGTTGCGCAACGAATCCTGGAAATTGCCGCGGCTCCACGGGAATTCGTACGCGACCTGCTCGATCGCGACGACCTCGTCGAGATCGGTGTCGGTCATCGGCGACAAATAGCGGTCGCTCAACAGGACGCCCGTCATCCTTTTGCTCCGTCCGTCTGCGCGGCACGCGCGGCCATGCGTTCGGCGGTGGTCTGCGCGACCTTGTCGCGCACGTATTCGGGTGCGGCCTGGTCGGCCGGCACCGTCCGGCCGGCGCGGAACGCCCGCAGCCCGGCATGCGCGACCGCCAGCGCATGCGGCAGCGCATCGCCGTCGATCACTGCCGCGGCCGCCGCCGCCGGCAGTTGCGCGCCGAACGCGGCGGCCGCGTTGCCCGCGAGCGTAAACGGCGCGTCGGGCACGCCGACGGCGCCCGGTGCATCGAGCGACGCCGGATGCAGCGTGCGCCAGTCGCCCGCCTGCTCGTCCCATGCGAAGTCGGCCCAGTACGCTTCGTCCATCCGCGCGTCGAGCGCGGCCAGCACGCGCGTCGTGCCGGGTGCGCGCAGCCGCGCGTGCTCGGCGCACGCGAGCAGCGTGCTGACCGGCACGACCGGCAGCCCGCGCCCGAACGCGAGCCCCTGCGTAATGCCGGTCGCGGTGCGCAGCCCGGTGAACGAGCCTGGGCCCGCGCCGAACGCGATCGCGTCGCAATCGGCGAACGTGAGGCCCGATTCGGCGAAGAGCTCCTGGATGGCCGGCAGCACGCGCGTGCTCGACACGGCGCCCGTCAGCTCGTGGCGGACCCAGGTTTGCGGGGTGGAAACGGCGTCATCGGCGAAAGCCGAGCGCAGCAGCGCGACCGAGCAGTATTCGGTCGACGTATCGATGGCGAGGAGCACTGTTTGCGTCATGGCCGACATTGTAATGCGGCGCCCCGCTCCCACGGGCGATCGGACCCGATCGCGATGCGCGCGCCGCGCGGCCGGCGGTTTGGAAGGATCGCTCGACCCCGCGCGGCGCGGCGCTTGTTAAGATCGCCCGACCTGAAACCCTTACGGAGACACACGATGAGCGAACTCACCGCCCAATTCGACCAGGCCCAGGTCGACGTCAAGCAACTGACCGAGCGACCGGGCAACCTGACGCTGCTGCGCCTGTATGCGCTCTTCAAGCAGGCAACCGACGGCGACGCGCACGGCGACAAGCCGGGCTTCACCGACATCGTCGGCAAGTACAAGTACGACGCGTGGGAAGCGCTGAAAGGCACGACCCAGGATGCGGCGAAGCAGCAATACATCGAACTCGTCGAATCGCTGAAGAACGGCACGGCGTCCTGATCTGTCCCGCCTGCCGAGACCGGCAATCAATAGGCAATCAAATCAGTGGCGCAGCGCAGCAAATATCTCTATAATGCTGGCTGCGTCACCTCCCGCGCTCGGCTCGCAAGCCGTTCCGGCCCGACGCCTCGTAGCGTTAAGCTCCAATCCGGTTTAGAACCTGTCCCCTCCTGCTTCGACCCTCGCGGTCGTCAACTAGGCTGGCGGCCCCCGCTCCAGAAGCGCGCCGCACCCAAAACAGCTTCTAATGCCTCATCCGCCGACGGTTCGGCGGATTGCACCCGTTTCCCGATTTGCTCGCTGAATCCGACGACTTGGGTATGCGCGATTGGCGCCGACGTTTCACCCACTGTGTTTCAAGGATTGTTATGACTTCGAGCATCAACTCCAGCCCGCTCAACGCGATCGCCGACCAGGCGCTCGGTCTCGAGAACGCCGCCGCACCGGCCGCGGTCGAACCGGCGTCGGACGAGCCGACTTTCGCGTCGCTCGGGTTGTCGCCGGAGATCGTCTCCGCGCTGCAGGCCGCCGGCTACGCCAAGCCGACGCCGGTCCAGCAGCGCGCGATTCCGGCCGGCATCGCCGGTCGGGACCTGCTGGTGTCGAGCCCGACCGGTTCGGGCAAGACGGCCGCATTCATGCTGCCCGCGATCGAACGTTTCGCGCAGCTCCAGAAGGCGCAGGCGCAGCAACCGCGCGCGCCGCGCGAACCGAACCAGGGCGACCGCCGTGCGCGCCGCCCGCAGCCCGTCGCCCGCCCGGGCCTGCTCGTGCTGACGCCGACCCGTGAACTCGCGATGCAGGTCACCACGGCCGCGTCGACCTACGGCAAGCACCTGAAGCGCCTGCGCACGGTCAGCATCCTCGGCGGCGTCGCCTACGGCCAGCAGCTGATGCTGCTCGCGAAGAACCCCGAGATCCTGGTCGCCACGCCGGGCCGTCTGCTCGATCACCTCGAGCGCGGCCGCATCGACCTGTCCGAACTGAAGATGCTCGTGCTCGACGAAGCCGACCGCATGCTCGACATGGGCTTCATCGAAGACATCGAGACGATCGTCGCCGCGACGCCCGAGTCGCGCCAGACGATGCTGTTCTCGGCCACGCTCGACGGCAAGATCGGTTCGCTGACGAGCCGCCTGCTGAAGGATCCGGAACGCATCGAGATCCAGCAGCGCCTCGAGTCGCGCGCGAACATCGCGCAGACTGTGCACTACGTCGACGACCGCGACCACAAGGACCGCCTGCTCGATCACCTGCTGCGCGACGACGCGCTCGACCAGGCGATCATCTTCACGGCGACCAAGATCGATGCCGACCAGCTCGCCGGCCGTCTCGCCGACGCCGGCTTCGAATCGGCCGCGCTGCACGGTGACCTGCCGCAGGGCGCGCGCAACCGCACGATCCGTGCGCTGCGCGAGCGCCGTGTGCGCGTGCTGGTCGCGACCGACGTCGCAGCCCGCGGCATCGACATCCCGGGCATCACGCACGTGTTCAACTACGACCTGCCGAAGTTCGCGGAAGACTACGTGCACCGTATCGGCCGTACGGGCCGTGCCGGCCGTTCGGGCACCGCGGTGAGCCTCGTGCACCACGCCGAGCAAGGCGCGCTCAAGCGCATCGAGCGCTTCGTGCGCTCGCCGCTGCCGGTCAACGTGATCGAAGGCTTCGAGCCCCGCAAGGCACCCCCGCGCAACGATCGCGGCACCGGCGGCCGCGGCCGTCCGGGCGGCGGTAACGGCGGTCGTCGTTTCGGCGGCAAGCCGGGCGGCGGTCATGGCGGCAACGGCCGCAGCTACGGCGGCGGCAATGGCGGCGGCTGGAGCGGCAAGCCGGGCGGCAGCCGTGACGGCGGCCCGCGTCGCGACGGCCAGCGCAGCGGCGGCCCGCGTCGCAGCAATTCGGCGTCGTAAGCACGCCCCGGCGGCCCCCGTGGCCGCCGGCCCATCCGGCAAACCGGCGCACCCGCGCCGGTTTTTTTTCGTCCCGCGCCAAATTTCACGATGCGGAAAATTTTTTTGCGTCGTAAAAAATCATGCTGCGCGGCACAACCTTACAATTGCGAGATGGGAAAAATCGTTTCTCATTGCGAAACACAAAACACAAGTTGTTGATTAACAACGATTAAAAAGTTTCAAACTTCCTGGTATAGCCCCTGTTTCACTCGGATCGGTTTGCCTAGACTCTTATACAAGACTTCTCAAAGCGGCACGCACCGCGCCCCGCTTCGAGAACAGCATCAACACCGTCCGATTCGACCGATCTGGCAACACACCGCATCAAGGAGCTCATCATGTCGCGACAGCAACAGGCACAGGAACTGCAAAAGCAATGGGAAACCGATCCGCGCTGGAAGGGCATCAAGCGCAGCTACACGGCTGAGGACGTGGTGCGCCTGCGCGGCTCGATCGCCGTCGAGCACACGCTGGCCAAGCGCGGCGCGGAAAAGCTGTGGCGCCTCATCAACGAAGAGCCGTTCGTCAACGCACTCGGTGCGCTGACCGGCAACCAGGCGATGCAGCAGGTGAAGGCCGGCCTGAAGGCGATCTACCTGTCGGGCTGGCAAGTGGCCGGCGACGCGAACGTCGCGGGCGAAATGTACCCGGACCAGTCGCTGTACCCGGCGAACTCGGTGCCGCTCGTCGTCAAGCGCATCAACAACACGCTGACGCGCGCCGACCAGATCCAGTGGTCGGAAGGCAAGAATCCGGGCGACGAAGGCTACGTCGATTTCTTCGCACCGATCGTCGCGGACGCGGAAGCCGGCTTCGGCGGCGTGCTGAATGCGTTCGAACTGATGAAAGCGATGATCGAGGCCGGCGCCTCGGGCGTGCACTTCGAGGATCAGCTCGCGTCGGTAAAGAAGTGCGGCCACATGGGCGGCAAGGTGCTGGTGCCGACCCGCGAAGCGGTCGCGAAGCTGTCGGCGGCGCGTCTCGCGGCCGACGTAATGGGCACGCCGACCGTGCTGGTCGCGCGGACCGACGCGGAAGCGGCGGACCTGATCACGTCCGACATCGACGACAACGACAAGCCGTTCCTGACGGGCGAGCGCACGGTCGAAGGCTTCTTCCGCACGAAGCCGGGCATCGGGCAGGCGATCTCGCGCGGCCTCGCGTATGCGCCGTACGCCGATCTCGTCTGGTGCGAGACGGGCAAGCCGGATCTCGAGTACGCGAAGAAGTTCGCGGAAGCGATCCACAAGCAGTTCCCCGGCAAGATGCTGTCGTACAACTGCTCGCCGTCGTTCAACTGGAAGAAGAACCTCGACGACGCGACGATCGCGAAGTTCCAGAAGGAACTCGGCGCGATGGGCTACAAGTTCCAGTTCATCACGCTGGCCGGCTTCCATGCGCTGAACTACTCGATGTTCAACCTCGCGCACGGCTATGCCCGCACGCAGATGAGCGCGTTCGTCGAACTGCAGCAGGCCGAGTTCGCGGCGGCCGACAAGGGCTTCACGGCCGTCAAGCACCAGCGCGAAGTCGGCACCGGCTACTTCGACGCGGTCACGCAGACGGTCGAGCGCGAAGCCTCGACGACCGCGCTGCACGGCTCGACCGAAGACGAACAGTTCTTCGACGGCAAGAAGGTCGCGTAACGCGCGCAAGCGTCACGCCGATGCCGGCCCGTCACGCGACGGCGCGGCATCGGCGGAACCGGACAACAATCAGGGAGGAGACGGCTGGCGCGCGATCGACGTCGCGCGACCGGTCGCGCGCGGCCAGTGGCCGCCAGCAACGACGCGCGCCGGCTTCGTCCGGCGCGCCCTTTTTTCAGCGGCACCGCCGTGCTGTCGCCCGGGCGGCTACGAACGACGGGCGCCGCGTCTACCGATAGACGATCACCGGAATTTTCGTATGGGTCAGCACGCGCTGCGTTTCGCTGCCGATCAGCAGGCTGCCGAGCCCGCGGCGTCCGTGGGACGCCATGAAGATCACGTCGCAGCCGCCACGTTCGGCCGCCTCGATGATGCCGAGGTACGGCGACGGATGCACGCTCGTCCAGCTGTCGCAATCGACGCCGGCCGCCTTCGCGGCTGCCTGCACGTCGTCCAGGTGCGCGCGCGCCTCGCGCTCGCTGCGCGCGCGGAAATCGGCGGGCGGCTCGATGATCACTTCGGAAAACGGCGAGTACGGATACTGCGGCAGGCACGCATAGGCCGTGACCCGCGCGCCGACCGCGCGCGCCAGGTCGATCGCGCCGTCGATCGCCTTCTGCGACAGTTCGGAACCGTCGGTTGGAACGAGGATGTGCCGGAACATCGCGCCCTCCTGCGTCAGACGCACCGCGCGCACCGCGAACCCATGCGGGCCGGCTCCGGCGCGTCGCGCATGCCAGTTTCGATTGTAGTGCGCGAAACCGGGCGACCGGCGCCGGCAGCGGGTTCGCCCTCATATCGGAAACGCGCGGGCCGGTGCGCCCTGCTCGCCCCCGCCCTACTCGCCCCAATACCCCGGCCGTTCGTACGTATGTTTCAGGTAATCGAGAAACAGCCGCACGCGCAGCGGCAGGTGACGGCGCTGCGGAAACACCGCATGGATGCCGATCGGCGGCGCCGCGAACGCGTCGAGCACGGTGACGAGGCGGCCGGCCGCGATATCGTCGCCGACCTCCCACCACGATCGCCATGCCAGGCCGTAGCCGGCGAGGCACCATTCGTGCAGCACCGCGCCGTCCGAGCATTCCATCGTGCCGTTCACGCGGATCGACACCACCTTGTCGCCCTCCTGGAACGCCCAGCCACGCTGCTGGTTCGCATTCGCGGCAAGCGCGAGGCAGTTGTGGCGCGCGAGTTCCGCAAGCGTGGCCGGCGTGCCGCGCCGCGCGAGATACGCGGGGGACGCGACGCACACGCGCCGGTTCTCGCCGAGCTTCAGCGACACCAGCGACGAATCGGGCAGCTCGCCGAGCCGCACCGCGCAATCGAACCCTTCGTTGACGAGGTCGACCATCCGGTCGGACAGGTCGAGCGTGACCGACACGTCCGGATGCGCGCCGCTGAACTCGGGCACGAGCGGCGCGACGTGGCGCCGTCCGAAGCCGGCCGGCGCGGAAATGCGCAGGTGGCCGCTCGCCTTCACGCCGCCGGCGGACACGCTCGCCTCCGCGTTCTGCATGTCGTTGATGATCCGCTGGCAATCCTCGAGGAAGGCCGAACCCTCGAAGGTCAGCGTGAGCTTGCGCGTGGTCCGCACCAGCAGCTTCACGCCGAGCCGCTCCTCGAGCGCGTCGAGGCGGCGGCCGATGATCGCCGGCGCGACGCCTTCCGCATGCGCGGCCGCCGACAGGCTGCCCTTCGCCGCGACCGCGGCGAACGTTTCGATCTGTTTGAACCGGTCCATGACTCGCAAGGGCGGCGTTCCCGCCCTTCAAATAGCTTGAGCGGTCAAGATTAGGTATATGAAAGTAAAAGATCAAGTGATGTTTAGCGTCTTTTTTAGCACTGACGAGCACGAATAAAATCGTTTCCGACCTCTGAAACTGGAGCGCAAGGCTATGTCGGCCACAACGACACTCTCCTCTCCCGACGCAATCCTCTTCGATGCATTCGGCACGTTGTTCGACGTGCATGCGGTCGTGGCCGCGGCAGAGCAGATGTTTCCCGGTCACGGGGACCGGTTGTCGCGGCTGTGGCGACGCAAGCAAATCGAATACTCGCAATTGCGCACGCTCGCCGATCCGTCCGGCGCCCGCTATCGCCCGTTCCGCGACATCACGCTCGACGCGCTGCGGTTCGCCGCGCGCAGGCTCGGGCTCGCGCTGAACAGCGCGGCCGAGAAGCGGCTGATGGACGAATACGCGTGCCTGTCCACCTATCCCGACACGGTGCCCGCGCTGCGCAAGCTGCGCGCGCTCGACCCGCGCCCGCCGCTCGCGATCCTGTCGAACGGCAACCCGGAGATGCTTGACATCGCGATCAAGAGCGCCGGCATGACCGGCCTGTTCGATCGCGTGCTGTCGGCCGACGCGGTACGCGCGTACAAGCCGAGCCCGGTCGCGTACGCACTCGGCACCGCCGCGTTCGGCGCGAACCCGCGCGACATCGTGTTCGTGTCGTCGAACGCCTGGGACGTCGCGGGGGCCGCCTGGTTCGGCTACACGACGTTCTGGCTCAACCGCACGGGTGCGCCCGCCGAGGAACTCGGCGCGCCGCCCGACGGCACCGGCAGCGGCATGGCCGACCTGCTCGCATTCCTCGCCACCCCGGCTCCGTCCGGCAGACCCGCGAACCGCGCGCGCCCCGGCCCGGGCGCATGACGTTCGCTGCGCTGCCGCCTTCCCCCTTCACCGAAACCGCAACTGACCGACCAAGGAGATGAGACTCATGAGCACCCCGATCACGCTGCCGCAAGGCATGGCGATCACCGGCGAAATCAAGCCGGGTTACGAAGCGATCCTGACGCCTGAAGCACTCGCGCTCGTCGCGGCGCTGCACCGCGCGTTCGAGCCGCGCCGCCAGGCGCTGCTGCAGGCCCGCGTCGAACGCACCAAGCGCCTCGACGCCGGCGAGCGCCCCGATTTCCTGGCCGACACGAAGGCGATCCGCGAGGGCGACTGGAAGGTCGCGCCGCTGCCGGCCGACCTGCAATGCCGCCGCGTCGAGATCACCGGCCCCGTCGAGCGCAAGATGATCATCAACGCGCTGAACTCGGGCGCCGATTCGTACATGACGGACTTCGAGGATTCGAACGCGCCGAGCTGGACGAACCAGATCGACGGCCAGATCAACCTGAAGGACGCGGTGCGCCGCACGATCTCGCTCGAACAGAACGGCAAGTCGTACCGGCTGAACGACAAGGTCGCGACGCTGATCGTGCGTCCGCGCGGCTGGCATCTCGACGAGAAGCACGTGACGGTCGACGGCCAGCGCGTGTCCGGCGGCATCTTCGATTTCGCGCTGTTCCTGTTCCACAACGCGAAGGAACTGATCGCGCGCGGCTCGGGCCCGTACTTCTACCTCCCGAAGATGGAAAGCCATCTCGAAGCGCGCCTGTGGAACGACATCTTCGTCGCGGCACAGGAGGCAGTCGGCGTGCCGCGCGGCACGATCCGCGCGACGGTGCTGATCGAGACGATCCTCGCCGCGTTCGAGATGGACGAGATCCTGTACGAACTGCGCGAACACAGCTCGGGCCTGAACGCCGGCCGCTGGGACTACATCTTCTCGGCGATCAAGAAGTTCAAGAACGACCGCGACTTCTGCCTGGCCGATCGCTCGAAGATCACGATGACGGTGCCGTTCATGCGCGCGTACGCGCTGCTGCTGCTGAAGACCTGTCACAAGCGCAACGCGCCGGCGATCGGCGGGATGGCTGCGCTGATTCCGATCAAGAACGATCCGGAAGCGAACGACAAGGCGATGGGCGGCGTGCGTTCGGACAAGGCCCGCGACGCGACCGACGGCTACGACGGCGGCTGGGTCGCGCACCCGGGCCTCGTGCCGATCGCGATGGAGGAATTCGTCAAGGTGCTCGGCGACAAGCCGAACCAGATCGCGAAGCAACGCGACGACGTGCAGATCGAAGGCAAGAACCTGCTCGACTTCCAGCCTGAAGCGCCGATCACCGAAGCCGGCCTGCGCAACAACATCAACGTCGGCATCCACTATCTCGGCGCCTGGCTCGACGGCAACGGCTGCGTGCCGATCCACAACCTGATGGAAGACGCGGCGACCGCCGAGATCTCCCGCTCGCAGGTGTGGCAGTGGATCCGCTCGCCGAAAGGCGTGCTCGACGACGGCCGCAAGGTCACCGCCGAGCTCGTGCGCGAATTCGCGAAGGCCGAGCTCGACAACGTGAAGCGGTCGGTCGGCGGCAACACGCAGCCGTACGAGCGTGCCGCGTCGATCTTCGAACAGATGTCGACGTCGGAAGGCTTCACCGAATTCCTGACGCTGCCGCTGTACGAGGAAATCTGACGACGCGGGCCGGGTCGCCGGTCCTGCCCGCCGCCGGTCGCACGACACGGCGGCATGAAAAAAGCGCCCCGCGGGGCGCTTTTCCTTTGCTGCGCAGCGGGTTCGCTATGCGGATGCGGCGGCGGCTTCCCGCTCGCGCCGGTGCTGGACCCAGTCGCCCGACGCGATGCGCGGACGGTCGGCTGCCGCATGCGCGGCGACCGGATAGTAGACGCACGCATACGGACGACCGCCGAGTTCGACGGTCACCGGCTCCTGCCGGAACAGCGTGTCGACGCCCGGATAGACGCGCTCGATCTCGTCGAGCACGGGCACCAGTCGCTCGTCGATCTCGTAGACGTCGCCCCACACGAGCGACCGGCCGGCCGGCCCGGGCACCATGCCCGGATACGTGCCGAAATCGTACAGTTCGCCCGGCAGTGCGACCGCCCCGAGCAGCGTCGGCGCGGCGATCCCGTGCCGCGCGGCCGCCTCGCCGATGTCGTTGGCTTCTCCCGCTCTCAACGTGCCGTAGACGAATACATGGCGCATCGTGGTCCTCCTCTTCGATTCAGGTGTTGCCGTGCCGGGCCGTCGCGGCCGTGCCGCGGGCGCCGGCGTCGTTGGGGCGCTGCTTGTGCGAAAACGCGCCCGCATCGATAGACCGCGCCGGCGGCACGATGGTTCTTTTCGGCGCGACGCATCACGCTGGCCCGGGCTTGCGCCGACCGGAACACGTGCTGCCCCATACAAAGTTCATTTGAACCGTGCATTATCGGCCGAAAAACCGCCGCATGCGCCTGCGCGGCGCCTTCTAAAATGACGGCACCGCCGCCGCGCCGACCGAATCGTCCATGAACCCGCCAGCCCAAGCCGACGCATCGAACCCGTACGACGTCATCGACATCCCGCCCGAGTTCGCGCCGACCCGCGTCCACCCGATGCGTGTCCGGGCACGGCAGGTCGACGCCGGCCGCCGGATCCCGCTGCACACGCACGCGTGGGCGCAACTTGCGTATGCATCGCGCGGCGTGCTGCGCGTCGCGACGACCGGGACGACGTGGATGGTGCCGCCTTCCCGCGCGATCTGGGTGCCGCCGCACGTCACGCACGAGGTCGTGATCGTCGAGGAAGCGTACTTGCGCACGCTGTACATCGACGAGTCGGTCGTGCCGGACGGGCTCGACGCATGCCGGGTGGTCGAGGTGACGGGCTTGCTGCGCGAACTGATCGTCGCGCTCGACGCGCGCGACCTGAGCGGCGCCCGCGAACGGCTGCTGTGCGGGCTCGTGCTCGACGAGCTGAGCCGCGCCGAACCGCTGCCGCTCGCGGTGCCGATGCCCGACGAGAAGCGGCTGCGCATGCTGTGCGAGGCGGTACTCGCGCAACCGGCGCATGCGGAATCGCTCGAACACTGGGCGAGCGAGGTCGGTGCGAGCACGCGCACGATCTCGCGGCTGTTCAGGCAGGAACTGGGCGTGAGTTTTTCGCAGTGGCGGCAGCAGGCGCTGCTCGCGCGCGCGATTCCGCTGTTGAACCAGGGGCGCCCGCTGTCGCATATCGCACGCGAACTCGGCTACCAGAGCCAGAGCGCGTTTTCGGCGATGTTCCGGCGCGCGTTCGGCGAAAGCCCGCGCGCGTTCATGCTGCGCGGCTACGAGCATCGCGGCGCGGAAGACGGCATCGCAATCGACGACGCCCCCGACGACGACGCGATCGACGCCGCCCGCTGACCGTCGCCGCGTGGCCCCCGCGTGGGTAACCGTTACGCGCTCAAACCGGACGCACCATGTGGCGAATCGAGCCGAGCTGGGCCAGCCTCGGCCCGGTGACGCGGTAGCCCATCCGCAGGTAGAGGCGCGCGGCCGGATTGTCGACGAACACACGCAACTGCAGTTCGTGCAGCCCGCGGGCGCGCGCCCAGCGATGCGACATGTCGAGCATGTAGGTGCCGGCGCCCTGTCCGCGATGGCCGGCCGCGATCTGCACGTCGCGGATGTGCAGCGAATCGCCCTCCTCGGTCACGCGCAGCACGCCGATACGTTCGCCGTCGGCTTCCAGGATGAAGTTTTCGGATTCGCGCCAGCTCGCATAGAACAGGTCGCTGCGCCAGACGAGCCCATGGCGCTTGTAATAGCCGCCCATGTTGCCGTGCGTCAGCGCCTCGGCAAACGGAAAATCGCCAGGCTCCGCGGGCCGGAGCTGATACAGCAATCGCAGGTCGGTCGGATCGAGCATCGCGCAGGGGTCAAAAACGCATTCCGCCACGATAGCGCAGTCGCGGGCGGATGCAATCGCGAATTTCTCGTAGTGGCGCCGGATCAGCGACGCAAATGAAAAAGCCCGCACGAGGCGGGCTTTTTCATTTTCTGGCGGAGCGGACGGGACTCGCCTACATCCTGCAGGCCGCGGCTGCGCGTGCACGCGCAGCCCTTCGCGTCCCGCCGGAAGCCGCGCAGGCGGCTTCCTCCGCTCCGCAGTCACGCGCCCGCGAGCGGGCACGATCAACGACGCAAATGAAAAAGCCCGCACGAGGCGGGCTTTTTCATTTTTCTGGCGGAGCGGACGGGACTCGAACCCGCGACCCCCGGCGTGACAGGCCGGTATTCTAACCGACTGAACTACCGCTCCAGTCTTGCTTCTTGCCTGGCAGGCGTCGGTTACTTCCTGCCGGCGCATCGTTTGTTCGAACGACGCCGAAATCTGGCGTCCCCTAGGGGATTCGAACCCCTGTACTCACCGTGAAAGGGTGATGTCCTAGGCCTCTAGACGAAGGGGACAACGTACTGCTTACATCTTTAACGCAAAAGCCCGCTCAAAACGTTCATTTGAACGGGCTTTGTTCTGGCGGAGCGGACGGGGCTCGAACCCGCGACCCCCGGCGTGACAGGCCGGTATTCTAACCAACTGAACTACCGCTCCAGCTTTCTTCACTCTCACCTGCAGGACCTCGTTCACGTCCTGCAAGCGTTGCGACACTTCTACTACGAAACGCCGCTGAATCCTGGCGTCCCCTAGGGGATTCGAACCCCTGTACTCACCGTGAAAGGGTGATGTCCTAGGCCTCTAGACGAAGGGGACAACGTACTGCTTACATTTTTAATACAAAAGCCCGCTCAAAAACGTCTTGAACGGGCTTCGTTCTGGCGGAGCGGACGGGACTCGAACCCGCGACCCCCGGCGTGACAGGCCGGTATTCTAACCGACTGAACTACCGCTCCAACTTTCTGCACCGTTACCTGCAGGACGTCGGTTACGTTCCTGCAAGCCTCGCGACACTTCTATGAAACGCCGCTGAATCTGGCGTCCCCTAGGGGATTCGAACCCCTGTACTCACCGTGAAAGGGTGATGTCCTAGGCCTCTAGACGAAGGGGACATGATCTTTTCAGATCTGTCTGACTTTCGCTATTCACTCATCATCAACAGCGAAGGCCGAAATTCTAACTGCTTTAAATCATTTTGTGAAGCATTTATTACTTACTACCGCTGCTTCGCAAATCAATTCGTTCTGCTCTGATGGTGGAGGTAAGCGGGATCGAACCGCTGACCTCTTGCATGCCATGCAAGCGCTCTCCCAGCTGAGCTATACCCCCTTGCAGAACAGAAATGAGATTATATGGACCGAATTTGAACTTGTAAATACCCTTTTTGCGATTCGAGCGAAATTTTTTGCGAAGCCGCCGTGACACCCTGCGCGAGCGGCTTCGCATCCGCTCCAACCTCAGGCCAGCGCGGCCTCGATACGCGACACCACGACGTCACGACCGAACAGCACGAGCACCGCGTCGATCGACGGCGTATGCGTCGTGCCCGCCACCAGCAGGCGCACCGGCATCGCGAGCTGCGGCATCTTCAGCTTGTGCGCGCCGAGCGTCGCCTTCAGCGCGGCGGACACCGCTTCCTTCGTCCAGTCGGCCGCCTTCAGCGCGGCGACGAGATCGGCCAGTGCCGGGCGCACCGCATCGGTCACGTGCTGCGCGAGCGCGTCGGCATCCGGCGCCGGCACGCGGTAGAACATCGCGGCGCCTTCGGCGATCTCCTTGACCGTCGTCGCGCGGTCCTTCATCAGGCCGACCACCGCATCGAGCGCGGGGCCCGTCGCGATCGCCGCGTCGTCGATGCCGAGCGCGTCGAGGAACGGCTTCGCCAGCGCGGCGAGGCGCGCGTTGTCCGCTTCCTTGATGTAATGGGCGTTCAGCCAGCTCAGCTTGCTGTGGTCGTACTGCGCGGGCGACTTGCCGAGATGCTCGAGGTCGAACCATTCGACGAACTGCTCGCGCGAGAAGATCTCCGCGTCGCCGTGCGACCAGCCGAGGCGCGCGAGGTAGTTGACGACGGCCTCCGGCAGGAAGCCCGCGTCGCGGTACGCCATCACGCTCATCGCGCCATGCCGCTTGCTCATCTTCTCGCCCTGCTCGTTCAGCACGGTCGGCAGGTGCGCGTAGACGGGCGGCTCGCCGCCGAGCGCGCGCAGGATGTTGATCTGGCGCGGCGTGTTGTTCACGTGGTCGTCGCCACGGATCACGTGCGTGATGTTCATGTCCATGTCGTCCACGACCACGCAGAAGTTGTAGATCGGCGTGCCGTCCGGGCGCGCGATCACGAGGTCGTCGAGCTCCTCGTTCGAGATCTCGACACGCCCCTTCACCGCGTCGTCCCACACGACCGTGCCGGTCAGCGGGTTGCGGAACCGCAGCACCGGCTTCACGCCGGCCGGCGGCTCGGGCAGCACCTTGCCCGGCTCCGGACGCCACGTGCCGTCGTAGCGCGGCTTGAGGCCGGCCTCGCGCTGGCGTTCGCGCAGCGCGTCGAGCTCCTCGGCCGACATGTAGCACGGGTACGCGAGGCCCTGCTCGAGCATCTGCGCGAGCACCGCGCGGTAGCGGTCCATCCGCTGCATCTGGTAGATCGGGCCTTCGTCGAAATCCAGGCCGAGCCACTGCATCCCCTCGAGGATCGCGTCGACGGCTTCCTGCGACGAACGCTCGACGTCGGTATCCTCGATACGCAGCACGAACGTGCCTTTCATCTTGCGCGCGAACGCCCACGGATAGAGCGCAGAGCGGATGTTGCCGAGGTGGATGAAGCCGGTGGGACTCGGCGCGAAGCGGGTACGGACAGGACGGGTCATAAACGGTAACTCGAACGCCTGGGGCGCATGAATGATTCGACGCGGGACCGACGGCGACAGCCCGGACAGCACTGGGGCCGGCCGCGCCCGGAACGGGAAAGAAGCCGGAATTATACTCGCGCCGCCCTTCGCGCCAAGCGCGCCGCTTGCTTTATGATGTGCGCGCCGCGGCCGCCAGCCGGCGCCGCGCCGGCCGCGCGGTTTGTGCCGCGCGGCCGCTCGGAACCTATCGCCGCCGCGGGCCGCACGGCCCGCCGCCAAGCCGCCGGAGAACCATTCGATGTCGTCCCCTCGCCTGTCGCGCCGTCACTTCACGATCGCTTGCGCATCCGCCAGCCTCGCCGCCTGCACGTCGTTCGGCGACAAGTCCCGCCCCGACAACGCCGCGAATCCCGCGCAGTCGCGCGAGAAGCCCGTGAAGATCGGCATCGCGCTCGGCGGCGGCGCCGCCCGCGGCTTCTCGCACATCGGCGTGCTGAAGGCGCTCGAGGCGCGCGGCATCCCGGTCGAGATCGTCGCGGGCACGAGCGCGGGCTCGGTGGTCGGGGCGCTCTATGCCGCCGGGATGAGCGGGCTGCAGATCAACAAGATCGCACTCGACATGGATCAGGCGGCGATCAGCGACTGGGCGCTGCCGTTCCGCTCGCGCGGGCTGCTGCAGGGCGTGGCGCTGCAGAACTTCCTGAACAAGACGCTCAACAACCGGCCGATCGAAAAGATGGCGAAGCCGCTCGGCATCGTCGCGACGGACCTGCAGAACGGCCAGCCGATCCTGTTCCAGCAGGGCAATACGGGGCTCGCGGTGCGCGCGTCGTGCAGCGTGCCGTCGGTGTTCGAGCCCGTGAAGATCGGCAACCGCGAATACGTCGACGGCGGCCTCGTGAGCCCGGTGCCCGCGTCGTTCGCGCGCAAGATGGGCGCGAGCTTCGTGATCGCGGTCGACATCTCGTCGCGGCCGGACGGCGCGGCGACCAACAACCCGATCGAGATGCTGCTGCAGACCTTCACGATCATGGGCCAGACGATCAAGACCTACGAGCTCGACAAATACGCGGACGTCGTGATCCGCCCGAACCTCGCGGCAATGGGCGGCAGCGACTTCAACCAGCGCAACGCGGCGATCCTCGCGGGCGAGGAAGCCGTCGCGCGCGTCATGCCCGAGCTGCAGCGCAAGCTCGCGGCGGCCCGCGGCGTCGCGGCGGCATAAGCGGCGCATCGCGGCGCGCGGCGCGCGACAGCGAGCGCGCCACCGACGATGGCCCCGCCACCAGCCGCTTGCGCACGCCCCAAAACAAAAAACCCTGCCGCCTTCCGGTGACAGGGTTTTTTGGATCCGGCGGTTCGCCGGCGAGCGTCGGTCAGTTGCTGCCGTTCGCCGCGTCGTCGCCGATCGTGGCACGCACGCGCTGGCGCAGGTCGTCGGCCTTCATCGGGAACTCCGACTCGAGCCGGCGCGCACCGGTGAAACGCTTTTCCCAGTAGCCGCTGTCGAGATCGTCGACGCGAATCGTGCTGCCCGTCGACGGCGAATGCACGAACTTGTTGTCGCCGATATAGATGCCGACGTGCGAGAACGTACGGCGCATCGTGTTGAAGAACACGAGGTCGCCCGGCTTCAGGTTGCTCATGCTGACCTTCTCGCCGACGCGGCTCATCTCTTCGGCGCGACGCGGCAGCGACATGCCGAGCGTGTCCTGGAACACGTAGCGCACGAAGCCGCTGCAGTCGAGGCCGGAATCCGGCGAGTTGCCGCCCCAGCGGTAACGCACGCCGATCATGTTCAGCGCACCGACGACGACGTCGCCTGCCTTGCCCGCCATGCCGGCAAGAAACGACTTCGCGCCGCCGCTCGACGACTGGGCATTGGTCTGCTGGGGGGAGGAGCTCGACCCGATTTGAGTCGAATTCGTGACATTCTGGTTAAAACTGCTGACTTCGTCGGCGAACGCGCCGGGAGCTGCTGCGAACAGGGCGCCGATGAACAGCCCGGCGAGGGTGCGCGCGCATGCCTGGGTCAGGGATCGATGCTGCATTGGTCGATGGAATGTGCTTAAAAATCAGCTGATTGGCGGAAAATTTCGGTCGATACTAGCCAGCGCGTAATCGTTTGTCAAAACAAATTAAAAAATACAATCGAGATAGTCAGACCATTGGACGCCTATCACGCTTTCCAGACCGCTTTCAACAGCTTTTGTGTGTAAGGATGTGACGGTTTCGTGAAGATATCGGCCACGTCGCCGGACTCGACGATCGCCCCGTCCTGCATCACCGCGACCCGGTGCGCCATCGCGCCGATCACCTCCAGGTCGTGGCTGATGAATACATAGCCGAGGTTGTATTTCTGTTGCAAATCCGCGAGCAGCTTCAGCACCTGCTGCTGGATCGACACGTCGAGCGCGGACGTCGGTTCGTCGAGGATCAGGATGCGCGGCTCCAGCACGAGCGCACGCGCGATCGCGATCCGCTGGCGCTGCCCGCCCGAGAATTCGTGCGGATAGCGATGCAGCACCGTGCGGTCGAGGCCGACTTCGCGCAGCACGGCCAGCGACTTCGCGCGGCGCGCGTCCGGCGTGAGTTCCGGGCGATGCAGTTCGAGCCCCTCGCCGACGATCCGCTCGATCGTGTGACGCGGCGACAGTGAACTGAAGGGATCCTGAAAGACGACCTGCATGTTCGAGCGCAGCGCGGTCTGTTCGCGGCCGCGATAGGTCGACAGCGCGCGCCCCTGGAATTCGATCTCGCCGTGGGCCGTCCTTTGCAGCCCGAGCAGCGCCATCGCGAGCGTCGACTTCCCGGAGCCGGATTCGCCGACGATCCCGAGCGTCTCGCCCTGCCGCACCGACACGGACACGTCCGCGACCGCCGTCACGGGCGTCGTGCCGAACCAGCCTGCGAAGCCCGGCCGCTTGCGCGCGAACTGCACGCTGACATGGCGCGCATCGAGCACGACGGGCGCGATCGGCATCACCGGCGCGACCGCGCGCTGCGGCCGGCTGTTCAGCAGCCGCTGCGTATACGGATGCTCCGGCTCCGCGAAGATCCGCTCGACCGGCCCGCTTTCGACCAGCTTGCCGCGCTCCATCACCGCGACCCGCTCGGCGAAGTGCCGTACGAGGTTCAGGTCGTGCGTGATCAGCAGGATCGCCATCCCGCGCTTTTCCGCCTCCTCGCGCTGCAGCTCGAGCAGCAGGTCGACGATCTGCGCGCGGATCGTCACGTCGAGCGCCGTGGTCGGTTCGTCCGCGAGCAGGAGGCGCGGCCGGCAGGCGAGCGCCATCGCGATCATCGCGCGCTGCCGCTGGCCGCCCGACAACTGGTGCGGGTAGCTGTCGACGCGCCGCTCCGGCTCCGCGATGCCGGTACGCGCAAGCAGCGCGATCGCGCGCTTGCGCGCCTCCACCGCCGTCACGCCGTCGTGCAGCACGATCGTCTCGCCGATCTGCGTCCCGATCGTGTACAGCGGGTTGAGCGCCGTCATCGGCTCCTGGAAGATCATCGCGATGTCCGAGCCGCGCAGCCCGCGCATCTCGCGTTCGCTCTTGCCGGCGAGGTCATGCCCGGCGAAGCGGATCGTGCCGCTCACGTCGGCGTCGCGCAGCAGCCGCAGGATCGACAGCGCGGTCACGCTCTTGCCCGATCCCGACTCCCCGACGAGCGCGACGCGCTCGCCGCGGCCGATCGCGAGCGTCACGTCGTCGACGGCCACCGTGTCGCCGAAGCGCACCTGCAGATGCTCGAGCGACAGCAGCGGCTCGCCCGCGTTCGATACGACCGTGCTGCTCATCGCTGGCCTCCTGCCGCGCGCACCGAATCGGCGATCCGCGTGTCGAGCGCGTTGCGCAGCGCGTCGCCCATGAAGGTCAGCAGCAGCAGCGTCGCGACCAGCACGCCGAACGTCGACAGCGAGATCCACCACGCATCGAGGTTGCCCTTGCCCTGCGCGAGCAGCTCGCCGAGGCTCGGCGTCGGCGGCGGCACGCCGAGCCCGAGGAAGTCGAGGCTCGTGAGCGCGAGGATCGCGCCGCTCATCCGGAACGGCAGGAACGTGATCACGGGCGTCATGCTGTTCGGCAGCACGTGGCGCCAGATGATCTGCCAGTTCGTGAGCCCCATCGCGCGGGCCGCGCGCACGTAGTCCTGCGTGCGGTTGCGCAGGAACTCGGCACGCACGTAGTCGGCCAGGCCGATCCAGCCGAACAGCGACAGCAGTACGATCAGCAGCAGGAAGCTCGGCTCGAAGATCGACGCGAAGATGATCAGCAGGTACAGCTCGGGCAGCGAACTCCAGATCTCGATCAGCCGCTGCCCGACGATGTCGATGCGCCCGCCGAAGAAGCCCTGCACGGCGCCCGCGGCGATCCCGAGCAGCGTGCCGATCGCGGTCAGGACCAGCCCGAACTCGACCGACACGCGGAACCCGTACACGAGCCGCGCGAGCAGGTCGCGCCCCTGCGCGTCGGTGCCGAGCCAGTTCGCACGCGACGGCGGCGCCGGGTTCGGCACGCTCGAGAAATAGTTCAGCGTGTCGTAGTAATAGCGGTTCGGCGGATACACGACGAAGTTGCCCGGCGCCTCGAGCCGCTTGCGGACGTACGGATCGAGATAGTCGGCCGGCGTCGGGAAGTCGCCGCCGAAGGTCGTCTCCGGATACGCATGGAACATCGGGAAATAGGTCTGGCCGTCGTAGCGCACGACGAGCGGCTTGTCGTTCGACCACAGCGGCGCCGCGAGGCTCGCGGCGAACGCGACGACGAAGATCACGAAGCTCCAGTAGCCGAGGCGCTGCTGGCGAAAGCGCTGCCAGACGCGGCGCGCGGGCGACGGCGACACGCGCGCACGGGCCGCGTCGATGCGGGACGACACGACGGCCCGGTTCATCGCGCACCTCGCCCGGCGAGCGCGGGCAGGCGGACGGGCGCGCCGGCGAGCGGCGTGCTGGCGGACGGTTTCATGTCAGCGCTCCAGGTTGTCGAATTGAATGCGCGGGTCGACCCACACATAGCAGAGGTCCGAGATCAGCTTGGTCGCGAGCCCGATCAGCGTGAACAGGTACAGCGTGCCGAGCACGACCGGATAGTCGCGCCGCACGACCGACTCGTACGACAGCAGCCCGAGGCCGTCGAGCGAGAACAGCGTCTCGATCAGCAGGCTGCCCGTGAAGAACGCGCCGATGAACGCGGCCGGAAACCCGACGATCAGCGGCAGCATCGCGTTGCGGAACACGTGCTTCCACAGCACGGTGCGCTCGGCGAGCCCTTTCGCGCGCGCGGTCAGCACGTATTGCTTGCGGATTTCGTCGAGGAACGCGTTCTTCGTGAGCATCGTGATGACCGCGAAGCTGCCGACGACCGACGCCGTGATCGGCAGCGCGATGTGCCACAGATAATCGAGCACCTTGCCGGCGAGCGACAGCTGGGCGAAGTTGTCCGACGTGAGCCCGCGCAGCGGGAACAGCTGCCAGAACGAGCCGCCGCCGAACAGCACGAGCAGCAGCACGCCGAGCACGAAGCCCGGAATCGCATAGCCGACCAGCACGACGAGGCTCGTCGCGACATCGAACGGCGAGCCGTTGCGCACGGCCTTCGCGATGCCGAGCGGCACGGAGATCAGGTAGGTGACGAAGAACGTCCACAGCCCGATGCTGATCGACACCGGCAGCTTCTGCACGACCAGCGACCACACGCTCTGGTGGCGGAAGTAGCTGTCGCCGAGATCGAAGCGCGCGAAACGCTTCAGCATCAGCCAGTAACGCTCGAGCGGCGGCTTGTCGAAGCCGTACAGCGCCTTGAGCTGCGCGAGCTGCTGCGCGTCGACGCCGGTGTGCGCGCGCATTCCGAACGGCGCCGCGCCCTGCTCCGTCGCGCCCTTGCGCAGCTCCTGCACGGCCTGTTCGACCGGGCCGCCCGGCACGAACTGGATCACCGCGAACGTGAGCGTGAGCACGCCGACGAGCGTCGGGATCATCAGCAGCAGGCGTTTGAGGATGTAGCTCCACATAGGGCGTCGACTCGCGATCGATAGGCTGGGTTGAACGAAGGGCCGGCAGGCTTCAGTGATCGGGCTTGGCCCACCAGGTCGATACGACCCAGCCCTCGGCCGAATAGTACAGCGGCAGCGTTTGCGGATAGCCGAGCGTGCGCTTGTATGCGATCCGGTGCGTGGTGCTGTACCACTGCGGAACCGCGTAATAGCCGTGCATCAGCACGCGGTCGAGCGCATGCGTCGCGTCGAGCAGGTCCTCGCGCGTCTGCGCGGCGCCGAGCGCATGCAGCAGCGCGTCGACGGCCGGCGACTTCAGGCCGATGATGTTGTCGGAGCCCGGTTCGTCCGCGAACTTGCTGCCGTAGCGCGAGAACTGCTCGGCGCCCGGCACCTGCACACCCGGCAGGCGAACCGTCGTCATGTCGTAGTCGAACGCGTCGAGGCGCTTCTGCAGCAGCGCGTAATCAGCCGTGCGAAAACGCGCGTCGATGCCGAGCTTCGCGAGGTTGCGCTGGTAGGCGGTCACGACGCCTTCCATCGCCGCGCCCGAATCGTCGAGGATCTCGAACGTGAACGGCTCGCCCTGCGCGTTGCGCAACGCGCCGTCGCGGTAGGTCCAGCCGGCCTGCGCGAGCAGCGCGCGCGCCTTCAGCAGGTTCGCGCGCAGCGAGCCCGGCGGGTTCGTGTTCGGCTGCGTGACCATCGGGCCGAACACGGCCGGGTCGAGTTGCGTGCGCAACGGCTCCAGCAGCTTCAGTTCACCCGGGCCCGGCGTACCGGTCGCCTGCAGGTCGGTATCGGCGAAATAGCTGTCGAGGCGCGTGTACGCGCTATAGAACAACTGGCGGTTCAGCCATTCGAAGTCGAACGCGAGATCGAGCGCCTGGCGCACGCGCACGTCGCGAAACAGCGGCCGGCGCAGGTTCATGAAGAAGCCCTGCATGCCCGCGCCGTTGTGCTGGCGGAACTCGCGCTTGACGAGCTCGCCGTTGTCGAAGCGCTTGCCGACGTCGCGCCGCGTCCAGTTGCGCGCGATGTATTCGACCAGCACGTCGTACTCGCCGGCCTTGAACGCCTCGAGCCGCGCGACGCCGTCGCCGTAGAGCTTGTAGACGATCCGCTCGAAGTTGTCGGTGCCGACCCGCACCGGCAGGTCGGCGCCCCAGTACGCGGGATTGCGCCGATAGGTAATCGTGCGGCCGTTGTCGTAGCGCTCGATCAGGTACGGGCCGCTGCCGATCGGCTGCTCGAACGCGAGCTGGTCGAACGGAATCCGCGAACCGTCCGCGCGCAGCCCCCACTTGCGCGAGAACACCGGCACGCCGCCGGCGATCAGCGGCAGCTCGCGGTTCGTGCTGCGGAACTCGAAACGCACGGTCGCGGGATCGACCACCACCGCCTTCGCGATCTCCGCGAAATACGCGCCGAACTGCGGTGCGGCCTGCTTGCTCTTCAGCGTGTCGAACGAAAACCTGACGTCGTCGGCCGTGACCGGATCGCCGTTCGAAAAGCGCGCGCGCGGGTTCAGGTGAAACGTGACCGAGCGGCGGTCCGGCGCGATCGCGATGTCGTCGGCGAGCAGCCCGTAGGCGGATGCCGGTTCGTCCATGCTGCCGGTCGCGAGGCTCTCGAACAGCAGGTCGATGCCCGGCGCGGGGTTGCCGCGCATCGTGAACGGATTGAACTTGTCGAACGACGTGAGCCGGCTCGGGTTCGCGAGCACGAGCGTGCCGCCCTTCGGCGCGTCGGGGTTCACGTAGTCGAAATGCCTGAAGCCCGGCGGATATTTCGGCTCGCCGTACTGCGCGATCGCATAGGCCGCGTGCGCGGCGGTTGCAGCCAGTACCGCCTGTAGTGCCCATGCTGCCGCCGTGCGGCCGGCGGCCCGTACCGCATGCGCGGCGCCGAAGCGGATGCGGGTGGCGGCGGTCCGGGGCGAACCCTTCGTCATAGAGGCCCTGTCGGTCGATTGAGGGATGGAACGTGGGTCGATTCTACCCATTCAATTCGACGTCGAGCCAACTTGCGGGTTTTCGCGCACGGCACCGGCGCGTTGCGGCTGCCGCGTGCGACTCGCACCGGCAAAGAAAAACCGCCCGGTGTTCAGTTCACACGGGCGGTTTTCCTTCGAGGCGCGCACGCATCGCGCGTGCGCCGCAGATCGATCAGCGCCAGCCGTTGTGACGGCCGTTGTCCCAGTGACCGCGATCGCCGTGCCAGCCGCGGCCATGATGGCGATACCACTCGTCGCGGCCCCAGTAGCGGCGGCCGTCCCAGTAGCGATCGCCGTGCCAGCCGATCACGATCGCCGGGGCCGGCGCGTAGACGGGCGCCGGCGCATACACGGGCGCCGGCTGGTAGACGACCGGCGGAGGCGGCGGCGCATACACGGGCGCGGGTGCGACGTAGACCGGAGCCGGCACGCCGACGTTGATCCCGACATTGACTCCCGCCATTGCTGCGCCCGACACGAGCAAGGCCGTCATACCGGTCAAGAGCGAGGCAATACGCAAAGTCTTCATGGATTCCTCTTCGAGTTGTTTCATGTGTGATTCGACTATAACGGCACGCACAGTCTGCGCATATTTCAAGTTTGTAAGAACTGATGCGCTGCATCGCACGTGGAAGCGTCCGCTAACGTCTTGTAACAATTGACGCGCTGCCGCGACGTCCGCTCCGCCATTTCCTGAAACATCTTTCATCCTGGCCCGCGCCGCGTCGAGCGACGCCACGCACACCGCGCGGCCACAATGACAAAGGCGGCACTCGCGTGCCGCCTTTGATGCATGAAAGCGCATGGAGATCGTCCGCTGCGCCGCGATGCCGCTCAGCCGCTCACGGGCTCAGCGCGACATCATGTTCATGCTGACGTTGTGCATCACCCACAGCGTGCCGACGATCAGGATCGCCGCCGTCAGCACGGTGTAGCTGAACGCCATCACGTTCCAGCGTTGGCCGGACGAACCGTTCATGTGCAGGAAGTACACGAGGTGCACGACGATCTGCACGAATGCGAGCACGGCGAGCGCGATCAGCGATGCGTGCGGCGACAGCACGCCGCCCATCACGAGGCCGAACGACGCGGCCGTGAGCAGCACCGACAGGATGAAACCGGCGACATAGCCGCCGACGCTGCCGTGCCCTTCTTCGAGTTGCGACGAATGCGAATGGGCCATTTAGATCACGCTCGCGAGATAGACAAAGGAAAACACGCAAATCCACACGATGTCGAGGAAGTGCCAGAAGAGGCTCAGGCACGTCAGACGCCGCAGGTCGCGATCGGTCAGGTCGCCGCCGCGCAGCACGATCTGCCCGGCGAGCACGATCATCCACACGAGGCCGGCCGTCACGTGCAGCCCGTGCGTGCCGACCAGCGTGAAGAACGCCGACAGGAACGCGCTGCGCTGCGGGCCCGCGCCTTCCGCGATCAGGTGCGAGAACTCGCGCAGCTCCATCGCGAGGAACGCCGCGCCGAGCACGAACGTCACCGCGAGCCACGCGAGCAGCGCGCCGCGCCGCTGCTTGTACGCGGCCAGCATCGCGAAGCCGTAGGTAATGCTCGACAGCAGCAGCGCGGCGGTTTCCACCGCGACGCCCGGAATGTCGAACAGGTCCTTCGCGGTCGGACCGCCCGCATACTGGTTGCCGAGCACCGCGAACGTCGCGAACAGCGCCGCGAAGATCACGCAGTCGGTCATCAGGTACAGCCAGAAGCCGAACACCGAGTGCGACGGCGGATGGTCGTCGTGCTCGAGCAGGGTTGCGCTCAGGGTTTTCTGCAACATCAGTTGGCCTCCAGTTCCACGTCGTCGACACGCGTGGCCACGCGCGCCGCCGGTTGCTTCTCTTCGATCCTGCGCACCTTCGACGCCGGGATGTAGTAGCCGTCGTTGTCACGCGAGCTGTAGACCACGAGCGTCGCGACGATGCCGACCAGGCCGCCGATCGCCATCCACCAGATGTGCCACACCAGCGCGAAGCCGAGCACCAGGCTGAAGACCGCGACCACGAGACCCGCGCACGTATTCGACGGCATGTGGATGTCGCGGATCGCCGCCGGGTTCGGCCGGCCGTCGCCGCGTGCCTTCATGTCGGCGTACGCGTCGAGCGTGCGCACCTGCGGGATCACCGCGAAGTTGTACTCGGCCGGCGGCGACGAGGTCGCCCATTCCAGCGTGCGGCCGCCCCACGGGTCGCCCGTGGTGTCGCGATATGCCGGCAGGTTGCGGTTGCGGATGCTGACCACCAGCTGCAGCAGCTGGCACGCGATGCCGATCGCGATCAGCACGGCGCCGAACGCGGCGACCAGCAGCCACGGATGCCACGCCGGATTGTCGTAGTGGTTCAGGCGCCGCGTCATGCCCATGAAGCCGAGCACGTAGAGCGGCACGAACGCGACGTAGAAGCCGACCTGCCAGAACCAGAACGCGGCCTTGCCGAGCTTCTCGTTCAGCTTGAAGCCGAACGCCTTCGGGAACCAGTAGTTGAAGCCCGCGAGATAGCCGAACAGCACGCCGCCGATGATCACGTTGTGGAAGTGCGCGATCAGGAACAGGCTGTTGTGAAGCACGAAGTCCGCGCCCGGGATCGCCATCATCACGCCGGTCATGCCGCCGAGCGTGAACGTGACCATGAAGCCGATCGTCCACAGCACCGGCGTCGTGAATTCGATCCGGCCGCGGTACATCGTAAACAGCCAGTTGAACACCTTCACGCCGGTCGGGATCGCGATGATCATCGTCATGATGCCGAAGAACGCGTTCACGTTCGCACCGGAGCCCATCGTGAAGAAGTGATGCAGCCACACGAGGAACGACAGCACCATGATCGCGCAGGTCGCGTACACCATCGTCTTGTAGCCGAACAGCGGCTTCTTCGAGAACGTCGCGATGACTTCCGAGAAGATGCCGAACGCCGGCAGGATCAGGATGTACACCTCCGGATGGCCCCACGCCCAGATCAGGTTCAGGTACAGCATCGCGTTGCCGCCGGCTTCGTTCGTGAAGAAGTGCATGCCGAGGTAGCGGTCGAGGCCGAGCAGCGCGAGCGTCGCGGTCAGGATCGGGAACGACGCCATGATCAGCACGTTCGTGCAGAGGGCCGTCCACGTGAACACCGGCATCTTCATCAGCGTCATGCCCGGCGCGCGCATCTTGATGATCGTCACGAAGAAGTTCACGCCGGTCAGCAGCGTGCCGACACCCGAAATCTGCAGCGCCCACAGGTAATAGTCGACCCCTACCCCCGGGCTGAACTGCAGCTCCGACAGCGGCGGATACGCGAGCCAGCCCGTCTGCGCGAACTCGCCGATCACGAGCGAGATGTTGATCAGGATCGCGCTGACCGCCGTCATCCAGAACGAGAGCGAGTTGATGAACGGGAACGCGACGTCGCGCGCGCCGATCTGCAGCGGCACGACGAGGTTCATCAGGCCGACCATGAACACCATCGCCATGAAGAAGATCATGATCACGCCGTGTGCCGTGAAGATCTGGTCATAGTGGTGCGGCGGCAGGTAGCCGGGCGCGTTGTACGCGAGCGCGAGCTGCATGCGCATCATGATCGCGTCGGCGAAGCCGCGCAGCAGCATGATCAGCGCGACGATGATGTACATCACGCCGAGTTTCTTGTGGTCGACCGTCGTCAGCCATTCCGTCCACAGCCACTTCCAGCGGCCGGTGATCGTCAGTGCGGCGAGAATGCCCAGCACGACCAGCCCCATGAAGGCGCCTGCCACCATGATGATGGGCTGATCGAACGGGATCGCCGCCAGTGTGAGTTTGCCGAACATGCGTTACCCCTTCGTGCCGCAGGCGGCGTCCTTCAGATCGAGGACGTGGCCATCGTTGTATTTCGCGATGATGTTGTGGAAGAGCCGCGGATCCACCGACGAGAAGTAGCGCACGGGCGCCTTCTCGCTCGGCTGCGCGACGGTGCCGTACACGGTCGCGTCGAGCCGGTCGGGCGACGCCTTGACCTTCTGCACCCATGCGTCGAACTGTTCGCGCGGCTCGGCGAGCGTGCGGAACTTCATGTCGGAGAAGCCGCGGCCGCTGAAGTTGGCGGACGTGCCCGCGTAGTCGCCGGCTTCATCGGCGATCAGGTGCAGGCGCGTCTGCATGCCGGCCATCGCGTAGACCTGGCCGCCGAGCTGCGGAATGAAGAACGAGTTCATCACCGAATCCGACGTGATGCGGAAATTCACCGGCGTGCCGACCGGAATCGCGAGCTGGTTCACCGACGCGATGCCGAGTTCCGGATAGATGAACAGCCACTTCCAGTCGAGCGCGACGACCTCGACGTCGATCGGCTTCACCGACGACTCGAGCGGCTTGTACGGATCGAGCTCGTGCGTGGTTTTCCACGTGAGCACGCCGAGGAACAGGATGATCAGCGTCGGCACCGTCCAGATCACGACCTCGATCGCGGTCGAGTGCGACCAGTTCGGCGCATAGGCGGCGTTGCGGTTCGATGCGCGGTAACGCCACGCGAACCACAGCGTGAGCAGGATCACCGGCACGACGACGATCAGCATCGCCCATGTCGAGGTCGCGATCAGCGCCTTTTCGGCGGCCCCGACGCTTCCTTTCGGATTTAGTACATCTAAATTACAGCCTGACAGACTCAGCGCCACGCCGATCGATATCAGCGCCGTCCAGCCTTTTGAAGCTCTTCTTTTCATCACACAGCCCGAGGGTCATTGAATCCGTTGCGTTTGCCCGATGCGCATTCGATCCACGAAAGTGGCCGAATCATACGTCGCGCGGGCGCGGCGAAAAACCGGTGGGTGCGACAAATCATCATTGCAAAATCCGCAGTGAGACAGATTGTCGCGGGGCAATTTCACGCAGCCGGGAGGCGGCCGCGGGCCTCACGCCGAGGGCCTTGAGACGGCCGAAATCGGCGGAAGCCGCGGGCTCGTGTCCGCCCTGCCCCGATGAATGCGCGCGCAACGATGTCCGCATCGGCACGCGATGCGGACATCGTGCGCGGCGTCACGCGCTCAGCCGTGCGCCGCGGCCATGTACGCCGGCTGCGCCGGTGCGCCGCCATCGCCGGCCGGCAGCTTCGAACGGCTCGCTTCCTCGATCAGCCGTGCGACGGTCGGATCGATCGCGTCGGTGAACGGCTTCGGATCGACGCCCACCATCAGCACGATCAGCGCGAGCGACGCGAACATCACGATCTCGCGGCGGCTCAGGTCGGCGAGCTTCGCGATACGCGGACCCGCGATCTTGCCGAACACGACGCGCTTGACCATCCACAGCGTGTACGACGCGCTGAGGATCAGTGTGAGCGCCGCGATCGCGCCGATCCAGAAGTTGACGCGGATCGCGCCCATGATGACCATGAACTCGCCGACGAAACCCGACGTGCCCGGCAGGCCGACGTTGGCCATCGCGAACAGCAGCGCGAACGTCGCGAAGCGCGGCATCACGCCCGCCACGCCGCCGTACGCGGCGATCTCGCGCTGCTTCGTGCGATCGACCAGCACGCTCACGCACAGCAGCATCGCGCCCGCGACGAAGCCGTACGACACGAGCTGCACGATCGCGCCTTCGACGCCGATCTGGTTGAACAGGAACAGCCCGAGCGTGACGATCCCCATGTGCGCGACCGTCGAATACGCGAGCAGCTTGCCGAGATCGGTCTGCGCCAGCGCGATCAGGCTCGCGTAGACGATCGCGAACAGCGACAGCGCGATCACGGCCGGCGCGAAGAAGTGGCTCGCGTCCGGCGTGATCGGCAGCGCGAAGCGCAGGAAGCCGTAGCCGCCGAGCTTGAGCATCGCGAGCATCAGCGCGGCACCCGTCGGGCCGTCGGTGTAGACGTCGCGCAGCCACGTATGAACCGGCCACATCGGCACCTTGACCGCGAACGCGGCGAAGAAGCCGAGGAACACCAGCAGCTGCGGCGCGAAGCCGAGCTGCAGCGTGCGCCATGCGTTCATGTCGAACGTATGCGACTTCGCATACAGGTACAGCATCGCCATCAGCAGCAGCAGCGAACCCGCGAACGAGATGAAGAAGAACTTCACGGCCGCGTAGACGCGATGCTCCCTGCCCCACGTGCCGATCAGCAGGTACAGCGGAATCAGCGTCGCCTCGAAGAAGATGAAGAACAGCAGCCCGTCCTGCGCGACGAACACGCCGACCATCAGCCCCGACAGGATCAGGAACGACGCGTAGTACTGCGCGACCCGCACCGTCACCGCTTCCCACGACGCGATCACGACGACGAGCGTCGTGAAGGCGGTCAGCACGACAAGCCACAGCGACGCGCCGTCGATCCCGACGCGCCAGCCGGCGTTGAAGGCCGCCAGCCAGTTGCGGGTTTCGGCGAACTGCATCGCGGCCGAGTGCGAATCGAAACCGGTGACGAGCGGCACGACAGCGGCCAGCCCCGCGAGTGCGCCGACCAGCGCGATCAGTCTCGTGCGATGCGGATGACGGTCGGAACCGGCGCGCAGCAGGCACGCGCCGAACAGGATCGGAACCCAGATCGCCAGGCTCAGAAAGGGGAAATCATGCATGTCAACAGGCCTTGAGAGGGTCGCGCGCTGCATCGGAAACAGGCGTGACGAAGGAAACGAAATCAAATCGACAGATAGATTTCGTGGACCGCCAATGTTGGCAAAATGTAAAGCGGAATCAGGGCAAAGCTTGACGCCGCTCAAGCGCAATCGGGTTAACCAGCATAAGGCGAATGATTATTTTTTGCATCGCAGCAGAGGAGCTTTTCACGACGCCCGGATAGATCGCTGATTTTTATGCGTAATTTTTCGTATTGTGATGCGACGCCGATCGCACGAATCGGTGCGATGCCGCATTTTTGGGCGGAAGACCGATTCTTCGGGGCGCAAGCGTGGAATGCGGGGAAGGATGAATGAGAGCGATTCAATCCTTACACGGATACTTTCATTTTTATTTCACCGGCCGCCGATCGCCGCGATCCGGAACACGGAAATCGCCGCGCATTCCGTCAGCGTTGATGGCTCAGCCTGTCCCATACGCGCATCGTCACCGCGCGATAGTGATTGTGTTGCGCGGGGAAATGGACGAAGCGGCTGTCGCGCGTCGCATAGACCGGCGATGACGCGAGCGACATCGCATCGACGATGTAGCGCGCGTCGATCATGCCCGCCTCCAGCAGTTCGACATAGATCGCCTGCTGGTCGCCGCCGCTCGCATAGACCGACGACCGATCGCCGATGCGCTCGATGCGCACGCATATGCGTTCGACCAGTTCGCGCATCGGCGCGACGTTGCGCACGCCGATCATGCACGAGTTGATCGCCCAGGCCGTGTGGTCGGTGCCGATCACGAAATCGCGGCCGTCGATCACGCCGTCGACCGTCTGGCGCTGGTCGATCGCGAGGATATCGGCGTCGACCCAGAACACGAACGCGTGATCCGGCAGATGTTCGCGAATCAGGTGCAGCTTCGCCCAGTTCGCATCGACGCCGGCCGGCAGGAACGTGGGCGGTTCGCGATACGCGTGGTACGCATAGCCGTGTCGCGTACAGTAGCGAACGAAGTTCTCTTCGTGAAGATCGCCGTAACCGGCGATGTGCGACGTGTGCAGGCTCACGAACGCAATGCTTGCGTGCGGGTTCAGGTGTCGCGCCGGCTCGCGCGGGCGTTGCTGCGCGGTGCGCCAGTCGTCCATCGCGCGCGGCTGCTCGCCCCGCTGGACACGCGCCGCGTCGTCGACGAGCGCGAGCACGTAGCGAAAGTCGTAGTCGGGCGTCGGCGCCCATACGCCATCGATCTGCTGCCATTCGGGCGCCTGGTGCGCCACGAGCGGATGCGCGCCGACGACCGCGTCGATCGCAAGCCCGTCGCGCCATACCGTCTGGGCCGACGCGAAATGGCCGGTCGCGAGCGGCTGATCGAACGGCAGCGGCGGGAAGTGCTCGGCAAGCAGCGTCGCCTCGCATGCGTGTTGCCGCTCGGGCAGGCGCATCGCCCACTTGCCCAGTTCGACCACCAGCTTGCGCAAGCGCTCGCGCACGTCGGGCACGTTGCGAAAGATCATGCCGCTCGCGGCGGGCAGTGGCGACTTCGAGGTCTGCGTCGTGACGATCGCGTCATAACCGTCCGCGACAGCCGGCAACGCATGCTGGCCGAACACGACCGAGAACGGATCGAGCACGAGCAGCAACGCGCCCTGCTCCATCGCGACGAGCTGCGCGATGATCGCGTGGTACTTGTGCAGCACCTGCTGGCGCTCGCCGTACACGTGCGTGCCGTCGACGATCGCGTGCCGGTAGCCGCGGGCTCGCGCGTAACGTTCGTGATTGTCGACGAGCCCGTCGACGGGACGGTGCGAAAGGATGGTCAGTACGGAATGCATGCGTGCCGGAACTCCCGATTGAGCCGCGCGAGGCGATACGCCTATTTAGCGCATGAGCGCCGCCCGAGTCGAGCATTGATTGGCTGTCCGGACGAAGCGTGGCGCCGGGCGGTGCGTGCGGAAACGACGCCGGAAAAGAAAAAGCCCCGCAAGTCCGAGAACTTGCGGGGCTTTGTCACCGCTTTTGGCGGAGACGGAGGGATTCGAACCCTCGATCCAGGTTTTGGCCCAGATGCTCCCTTAGCAGGGGAGTGCCTTCGACCTCTCGGCCACGTCTCCCAAACTTTCGCTCGCACCAGGGAGGCAGTGCGACGAGAACGAGATAATATAGGGTTTCGAACCGTGCGTCAATTTCCGTGATGCATTTTCTTCAATGCATCACGAAAAAATTCACGCGGCCTGGTCGAGTTCGAATGCCTTGTGCAGCGCGCGGACGGCCAGCTCCATGTATTTCTCGTCGATCAGCACCGAAATCTTGATTTCGGACGTCGAGATCATCTGGATGTTGATGCCCTCTTCCGACAGCGTGCGGAACATCTTGCTCGCGACGCCCACGTGCGAACGCATGCCGACGCCGACGACCGACACCTTCGACACCTTCGGGTCGCCCTGCACGCGCTCGGCGCTCACATGGCCCTGCACCTGGTTGGTGAGGATGTCCATCGCCTTCTGGTAGTCGCCGCGGCCGACCGTGAACGTGAAGTCCGTCTTCCCTTCGACGCTCTGGTTCTGGATGATCATGTCGACGTCGACGTTCGCGTCGGCGACCGGGCCGAGGATCTGATACGCGATGCCCGGCTTGTCGGGCACGCCCATCACCGCAATGCGTGCTTCGTCGCGCTGGAACGCGATGCCGGAAATGACTGCCTTTTCCATGGTCTCGTCTTCTTCAAAAGTAATCAGGGTGCCCGAGCGCATTTCTTCGTCGAGCGCAATCAGCGGATCGGTCAGGCTCGACAGCACGCGCGTCTTCACCTGGTATTTGCCGGCGAATTCGACCGAGCGGATCTGCAGGACCTTCGAGCCGAGGCTGGCCATTTCCAGCATTTCCTCGAACGTCACGCGATCGAGGCGTCGCGCCTCTTCGACCACGCGCGGGTCGGTCGTGTAGACGCCGTCGACGTCCGTATAGATCAGGCACTCTTCGGCATCCAGCGCGGCCGCGACCGCCACCGCCGACGTGTCCGAGCCGCCGCGGCCCAGCGTCGTGATGTGGCCGTCCGGATCGACGCCCTGGAAGCCCGTGATGATCACGACCTTGCCGGCGTTCAGATCGGCCTTCACGCGCTCGTCGTCGATCGAGTGAATGCGCGCCTTCGTGAACGCGCTGTCCGTCTTGATCGGCACTTGCCAGCCGGCATAGCTCACGGCCTCGACGCCGATTTCCTGCAGCGCGATCGACAGCAGGCCGACGCTGACCTGCTCGCCGGTCGACGCGATCATGTCGAGCTCACGCGGGCTCGGCTGGCTCGAAATCTCTTTCGCGAGACCGAGCAGACGGTTGGTTTCGCCGGACATCGCGGACGGCACGACCACCATCTGGTGCCCGGCCTGATGCCATTTTGCGACGCGTTTCGCGACGTTCTTGATGCGCTCGACCGAGCCCATCGAAGTGCCGCCGTATTTGTGTACGATGAGTGCCATTGTCGTTCTGAACTGGAGGAGAAGCCGCACGGGCGCGCTGGGCAGGCCGCGTTGCCGTTCGGTCACGCGGCTTGTGGCTGTGGACGGACGACGAGGGGGACGGCTGGGACGCAACACGCAAGCGTGACGGATTTTGCCCGGAAGGCCGATCAGGCCGCGCAAACCGGGTACGTCACGCGGAAAACCTGCACAAATCGCTCAAAAATCGAGCCGAGCAAACGACCGAGCGTACCCGATAGAGGCCCGCTTGACAAGCCGCTCGCCGGTTCGGCAAGCGTTCCGGCGCTGTTTACCAAATGGTGAAAACCGGCGCGCGATCGCGCGGCGGCAAGCGTGCCGCCGCTATGCGATCAGCAGGTCGGGACGCCACTCGATCCGGCGCCATCCGCCGTCGCCAGATAGCCCGTCGCCGTGGTTCACGCCGAGCCGCGGCACGTAGACGAGCCGGTCGCCCGCAAACAACAGCGGCACGTCGCGCTGCCAGGCCGGCACACCGCGCTCCTGGAACAGGTTCTTCAGCGTGCGGCCCGGGCCGCCGGGCGACGTACGCAGCCGCTCCCCGCCCGCGCGGGCGCGCGCGGCGAGCGTCGCGCCGCGCAGCAGCGCCTCCGGCACCGCGCCGTCGCTGCCGGCCTCGGCCGGCGCGAACACGAACGTGCCGCGCCATGCCGGCACACGCCAGACTTCCTGGCCGTCCCACGCGAGCGAGGATTCGGGATGCGGCGTTCCGGTGCCGTCGTCGGCCGGCTCGGCGCTGTCGCCCGCCTCCCAGTACACGGTGTCGCGATAGAGCCGCAGGCACTGCCCCGCGTGATCGACCCGCAGCGCATGCGCGTCGTGCGCGGCGCGCAACTGCCGCATCATGTTCGCCAGCCGCCCCGCCGACGCACCGGGCAGCCCGAGCCGGCGCATCCAGAAACGCAGCAGGTTGGCGCCGCGCGTATCGTCGAACGCGACCAGCGCATCGCGCGACAGCGCGCGGCCGTCGTCGCGCGCGGCGCCGGCGAAATCCAGTTCGGCGAGATCGTCGAGCAGCCGCTGCGCGGCGGCCGCATGCTGGGCCGCGCGGCCCAGCGCATCGCGAAAACCCGGGAAATGCACGGCGAGCGCCGGCAGCACGTCGATGCGCAGCGCATTGCGCGCGTACCGCGTGTCGCCGTTCGATTCGTCGTCGATCCACGTCAGCGCGCGCTGCGCCGCATAACGCTCCAGTTGCGCGCGCAACAATCGCAACAGCGGCCGCACGCGCTCGACGCTTGCGCCGTCAGGCCGATAACGCGGCGCCATCGCGGCCAGGCCCGCGATCCCCGCGCCGCGCAACAGCTGAAGCAGCACGGTCTCCGCCTGGTCGTCCGCATGCTGCGCGACCCAGAGCGCGGCCACGCCGTGGCGCTCGCACATCGCGTCGAGCGCCGCATAGCGGCGCTCGCGCGCGGTCGCCTCGATGCCGAGGCCGCTATCGCGCGGCACATCGACACGCTCCGACTCGAACGCGACGCCAAGTTGCCCGGCCGTCGCCTGCGCATGCGCGACCCATGCGTCGGCGTTCGCGCTCAGGCCGTGGTGCACGTGCAGCGCGACGCAACGCGCGGCGCCCGCCACGCGCACGGCCGCGTCGAGCAGCACCGTCGAGTCGAGGCCGCCGCTGTACGCGATCGCGATGCGCGCATCGGCCGGCATCTCGGCAAGCGCAACGCCGACCGCGTCGAGGACGACGCGGTCGGCGGAGAATTCGGTCGGGGGGATCACGAGCGAGACGCGCGCCGGACGGCGCGCGATGCGAACACGCCGGTCATGCGCCGGGCGTGGTTTCCTTGAACTTGCCGTAGGCCATCAGACGCTCGAAGCGGCGCTCGCGCAGCGCATCGATGCTCATGCCCTGGAACTGGCGCAGCGAATCGGCGAGCGCACGGCGCAGCAGCGCGGCCATGCCCTTCGGATCGCGGTGCGCGCCGCCGAGCGGCTCGTTGATGATCTTGTCGATCAGGCCCAGCGCCTTCAGGCGATGCGCGGTCAGGCCCAGCGCTTCCGCGGCCTCGGGCGCCTTCGCAGCGCTCTTCCACAGGATCGACGCGCAGCCTTCCGGCGAGATCACCGAGTAGGTCGAGAACTGCAGCATCATCACGGTGTCGGCCACCGCGATCGCGAGCGCACCGCCCGAACCGCCCTCGCCGATCACGGTCGTGATGATCGGCGTCTTCAGTTCGGCCATCACGTACAGGTTGCGGCCGATCGCCTCCGACTGGCCGCGCTCTTCCGCGCCGATGCCCGGGTACGCGCCCGGCGTGTCGACGAACGTGAAGATCGGCAGCCCGAATTTCTCGGCGAGACGCATCAGCCGTTCGGCCTTGCGATAGCCTTCCGGACGCGGCATCCCGAAGTTGCGCGCGGCGCGCTCCTTCGTGTCGCGGCCCTTCTGGTGGCCGATCACCATGCACGGATGGCCGCCGAAACGCGCGAGGCCGCCGACGATCGACAGGTCGTCCGCGAACGCGCGGTCGCCATGCAGTTCGTGAAAATCGGTAAACAGCTCCGCAACGTAATCGAGCGTGTACGGACGCTGCGGATGCCGCGCGATCTGCGAGACCTGCCACGGCGACAGGTTCGCGTAGAGGTCCTTCGTCAGTTGCTGGCTTTTCTTCGACAGCCGCTCGATTTCTTCCGAAATATCGACAGCCGAGTCGTCCTGCACGAATCGCAGCTCTTCGATCTTGGCCTCGAGTTCGGCGATCGGCTGTTCGAAATCCAGAAACGTGGTCTTCATGTGTTCGAATCCTTGGGTCTTGCGGCAGCGCGTATTCTACCCGCGCGGGCGACGTGCAAAACCGGCTCTCAACTATTGATGTTTAAAACCCGATAGCCGTCAATCGGCGTCGGCGTCCGGTGCGTCGAGGCTGCGCCACATGTACCAGGTCGCGACGGTACGCCACGGCTCCCAGTTGGCGGCCACTTCACGCGCCTCGCTGCGCGTAACGGGCTCCCCGCTGAAGTAATTGACGCTGATCGCGCGGATCAGGCCCGGATCGTCGAGCGGCAGCACGTCCGGCCGCGACAGGTTGAAGATCAGGAACATCTCGGCCGTCCAGCGACTGATGCCGCGGATCTGCGTGAGTTCCGCGATCACGTCCTCGTCGTCCATCGACGTCCATTTGTCGACGTGCAGCGCGCCCGACACGAAGTGTTGCGCGAGATCGAGAATATATTCCGTCTTGCGCTTCGACAGCCCGCACGCGATCAGCTTGTCCGCGCCGAGCCGGATGACCGGCTGCGGTGCGAGTTTCGGACACGCATCCTCGATGCGCGCCCACAGCGCCTGCGCGGACGGCACCGAGATCTGCTGGCCGACGACCGAACGCGCGAGCGTGACGAACGGGTCGCCGCGCTTCACGAGATGCGCGGGGCCGAATTTCGGGATCAGCTTCTTCAGGATGCGGTCGCGCTTGACGAGATCGGCGCTCGCTTTATCCCAGTACGCGGGACGCACGACGCCATCGGCGCCGTCGACTGCCGCATCGGCTGCCCGCATCTTGCGGGCCGCGTCGGCGGCCGCCATCGCGACCTCCGGCTGCGCCGCGTCCACGCCCTTCGCGCGCGCGGGCTTTACATGACCGTTGAGCGCGCCGTTCGGCACGGCGCGCGTCGCGTCCGCCTTCGCCGCTGGCGCGCGCTTGGCTGCCGGACGCGCGGCGAGCGGAGTCGCACGCCTGACCGGCGCTTTTCTGGCCGTTGCCATCCTGCCTCCTACCTGACGGATCGGTCAGTGGAACGCATCGCGCTCATACGCGACGCCATTCGGTCGATCCGCCCGGTTTGTCTTCAAGTGCGATACCGGCGTCGAGCAGTTCCGCCCGAATCCGGTCCGCTTCGGCATAGTCCTTCGCTTGCTTCGCCGCGACACGCGCGGCGATCTTCGCTTCGATTTCGTCGGCTGCGAGCCCGCCCGCCTGCGCGGCACCGGTGCCCTGCTGCAGGAACGCGCGCGGTTCGCGGCCGAGCAGGCCCAGGAGGCCCGCCAGTTGTTTCAGTTGCCGCGCGAGCGATGCATCGCGCGTGCGATTGACTTCACCCGCCAGTTCGAACAGCGTCGCCACCGCGACCGGCGTGTTGATGTCGTCGTTCATCGCGGCCGCGAAACGCTGCGCGTGCGGCTCGTTCCAGTCGAGCGCGAGCGTGTCGGGCTCGACATCCTTCAGCGCCGTGTACAGGCGCGTGAGCGACGCGCGCGCGTCGTCGAGATGCACGTCGCTGTAGTTGAGCGGCGACCGGTAGTGCGTGCGCACGATGAAGAAGCGCATGACCTCGGCGTCGTACCGCTCGAGCACTTCGCGGATCGTGAAGAAGTTGCCGAGCGATTTCGACATCTTCTCGTTGTCGACCTGCACGAAGCCGTTGTGCATCCAGTAGTTGACGAACGTCTGGCCGGTCGCGCCCTCGCTCTGCGCGATCTCGTTCTCGTGGTGCGGGAATTGCAGATCCTGCCCGCCGCCGTGGATGTCGAAATGCTCGCCGAGCAGCGTGCAGCCCATCGCCGAGCACTCGATGTGCCAGCCCGGCCGGCCCATCCCGTACTTCGATGCCCATGACGCACCGTCGGGCTCGTCCTCCTTCGCGCGCTTCCACAGCACGAAGTCGAGCGGATCCTGCTTCGCATCGTTTGCGGCAACGCGTTCGCCCGCGCGGAGGTCGTCGAGCGACTTGCCCGACAGCTTCCCGTAGTTCGCGAACTTGCGCACCGAATAGTTGACGTCGCCGTCGCTCGCCTGGTACGCGTAGCCGTTCGCCTCGAGCTTCTCGATCATCCCGAGCATCTGCGGAATGAACTGCGTCGCGCGCGGCTCGATGTCCGGACGCTGGATGCCGAGCGCCGCCTCATCCTCGTGCATCGCGCCGATGAACCGGTCGGTCAGCGACTTGATCGTCTCGCCGTTCTCGACCGCGCGGCGGATGATCTTGTCCTCGATGTCGGTGATGTTGCGCACGTACGTGACCCGGTAGCCGATCGCACGCAGCCAGCGCTGGACGAGGTCGAACACGACCAGCATGCGCGCGTGGCCCACGTGACAATAGTCGTAGACGGTAATCCCGCATACGTACATCCGCACTTCGCCTGACTGGCGCGGCACGAAAACTTGCTTGTCACGCGCGAGCGTGTTGTAGATGCGCAGTGATTCCATAGAGATGAACCGTGAGCCGAAGGAAACCGCCCTGGCGAAGCTCGCCCAGCATGCGAAACGGACGGACCACCTGCTGCGGCTCGCCGCCGCGCGTCCTCGTTATCACATGGGGCGGTCAGGCTGCAAGCACAGCGGTGACGGCCACGAGAGGCAAAGAAAGACTGTCTGCCGCTCGCCGGAACGCGCAGACGTTTTGTTAGAATGGCTCGGAGTATAACATTCCGATTTACGCCTATGAAACCTCATCGCGGCCGCGCGCCGAGCGCTGCGACCCTCGTTGCGACCGCCGTCATGGGCGTCGCACTGACGCTGTTCGCGGCCCCCGCGGCGCATGCGCAGAAGGCCCCGGCCACCGCCGACGGCACGCCCGAAATCGACGCGTCGATCTCCGGCAAGCAATGGAAACAGGCGCTCGCGCAACTCGACGCGCGCATCGCGGCGAATCCGCACGACGTGCAGGCGCAGTTCAAGCGCGGCACCGTGCTCGCCCGCCTGAACCGCGACGACGACGCGATCCAGCAGTTCGTCGCGATCACGCAGGCCTACCCCGAACTGCCCGAACCGTACAACAACCTCGCGGCGCTCTACGCGAAGCACGGCCGCTACGACGAAGCGCGCAGCGCGCTCGTCACCGCGACGCAATCGAACCCGAGCTACTCGCTCGCATACGAGAACCTCGGCGACCTCTATCTGCGCCTCGCGGCCGAATCGTACAAGCGCGCGCAATCGCTCGGCCGCACGAGCGGCGCGACCGCACAGCGCCTCGCCGACCTGCAGAAGATCGTGTCGCCGCCGAAGCCGGCAGCCAACGCGCGCGGCGTCACGCCGGCCACGCGCGCATACACCGATCGCGCCGCCGCAAACGTGAGCACCACCACGCTGCCGATGTCGCCGACGTTCCAGTTCAACGGTCCGTCCGGTGCGCTGGCAGCGCCGTACGTCGCGCCGTCGCAGTAAGCGGCGCAACCTTCCCTCCCTCCCAACCTGAGGATCGCAATGAAACGTCTGTTGCTGGCGCTTGGCGGCGCCGCCCTTCTCGCGACCGCGCCCGCGTTCGCGCAATCGGCCACCGCGCACCCCGTCGTGCAGCTGAAGACCTCCCAGGGCGACATCCGTGTCGAGCTCTACCCGGAGAAGGCGCCGAAGACGGTCGCCAACTTCCTCGACTACGTGAAGGCCGGCCAGTACAACGGCACGATCTTCCATCGCGTGATCAAGGGCTTCATGATCCAGGGCGGCGGCTACAAGACCAACTTCGAGGAGAAGCCGACCCGCGCGCCGATCCCGCTGGAAAGCCGCAATGGTCTGAAGAACCTGACGGGCACGATCGCGATGGCGCGTACCAGCGATCCGAACTCGGCCACCGCGCAGTTCTTCATCAACACGGTCGACAACAGCGGCCTCGACTACCCGAACCCGGACGGCAACGGCTATGCGGTGTTCGGCAAGGTCGTGTCGGGCCTCGACGTCGTGAAGAAGATCGAAGGCGTGGCGACGACCTCGCGCGGCCCGATGCAGGACGTGCCGGCCCAGCCGGTCCTGATCGAATCGGCCAGCATCGTTTCGAAATAAGCACCTGCCGGCACGTCCGGCGCCACACGCGGCCGCGTCGCACGACCGGCCGCGTGCCATTTAAACCGCCTCACCGAAGGAATTCATCATGGTTGAACTGCACACGAACCACGGCGTGATCAAGCTCGAGCTGGACGCCGCGAAGGCACCGAAGACGGTCGAGAACTTCCTCAACTACGTGAAGAAGGGCCACTATGACGGCACGGTGTTCCACCGTGTGATCAACGGCTTCATGATTCAAGGCGGCGGCTTCGAGCCGGGCCTGAAGCAGAAGCCGACCGACGCGCCGATCGACAACGAAGCGAACAACGGCCTGAAGAACGACAACTACACGATCGCGATGGCGCGCACGAACGATCCGCACTCGGCGACCGCCCAGTTCTTCATCAACGTGAACGACAACGATTTCCTGAACCACTCGTCGCCGACGCCGCAGGGCTGGGGTTACGCCGTGTTCGGCAAGGTTGTCGAAGGCCAGGACGTGGTCGACAAGATCAAGGGCGTCAAGACGGGCAACGCGGGCTTCCACCAGGACGTCCCGACCGACGACGTCGTGATCGAAAAGGCCGTGGTGGTCTGACCACAGCCGTTACGGAGGCACTTCGATGTTGCAGGAGAGTCCGCCGCGAAGCGTCTCCGCGGGCGTGCCGGGCGAGCGCGAATACGCGCAAGCCGCACGCCCGTTCCTGTTTCTTTCCGATCTGCACCTGAGCGAGGCGATTCCGAAGACGGTCGCCGCGTTCGAGCATTTCGTGAAATACACGGCCGACAGCGCCGACTCGGTGTTCATCCTCGGCGACCTGTTCGAATACTGGATCGGCGACGACGTGCTCGACCACGATCCGTTCGCGGCACGCATGGCCGCGCTGATGCATACGTTCTCGGAGCGCGGGATCGCGCTCTACGTGATGCACGGCAACCGCGATTTCCTGCTCGGCCGGCGCTTCATGAAGGCGGCCGGCGCGATGCTGCTGCGCGACCCGGCGCTGATCACGTCGTTCGGCCAGCGCATCGTGCTCACCCACGGCGACGCGCAATGCACGGCCGATCGCGGCTATCAGATATTTCGGCGGTTTGCCCGCAATGGCGTCGCGCAGGCGCTGTTTCTCGCGTGGCCGTTCCGCTGGCGCCGCGCGCTCGCGCAACGGATGCGCTCGAACAGCGAAGCGGGCCGGATGCGCCCCGCTTCGGCGATCTACGATGTCACGCGTGAAGGCATCGCCGCGCTGTTCCGGAAGAGCCGTGCGAGCGTGATCATTCACGGCCACACGCATCGCCCCGCGCGCCACCTCGAACCGGGCGGGATTCGCTGGGTACTGCCCGACTGGGATCTCGACCACGGCATGCCGCGCGGCGGCTATCTGCGCGTCGACGCCGAAGGCATCCACGCGATGCCGCTCGACTGACGCGAGCGACACGACCGCAGCTGCCGGCCGCCGCCGGCATGCGCCGCGTTACGCCTGGCGCTCGACCGCCTTGCCTTCCAGCACCGCCGACAGCCTGCGCAGATCGAGACGCGCCGCGTCCGCGCCCTGCAGCGTTTCCAGATGCGTGCCGAGTTGCTCGAGCGCCGCGACGATCTCGTCGACGCGCCGGCTTTCCTTCGCCGCGTGGTCGATCAGGCCGTGAATCGCGAGCGACATCGGGTCGTCCGCGTTCGGCGTGATCCCGTACGCGCAGAACGCGGCGCGCTCGGGCTGCGGCTTCGGTTGCGCCGGCATCACGATGCGCGCCGGATTGCCGACCGCGGTGCCGCCTGCCGGCACCGGCTTCACGACGACCGCGTTCGAACCGATCTTCGCGCCCGCGCCGACGGTGAAACCGCCGAGCACCTTCGCGCCCGCACCGACGATCACGCCGGCCTCGAGCGTCGGATGGCGCTTCGCGCCGCGCGTGAGCGACGTGCCACCGAGCGTCACGCCCTGATAGATCGTGCAGTCGTCGCCGACGATCGCGGTTTCGCCGATCACGACACCCATTCCGTGATCGATGAACACGCGCCGGCCGATCGTCGCGCCCGGGTGGATCTCGATACCCGTCAGGAAGCGCCCGGCCTGCGACGCGAAGCGTGCGAGCCAGTAGCGCTTCGCGCGCCAGCACGCATGCGCGAAGCGATGCAGCACGAGCGCGTGCAGCCCCGGATAACAGGTCAGCACTTCCCAGGCACTGCGAGCGGCGGGATCCCGCTCGCGAATCGTCGCAACGTCTTCGCGCAGTCTGGTGAACATGATCGGGTCTGGGCTGGGGAAAAGGCCGGCACGCCCGCCGGCAACGGCCGGTCGTTATCGCGCCGGGTAATTTGCTTATGATGTTCGGCGATTGTAGGGCCACTCGCCCGCGGCCGCACAGCGTCGCGCGTTCACCCCGTCGGCGGCGCGGGTATTCGCGCGGGACGCCCGTCGTGGCCAGGTAACGCGGTTATGCGGTCATCCGGTGGCCGGGCACGGACCGGGCACCCCCGTCGCGGCGGCCGATGCGACACGCCGGCTGCAGGCGGAGCGCATCCGTCGAACGCATGAGCGCCCGGCCGCGGCGTACTTCGGCCGCTTACGCGTCGCCTTCGGGCGTACCGGACTTCAGCAGGATGTGCTTCGCGATGCCGCGCAGGATGTTGACCTCCTCGCGCTCGAGGCCGGTGCGCGCGAACAGGCGCCGCAGCCGCGGCATCAGCTTCTTCGGGTTGCGCGGGTCGAGAAAATCGAGCGCGACCAGCGCGTTCTCGAGGTGCGCGTACATCCGCTCGATCTCGTCGCTCTGCGCGAGCGTGCCGACTTCGGCCTGCGCGTCGCGCGACGCCTCGCTTCCCTGCTCCAGGAACGCGACACGCAGTTCATACGCGAGCACCTGCACGGCCTGCGCGAGGTTCAGCGAACTGTAGGCCGGATTCGCCGGGATATGCGCGAGCGCGCTGCACTGCTCGACGTGCTCGTTCGCGAGGCCCGTGCGTTCGTTGCCGAACACGAGCGCGATGTCGCCGGTGCCGACCTGCGTGTGCGCCTGTTCGGCGGCCGCGCGCGGCGCAAGGCGCGGCGGCCCGTATTCGCGCGTGCGCGCGGTCAGCGCGATCGACCAGTGGACGCCGGACAGCGCGTCGCCGAGCGTGGGCACGACGTGCGCGGACGCGAGGACGTCGTCTGCGCCGCTCGCCATCGCGATCGCCTCGGGGTCGCTCTGCACGTGCGGCACGCGCGGCGCGACCAGGACGAGCCTGGAGAAACCCATCGTCTTCAGCGCGCGGGCGGCCGCCCCGACATTGCCGGGATGGCTCGGCTCGACGAGCACGAAACGGGTAGAAGTGAAGCCGCCGGACGGCGGCGGGGACGAAGCCGCGCCCGATTCGGACGGCACGGCGGGGTTCTGCGGGGTTTCCACTACATACGACTCGGTTCGTCAGAATGGCAGTATGGTATCGCCATCGCCCCGGCAAACCCACTCGTCCGGACGGCCAGTGGGGTTTCCCCGCATCCCGGTCACCTGAAACTCCCGAAAATCGGGTAAAATCATGCGTTTACGCGCCGCACCCCGTGCGACGCGGGTCGTACCCTGCTCTTTGTCAATTCGCGTCTCATCTCGCCCGGCACCTTTTGCGCCGTTCCGGGCGGTGTGTTCCACTTCGTGGCGGCCCGTGCCGCCGGCTACAGGATCCAGGCTCATGCATCCCATGCTCAACATCGCTGTCAAGGCTGCGCGCCGCGCCGGACAGATCATCAACCGTGCGTCCCTCGACCTCGACCTGATCGAGATCCGCAAGAAGCAGCAGAACGACTTCGTCACCGAAGTGGACAAGGCCGCCGAAGAGGCGATCATCGAGACGCTGAAGACCGCCTACCCCGACCACGCGATCCTCGCGGAAGAATCGGGCGAATCGGAGAACGAATCCGAATTCAAGTGGATCATCGATCCGCTCGACGGCACGACCAACTTCATCCACGGCTTCCCTTACTACTGCGTGTCGATCGCGCTCGAGCACAAGGGCGTCGTCACGCAGGCCGTCGTCTACGATCCGAACAAGAACGACCTGTTCACGGCCACCCGCGGCCGCGGCGCGTACCTGAACGACCGCCGCATCCGCGTCGGCCGCCGCGACCGCCTGGCGGACGCGCTGGTCGGCACGGGCTTCCCGTTCCGCGAGAAGGACGGCCTCGACGCCTACGCGCGCCTGTTCACCGAAATGACCCAGGCCTGCACGGGGCTGCGCCGCCCGGGCGCGGCCGCACTCGATCTCGCGAACGTCGCGGCCGGCCGTCTCGACGCGTTCTTCGAGCAAGGCATCAACGTGTGGGACATGGCGGCGGGCAGCCTGCTGATCACCGAAGCCGGCGGCCTCGTCGGCAACTACACGGGCGACGCCGATTTCCTGCATCGTCATGAGATCGTCGCGGCGAATCCGAAGATCTACGCGCAGATGATCCCGATCCTGAACCGCTACAGCTACATGCATCCGGCAGCGGAGTAAATCCGCGCCGCGCCCGCGCCCGTCTCAACACCGCCACGACTTCGTGGCGACCGTATCCGAATATTCATGTTACGGCTAAGCGAACTTAAACTCCCGCTCGACCACCCCGAGAGCGCCCTCGAAGCCGCGATTCGCGCGCGCCTCGCGGAGCTTGGCGTGGCGGCAGACGGGCTCCTCCGTTACACGGTGTTCCGCCGTGCGCACGATGCGCGCAAGCGCTCCGACATCAAGCTCACGTACATCGTCGATGTCGAGGTCAAGGACGAAGCGGCCGTGCTTCCGCGACTCGCCGGCACGCCGCATTGCGGCGTGACGCCCGACATGGCGTACCACTTCGTCACGAAGGCGCCCGAGCACGGCAACTTCCTGCGCCCGGTCGTCATCGGCATGGGGCCGTGCGGCCTGTTTGCGGGGCTGATCCTCGCGCAGATGGGTTTCCGCCCCATCATCCTCGAACGCGGCAAGGCCGTGCGCGAGCGCACCAAGGACACCTTCGGCCTGTGGCGCAAGAGCGTCCTCAATCCCGAGTCCAACGTGCAGTTCGGCGAAGGCGGGGCCGGGACGTTTTCCGACGGCAAGCTGTACAGCCAGATCAAGGATCCCCATCACTACGGCCGCAAGGTGCTCGACGAATTCGTCAAGGCCGGCGCGCCGGAGGACATCCTCTATCTGAGCCGGCCGCACATCGGCACGTTCCGCCTCGTCAGCATGGTGGAAAAGATGCGCGCGACCATCCACGAACTGGGCGGTGAAGTGCGCTTCGAAACCCGGGTCGAGGACATCGAGATCGATCAGGGCAAGGTGCGCTCGCTGACGCTGTCGAACGGCGAAACGCTCCGGTGCGATCACGTGGTGCTGGCCGTGGGCCACAGCGCACGCGACACGTTCCAGATGCTGCACGATCGCGGGGTGTATGTCGAAGCGAAGCCGTTCTCGCTGGGTTTCCGGATCGAACATCCGCAGGGGCTGATCGATCGCAGCCGCTTCGGCAAGTTCGCGGGCCACAAGCAGCTCGGCGCGGCCGACTACAAGGTGGTTCATCACTGCAGCAACGGACGCGCGGTCTACAGCTTCTGCATGTGCCCCGGCGGCACGGTGGTCGCGGCGACCTCCGAGCCGGGCCGCGTGGTCACCAACGGCATGAGCCAGTATTCGCGCGCCGAGCGCAACGCGAACGCGGGCATCGTCGTCGGCATCACGCCGGAGGACTATCCGGGCGGCCCGCTCGCGGGCATCGCGTTCCAGCGCAAGTGGGAAGAACGCGCGTTCGAACTCGGCGGCGGCGATTACAGCGCGCCGGGCCAGCTGGTCGGCGATTTCATCGCAGGACGGCCGTCGACGTCGCTCGGTTCCGTGGTGCCGTCGTACAAGCCGGGCGTGCGCCCGACCGACCTCAGCACCGCGCTGCCCGACTACGTGATCGAAGCCATTCGTGAAGCGCTGCCGCAGATCGACAAGAAGATCGCCGGCTTCGCGATGCACGACGCGGTGCTCACCGGCGTGGAAACGCGCACGTCGTCGCCGATCCGGATCCGGCGCAAGGACAATTACCAGAGCGTGAACGTCGAAGGGTTGTATCCGGCCGGTGAAGGCGCCGGGTATGCCGGCGGCATCTATTCGGCAGCCATCGACGGTATCGAGGTCGCGCAGGCGGTGGCGCTCGATCTGATGTCGGCGCACGCGTCCTGATATTGCCCGTCAGGCCCGGCGCACGAAGGTCCGTGCGCCGGGTGATCCAGCAGTATCTGCACCCTGCCTGACAAGGCTCGCCACGCGAAGCTCCCCCCTCTTTGCGATGCGCCGCGGCCATTAGTGGTCAATGTGCCGAACCCGACCGATGCCAGGCCAAATTTCGCTTTGATATACTCCGCGGCCGAATGCTCCACGTTTCCACGAATCCATGACCGCCGCACAGTCGGACAACGCGTCATCTGATTTCATGCCGGCCGACCTCAGGCAAAGCGTGGTCACGCAGACGCTGCCGCACACCCAGGTCGGCATCAGCCGACTGCAGACATCTCGTAGAAATATTGGCCGAACCGCGCCATACGAACTTGAAGACGCCGATCTCATCGTGTTGCAATTGCGCGCGTTCGGCGAACAGGAATTGTGGCTTGACGGACGTGTTGCTCGTTTCGTCCCCTATGATGCGGGGACCGTCACGATTCACGACCTCGATCGCAACTGGGTTTCCGACCTGAAGGGGGCGTTCGACTGCATCCATTTTCACCTCCCGCGCCGAACGCTGGAGGAGACAGTCGATGAAATCGGTGGCAGGCAGCGGCCCCAGCTTTACTTGCCGCCGCATTTGAGTGCGACGGATCCGGTCATCCATCGCCTAGGCCAAGCCCTGCTCCCCGCCCTGGCGCGGCCCGAGCACGCATCCCAGCTGTTTATCGACCACGTCGCGCTCGCCTTCCAGACGCATGTCGCGCGTCTGTACGGCGGCATCGGCGAGCGGCGGGAGAAGTCGACCGGCACACTCACGGCGTGGCAGGAGCGCGTGGCGAAAGGCTTTCTGCTCGAACACCTTACCGGCAACATCTCGATCGCCGATGTGGCGAAAGCGTGCGGCCTGTCTCGTGGCCACTTCGTCAAGGCCTTTCATCAGACCACCGGGTTACCGCCCCATCGCTGGCTGATCAATCAGCGCATCGAACGCGCAATGATGTACATGCGCACATCGTCCATGCCGCTGCAAATGATCTCGGATGCATGCGGCTTCGCCGACCAGAGCCACTTCACGAGAACATTCACGCGCCTGACCGGTGTTACGCCGCGTCGTTGGCGCATGGACAACGTTTGAGGAGCGTGGCCGACGCGAGCTTTGCGCGTCGCATGAACGCCCGACCCGCCACCGCACCTGCCGACGTCACGCCGATGAAGGCAGCGGTACCTGCGCGTCATCCGACCAAGCATCGACCAGGCGATGAGGCCCGAGCCTACGCCATGAAACGCCTGCACCGGCCGCTCCCGCACCCCGAAGCGGCCGGTCGCGTCTAGCGCAAACGAACGCCCGACATGCGTCAGAACAGGCGCGAAATTCCTCCCGTTGCGTATGCACGAGGCGGGAGATTACCCATCGGGGGCGGTCCGGCACGCATGCCATAATTTCGGCAACGCGCCTGCTGGTGCATGATTCCGCCAAGGTCATGTCAGCTCTGCTTCGCAGGAAGATCGGCAGCATTCTGGGATTGCTTGCGATCCTGCTGACGACGCTTGCGCCGACGGTGTCGCAGAGCCTGTCGTCCGAGCGAGCATTCGAGGCGGTATCCGGGTCGTTCTGTACAGTACGGAGCGAGGACGGTCCGGATGTCACCGCCCCCGACCGTTCATCGTTGCCCGGGAAGGCAGTTCACTGGCAGGCGTGCGCATATTGCGGGCTGCTTGCCGACATGCCGGTGTTACTGGGCGGAACCTCGGGATTCGTGCCGACGGACCGGGCCGCTCATCCGGCGTTGACGCCCCTGTTTCAGGCACCCCGCAGCGCTTTCCGATTTACCGCGGCACAGCCGCGCGCCCCTCCGCTTTCATCCTGAATGAGTCAGCCAGCGGCGATGCTTGTGACATTGCATCGCCGGTGCTCGCGCGTCCTTTGTCTTTTGACGGACCCGCGAGCGCATCGACGCGATCTTCAGAACGGGGGGACCATGTACACCCAACCTGCACGCAATACCATGCCGGCGCTTGTAGCGTCCATCATTCCAGCCGCATTTGCCGTCCTGCTGCTTTTACCGTCCGTTGCAACGGCTCACGCGATTGCCGGCAACCGCGTGTTTCCGGCGACCATGGCGGTCGACGATCCCGGCGTCGGGGACGAACTCAACCTCGAGTTCGGCCACCTCCAGTCCGACACGGATGACGGCGACAAGCAGAACAGCAACACGACGACACTCGAATGGGACAAGCTGATCACGTCCCGTTTCCAGCTATCCGTGACCGGCACGTACGTCAATCTCAATGCGCCCAATGACGGCTCGGCGCGCGGTTTCGACAACTGGCAGGTCGGTGCCAAATACCGCTTCTACGTCAACGAAAGGCATGAGCTCATGGCCTCCGTCGGCGCGACCGCGGAGCTGGGCGGAACGGGGGCGAGGTCGATCGCCGATCCGCACTCGGCGATCACGCCGACGCTGTACTTCGGCAAGGGCTTCGGCGACCTGCCAGACAGCCTGAAGTACCTGAAGCCGCTGGCGATCACGGGCACCGTCGGCCCCCGCTTGGCATTGAACCGTGCCGATCCGAATTCGTTGAACTGGGGCGTCACCGTGCAATACAGCCTGCCCTATCTGCAGCACTTCGTGCGCGACGTGGGCCTCAAGGCGCCGTTCGACAGCCTGATCCCGGTCGTCGAGTTGCCGATGAGCACGTGCACCGCCAGTCCGTGTTCGGGCCATACGACCGGAACGATCAACCCCGGCGCGTTGTGGCTGAATCGCTGGGGCCAGCTCGGCATCGAGGCGCAGATTCCGGTCAATCACGCGAGCGGAACGGGCGTGGGCATCCTGTTGCAAGTACACCTTTATCTCGATGACATCCTGCCCCGCTCGATCGGCAAGCCGCTGTTCGGCAACGGAGAACAATGATGCGCAGATTCGACCGATTTCATTCCGGCGCATGCGCAGCTGCCTTCGCGACGGGCATCCTGACCGCGTCGACGGCATTCGCCCATGTGTTTCCGCAGAAACAATCGCCGTCCGCGGGCGCGGAAGTAGCGGCGCCGGCAGGCGTGACGATCATCTTCGACGGACCGCTCGAACCCGCATTCAGCTCGCTCAGCATCAGCAATTCGGCGGGCAAACAGGTGAACACGGAAAAGGCGGAAGTCGACCCGAATGACACGAAGGCGATCCATGTGGCATTGCCGCCATCGCCGCCCGGCACGTACACAGTGCACTGGGTGGCGGTCGCGTCGGACGGGCATCGCACGCACGGCGATTATTCGTTCAAGATCAGGTAGCGGATCCGGCGACGTCCAGCCGATTTCGGGTGCTTCGGACCTCCGACCGTCCAAGCCGGCAGCGGCTTGTCGCGGCCGCCGGCAACTGGCCGAACGGCGAACTTCGCGCGTGCGCATGGAAGCGACTGGTAAACTCGGGCAACCAAAGCAACAACTTCCTGCCTGACCTATGACCACACTGTCGCCCGAAGCCTTCGCCGGCCATACTCCGATGATGCAGCAGTACCTGCGGCTTAGCGGACAAGGCACTGCGCACCAAGCTACGCCGGAACCTACGCTCGCCCCGTTGTGGCCTGCCCGTTACTGACCCGGATTGGTCGTTCGAGTGACAGCGAACTAGACATTTGACTCCCGCCGGACCTTGTCCGCCTCGGTGTTGGATCAAGTAGCACTGATTGGCCTGTCTCCGAGGTCGTTGGTCAGCCGAAGCAAGTATCCATCCGGGTCTTGGACGAGACACTGGTTTAACCCAATCTCCACGTCACCAGCGCGATACCATTTCTCCTCGATCGCATGAACAATGGCCAACCATTGTCGATTCTCTCGATAGAAGGAATTGAGACCTGCGTCAGTTACCGCCAGTTCAAGCAGCAATATGTTCATCACAGGTACCAGAACATCTTCAGGCAGGCTGATCTGATTATTTTGAAAACCTCTTGGACATCGACGAGAGTCGTCGCGTCTGTCGGCAGACAGTTCGTCAGGAGGTTTGCGCGGCCGATTGCCGAGAGGCTTGCCCTGGCCGGCCGGAGCACGGCGATTTTGGTGCTCCAAAATCCAGTACTGGATTGCACTATGCTTACTATATTGTCAATATAATAAAAATTCACGCTTTGACGCATTATCGGCATGAATTTGTTTTTCCCAAATAATCAAAATACAATCAAGCGCCACCCCATATTTTATGAGATAGGCATTCTCCGTCAAACTCAAACAGGAAATTGACATGGAAAATAATCGGAGGAAATTTATCACTGCATCTGCTGCACCGTTGGCATTGGGTCTTGTTGCCAGCCAGAACAGTTACGGGCGCCCGCCTGCGAGAAACGCCACCATCCCAAGCCTTGTTATCGAACTGGGAAACAATGGGCAGGCCAATGGTGGACTGGGCATCGACAAGGGGTCGTATTATCAGATCGACTGCCACATCGGGGTGACACCATACAATGAATTCGGATATTCCATTAATCCTGACGGAACCATAAGCCTCACGCAGGATGGCACTTATTTTGTTGCATCATCGGCAAATATCCTTCCGCTCAACCGCGCCAGGGATGCGTACCAACTTCCCGCGCAAGTCACCCTGGCTATAGGCGCGACGTCGCACCCATGGCCAGGCACATATCAATATGCAGTCCAATATTTCCCCGGTCCGCCCAGCAGCATAGCTGCGATAGTTCCGACCCTTACCAGCGGTCTCGGATCAATCAGCATGACCGGCCCGATGATCCACTGGAGCGCGAGCACGGCATTATGGCTCGGCTATTCGAAAGTCTTGGGACTCGAGAATGGATTACCATTGAGCCTCCAAGGTTATCTGATCATTCAAAAAATCGCATGATCTCCGTTAGCCCCTCGCATCTCTCGATTCGGAGGGGCTCCATTGTACGATGGTCGTGACGGCTGATGAGAGACGACATTCAATCGACGTCGACCGCCCTCCCCTACGAACCATTGCTCGAACTCGGGAATCAACGGTTCAAGTGCTTCCCGCAACGCGCTGCCGATTTGGCTAGAAGATTTCGCTGGATTCCATCGCGCATTCGGTGATCTGAAGTGCCATGCCACCTATGCCGACGTCGTCGAAAAACTGCCGACCAATTAGCAGCCCAAACAACTTTTCCTGATCACATGGGCACGCACCCCACCGCAGCACCTGCAACCGCCACCCCGAGGACGCTGCACTATCTGCGCCTTAACTGACAAGGCACTGCGCGCGAAACTACGCTAGAACCTACATTCTCGTTCCAGACGATACCTGCTGCATTCGCAAAGATGTACCGTTAGCTTTTCCAATTGCTCGGGTAGACCAGTGTTGACCGGCAGCTGCCGCCTATCGTCTCAGGCACCTGGCCAAACAGCCAACTTCGCGCGCCTACATCGAAGCCACTGGTAAACTCGGGCAACTCAAGCAACAACTTCAAGCCGGATCTATGACCACGCTGTCGCCCGAGGCCTTTGCAGGCCACACCCCGATGATGCAGCAGTACCTGCGCATCAAGGCCGATCACCCCGACACGCTCGTCTTCTACCGGATGGGCGACTTCTACGAGCTGTTCTTCGAGGATGCGGAGAAAGCCGCACGCCTGCTCGACCTGACCCTCACGCAACGCGGCGCCTCGGCCGGCACGCCGATCAAGATGGCCGGCGTCCCGCATCATGCGGTCGAACAGTATCTGGCAAAGCTCGTGAAGATGGGCGAATCGGTCGCGATCTGCGAGCAGATCGGCGACCCCGCCACGTCGAAGGGGCCGGTCGAGCGCAAGGTCGTGCGCGTCGTCACGCCCGGCACGCTGACCGACGCGGCACTGCTGTCCGACAAGAACGACGTCTACCTGCTCGCGATGTGCACGGGCCACAACAAGCGCGGCGTCGCGGTCAACATCGGCCTCGCGTGGCTGAACCTCGCGAGCGGCGCGCTGCGGCTCGCCGAGATCGAACCCGACCAGCTCGGCGCCGCGCTCGAACGCATCCGGCCGGCCGAAATCCTGACGGCGGACGGCGCGACCGACGCCGTGCCCGCGGGCGCCGGCGCGATCAAGCGCGTGCCGGCATGGCACTTCGATATCGCATCGGGCACGCAGCGCCTGTGCGACCAGCTCGACGTCGCGGGCCTCGACGGCTTCGGCGCGCATTCGCTGACGAGCGCATGCGGAGCCGCCGGCGCACTGCTGCTGTACGCGGCCGCCACACAGGGTCAGCAATTGCGTCACGTGCGCAGCCTGAAGGTCGAGAACGAAACCGAATACATCGGACTCGATCCGGCGACGCGCCGCAACCTCGAGCTGACCGAAACGCTGCGCGGCACCGAATCGCCGACGCTGTACTCGCTGCTCGACACCTGCTGCACGACGATGGGCAGCCGTCTGCTGCGTCACTGGCTGCATCACCCGCCGCGCGCGTCGGTCGCCGCGCAGTCGCGCCAGCAAGCGATCGGCGCGCTGCTCGACGCGCCCGCGAACGCGAGCCTCGACGCACTGCGCAGCGCGCTGCGCCAGATCGCCGACGTCGAACGGATCACCGGGCGGCTCGCGCTGCTGTCCGCGCGGCCGCGCGACCTGTCGAGCCTGCGCGACACGTTCGCAGCGCTGCCCGCGCTGCGCGAGCGCATCAGCGCGATCGTCGCGAACGCGGATGCGCTTGCCCGCGTCGACGCGGCGCTCGCGCCGCCCGCCGAATGCCTCGACCTGCTGACGAGCGCGATCGCCCCCGAGCCGGCCGCGATGGTGCGCGACGGCGGCGTGATCGCGCGCGGCTACGACGCGGAGCTCGACGAACTGCGCGACATCTCCGAGAACTGCGGGCAGTTCCTGATCGATCTCGAGGCGCGCGAGCGCACCCGCACGGGCATCGCGAACCTTCGCGTCGAATACAACAAGGTGCACGGCTTCTACATCGAGGTCACGCGCGGCCAGACCGACAAGGTGCCCGACGACTATCGCCGCCGCCAGACGCTGAAGAACGCCGAGCGCTACATCACCCCCGAACTGAAGACCTTCGAGGACAAGGCGCTGTCCGCGCAGGAACGCGCGCTGGCCCGCGAGCGCGCGCTGTACGACGGCGTGCTGCAGGCGCTGCTGCCGTTCATTCCCGAGTGCCAGCGCGTCGCGTCGGCGCTCGCGGAGCTCGACGTGCTCGCCGCGTTCGCCGAGCGCGCCCGCACGCTCGACTGGGTCGCGCCCGCCTTCACCGACGAAATCGGCATCGAGATCGAACAGGGTCGCCACCCGGTCGTGGAAGCGCAGGTCGAGCAGTTCATCGCGAACGACTGCCGGTTCGGCGCCGAGCGCAAGCTGCTGCTGATCACCGGCCCGAACATGGGCGGTAAGTCGACCTTCATGCGGCAGACGGCGCTGATCGCGCTGATGGCGTACGTCGGCAGCTACGTGCCCGCGAAATCGGCCTGCTTCGGCCCGATCGACCGGATCTTCACGCGCATCGGCGCGGCCGACGATCTCGCCGGCGGACGCTCCACCTTCATGGTCGAGATGACCGAAGCCGCCGCGATCCTGAACGACGCGACACCGCAGAGCCTCGTGCTGATGGACGAAATCGGCCGCGGCACGTCGACGTTCGACGGCCTCGCGCTCGCATGGGCGATCGCGCGTCACCTGCTCGCACAAAACGGCTGCTACACGCTGTTCGCGACGCACTACTTCGAGCTGACGCAGCTGCCGGCCGAATTCCCGCAAGCGGCCAACGTCCATCTGTCGGCCGTCGAGCACGGCCACGGCATCGTGTTCCTGCACGCGGTCAACGAAGGCCCGGCGAACCAGAGCTACGGGCTGCAGGTCGCGCAACTCGCGGGCGTGCCGGCGCCGGTGATCCGCGCCGCGCGCAAGCATCTCGCGTATCTCGAACAGCAGTCGGCCGCCCAGCACACGCCGCAGCTCGACCTGTTCAGCGCGCCGCCCGCCGCGGCCGACGAACTCGCGTGCGCGGATGCGCCGGCGCCGGCCGACGTCCCGCATCCGGCACTCGAAAAGCTGCGCGACATCGATCCCGACGACCTCAAGCCGCGCGAGGCGCTCGACCTGCTGTACGAACTGCGCACGCTCGTCCGCTCGCACGATGCCGACGGGCACGCGTAAACGCCTCCTGTCGGGCCGGCCGGCCCGCGCCGCCGCAATCGCACTGGTCGTGGCGACGCTCGCGCTCGTGCAGGCGAGCACGCTCGCGGCGCCGCCCAAGCGTGCCGCCGCCCCCTACTCGTTCGCGATCGTGTCGGGCGTCATCAACGCGCCGGCCGACGAGCCGGCCGCGCAGCGGCTGTTCGAATCGATCGCGCGCGAGCGCAATCTGGCCTTCGTCGTCTATGCGGGCGACCTCAAGGGTGCGAAGGAAGCGTGCCGCGACCCGCTGTACACGCAGCGCGGCGCGATCCTGGGCGCATCGCGCGTGCCGCTCGTGTTCATTCCCGGCCACGACGACTGGGTCACGTGCAACACGGCGGCCGGCGGCAGCTACGACCCGGTCGAACGCCTGGACTTCCTGCGCCAGACGCTGCTGGCGGACGCCGCGCTGCCCGACGCCGGCGCGCTGCAGATCACCCGCGAAAGTGAAGTCGCGCGGTTCCGGCCGTATCGCGAAAACGCGCGCTGGATGCATGACGACGTCGTCTACGTCGCGCTGAACGCACCGGCGCCGAACAATCACTATCTGACGGCCGGCGGCCGCAACGGTGAATTCGAGGACCGCATCGTCGCGAACGGCTTCTGGATCGACCACGCGGCCGAATACGCGAAGCGGCGCGAAGCGCGCGCCATGGTGGTGATGTTCGAAGGCGATCCGCAGTTCGATCGCTACGAGCGGACCGAACGCTTCGCGTGGTTGCGTTTCAACCGGCCGCGCATGCGCGACGGCTTCCGTGAACTGAAACGAACGCTGGTGAAGGCGGCGGCGACATTCCGCGGCCCGATTCTGGTGATGCACGCGAGCAGCGAGCCGCTTGCGAATGGTTTCCTGATCGATCGCCCGCTGCATGCGGACGACGGTGTGCTGGTGGGAAATGTGACGCGTGTCGCGATCGGACCGCGTCAGCCGGCGAATCAGTGGGTGAAGGTCAACGTGTCGCCGGCCCGGCAGACGATCTTCAACGTGAGCCTGCAGGACGTGCCGAAGAATCTGCCAACCCCGCCCGCGCTGCCGGTCGTGCCGCGCGACGAGGTCCCGCTGCCGCAGATGCCGGAGATCCCGGCCTTGCCGGCCCTGCCCGACTCGTCGTCGGTCGCGCCGCCGCTGCAGGGCGACGGCGCGACGCCGGGCGGCGCCTCGTGGCCCGCGCCGCCCCCTGCGTCGGGGCCGGCGCCCGGCCTGCCCGCCAGTTCAGTGCAGGGTGCGCCCTGACGGTGCGTCGCCGTCCTCGTCTTCGTCCTCGTCGACGATTTCGAGGCCTTCCGCGCCGTGCGCGTGCTCATGCTCGATCTCGTCCTCGGTCGCTTCGCGAACGTCCTTGACCGTGAGCGCGAAACGCAGCGCCATGCCCGCGAGCGGGTGGTTGCCGTCGAGCACGACCTTGTCTTCGGCGATGTCGGTGACCGTGTAGATCAGCGAATCCACTTCCTCGTCGCCGTCTTCCGGCGTGCCTTCGAACTGCATGCCCACTTCGATCGGCTCGGGAAAACGATCGCGCGGCTCGATCTTCACGAGTTCGGGATCGTAGTCGCCGAACGCGTCCTGCGGCTCGAGCTGAACCTGCGCCTGGTAACCGGGCTCCTGGCCGTCGAGCTGTTCCTCGATCTTGGGGAACGTGCCATCATAGCCGCCGTGCAGATAAACCATCGGCTCGTCGCTTTCCTCGATCAGATTGCCTTGCGCATCCGACAGCTTGTAAGCGACCGACACGACGGTGTTTTTTGCGATTTTCATCCAATTCTCCCAAATACAAGTCTCATTATACGATGCGCAACCGGTCTCAAGCCGAACCGCGGGATGCCGCTGACGCCCCGCTCGGCGCGCCGCCTTCCGATCTTCCCACGCCGCTGCTCGGCGGCCTCACGCCGGCGCAATTCATGCGCCGCTACTGGCAGAAAAAGCCGCTGCTGATCCGCCAGGCGATCCCCGGCGTGAAGCCGCCTGTCACGCGCGACGCATTGTTCGAGCTGGCAGCCGACTATGACGCCGAATCGCGCCTGATCACCCATTTTCGTAACAAGTGGCAACTTGCACACGGCCCGTTCGAGCCGGGCGCGCTGCCGGCCATCTCGCGCAAATCCTGGTCCCTGCTCGTGCAAGGGCTCGACCTGCACGTCGACGCGGCGCGCGCGCTGCTCGACCGCTTCCGCTTCATCCCGGACGCGCGTCTCGACGACCTGATGATTTCGTACGCGACGGACGGCGGCGGCGTCGGCCCGCACTTCGACTCGTACGACGTATTCCTGCTGCAGGTCGAAGGCCGGCGCCGCTGGCGCATCGGTGCGCAGAAGGACCTGTCGCTGCAGCCGGACGTGCCGCTGAAGATCCTCGAGCATTTCGAGCCGAGCGACGAATGGGTGCTCGAGCCGGGCGACATGCTGTACCTGCCGCCGCACATCGCGCACGACGGCGTGGCCGAAGGCGAATGCATGACCTGCTCGATCGGCTTCCGGGCACCGTCCGCCGGGGAGCTGGGCGCGCAATTCCTGTACTACCTCGCGGAGCGCGGCGGCCTGCGCGACGAGCGCGGCGACGCGCTCTACCGCGACCCCAAGCAGCCGGCGGTCGACACCCCCGCGCAACTGCCGCCGGCGATGGTCGAGCGCGTCGCCGAGATCGTCGAGGCGATCCGCTGGCGCAAGCGCGACGTCGCCGAATTCCTCGGCTGCTACCTGAGCGAGCCCAAATCGAACGTCGTATTCGAGCCGCCGGCGCGGCCGCTGTCCGAGGCCGCGTTCGTCGCGCAGGCGTCGCGCCGGGGCGTGCATCTCGACAGACGCGCCGCATTGATGTATAACGCGCGATCGTACTTCATTAATGGCGAGGAACAACCGCTCGAGCAAGCCGGCGAATGGCTGCCCGAACTGGCCAATCTCCGCCACATGGAGGCGAAACGGTTTGTAACACTATCCCGGGCTCCCTCGATGACAGCCTTGCTGCACGAATGGTATTGTGCGGGCTGGCTGCGGGTCGGATACCGGATTTAGTGGGCCGCCCCGTATGCCCGTGCAGATCAAATTCTGTATGGGAAAGACAACGTATTGACCCCGCATTTGTCGACGGTCGATAGGAAAGTGCATATAATTTCCGCCCAAGCCGTAGGGAAGATTCACGCTCTAGAAGTGCGTCTCCACCAGCGGCCCAGGTCGGTGTTGGAGCACATTACCGGTATTGTTTCGCGCTGTTGCTTACCTTTAACCATAAAAGGACGTGATCATGAAGAAATCCCTCCTCGTAGCTTCCCTGTTGGCTGCTGTTGCACTGGCTGCTTGCAACAAGAGCGCTGATCAAGCTGCTTCGTCGGCTGCTAGCGACGCATCGGCTGCTGCTTCGTCGGCTGCTTCGGCAGTTGCTGGTGCTGCGAGCGACGCTTCGGCTGCTGCTTCGTCGGCAACGGCTGCTGCGAGCGACGCAGCTGCTGCTGTGGCGTCGGCTGCTTCGGCAGCGACGGCTGCTCCGGCTTCGGGCGCAAGCCAGTAAGCCTCAGCATCAGCTGAAAAAAAACCGGCCCTTCGGGCCGGTTTTTTTACGTCTGTCGGTTCCGCGCATCGCACCCGGCAGGCAAGCAGGCCAAGCCGCCGCCCGCCCCTTCCCGCGCCGCTCTGCGCCCGCTCAACCGAGCGTCAGCCAGTCGAAGCCCGCGTCCTGCGTGGCCACGACCACGTCCTCCCCGTCCGTTCCCAGCACGCCGGCAAACGCCTGGCGGGCCAGCTCGGGCCGGTTGTTCTGCTGGCTCAGGTGCGCCGCGACCAGATGCTGGAGGCGACTGCGTTCGAGCGATGCGAGGATGCCGGCGGCGGCATCGTTGCTCAGGTGGCCATGATTGCCGCCGATCCGCGCCTTCAGCGACTGCGGATAGCGGCTCCCGGCGAGCATCGCGGTATCGTGGTTGGATTCGAGCACCAGCGCGTCACAACCGCTCAGGACGGTCGTGATGTGCGGCGTGGCCATGCCGACGTCGGTCAGCACGCCGAGCCGGCGGCAGCCGTCCATGAAGACGAACTGGAGCGGTTCCCGCGCGTCGTGGGGCACCGTATAGGGCATCACGGCCAGATCGCGTATCGCGGCCGTCTCGTCGCCCCACAACACGTGGAGATCGACATCGGCCTCGTCCGCGCCCACTGCGCGCGCCGTGCCCCAGCTCATGTAGAGCGGCAGTGAGCCGCGCCGCGCGAGCGTCAGCGCGCTGCCGACGTGGTCGCTGTGTTCGTGGGTAATGAGGATCGCATCGAGATCGTCGATGCCGAGATTCAGGCGGCCGAGGCGGCGCTCGACCTCCTTCGCAGAAAAACCGCAGTCGAGCAGCACGCGGGTGGTCGTCGTGCCGCTCGAGACCTCGACGACCAGCGCGTTGCCTTCGCTGCCGCTACCGAGGCTGGCGAAGCGCACGCGGTCAGTTCAGCTGGGCCTGCAGCAGCGAAATGAGCCGCTGCGCGTCCGACGAGTTGTCGACCTGGCCGTTCGCGTCGACCACCGCGACCTGCGTGCCGCCATTGCCCTGCGCGCGCACGTTGACCAGGTATTCCTTGCCCGGCTTGGCCGCCGACGGGCCGCCGTAGAACAGCTTGCCGAACAGCCCGTCGCGCTTCAGCTCTTCCATCGTGTTCGCGTAGCGGACGGTGTACAGGCCCTTCTCGCGGTCGCGATTGTCGACCGCGAAGTTGGTACGGTCGAGCGCGAGACCGACGCGCAGCCACGCGCGGTCGAACGATTCCGCCAGCTGCAGCGTCGCGGCGCCGCCGCTCGTGTCTGCGACCTTCGCCGGCGCCGTCGCGGGACGTGCATCGGTCAGCAGCTGCTTCGCCTGCGCGTCGCTCAGGCCGAACTTCTGCATCAGCTTCGACAGGAACACGGCCTCGAGCACCGGGTTGCGCGGACGCTCTTCCCAGCGCGACGACGTGCCGCCCTGCGGACCGACCATCATTTCCTCCATCGCGCTGTGCGTGATCGAGATGTCGGTGTTGCCGTCCGGCGTGCGGTTCACGAGCGTGCGGAAACGGTCGCGCGTGCCCGACGAGTACGCGAAGTCGATGACCTTGCCGATCGTGCGGCGGAACCAGTCGTCAGGAATGTTCGCGCGGTTCTCGGCCCAGTCGGTGGCCATGATGCCGGTCGACGGTGCGTCGGTCTTCAGCGAGAAGCCGTTTTCCTGCCAGAACTCCTTCAGGATCGGCCACAGCTGCTCGGGCGTGCGCCCGTCCACGACGAGCCAGCGGCGATCGCCGTCGCGCTCGATATGCATGCCGAGAGGATCCTGCGCGCTCGGGACGCCGTCGGTCGCGTTGCCGGAGGCCGTCGTCGCCCGCGGCGGCAGCGTGCCGAGACCGGCGTTGCTCGGCGGCGCGACGAACTGCTGGGTCGTCGGCACCGGCTTCAGGTCGCTCGGCACCGCGAGCGGCGGCGCCGAACCCGTGTTCTTGTAGTTGACCCGGTCAGGAGCCAGATAGTCGTTCAGCGTATCGCAGCCGGCGAGCGCGCCCAGCGCCAGCGCCACCACCGAAACCTGGATGGCGCGAGAGGAAAAGGCGAAACGTTTCATGAAATCCTTCGTCTTGCTAGAACGCTCGTCAGGAGCGGCGCCGGACGGAGCCGGCCGGTGCGGGTTGATGAGGGGTCGAGCCGGCGGCCGCAGGACGCGGCCGCCTGAGCCTCAGGCGAGGACGCCGGCCTCGATGAGGGCCGAACGTACGACATCGTGGCAGCGCTCGTCGAGCGGCGTAAGCGGCAGGCGGATGCCGCCCTGCATCTTGCCCATCGCCTGCAGCGCCCACTTCACCGGAATCGGGTTTGCCTCGATGAACAGGTTCTTGTGCAGCGACAGCAGCTTCATGTGCAGCTCGCGCGCCGTTGCGACGTCACCGGCCAGCGCCGCACGGCACAGGTCGCTCATCGCGCGCGGCGCGACGTTCGCCGTCACCGAGATGTTGCCGTGGCCGCCGAGCAGCATCAGCGCGATCGCGGTCGGATCGTCGCCGCTGTAGATCGCGAAATGCTTCGGCGCGGCCTTGATCAGGTGCGCGGCGCGATCGATGTTGCCGGTCGCTTCCTTCACGCCGATGATGCCCGGCACCTGCGCGAGGCGCAGCGTCGTCTCGTGCGCCATGTCCGCGACGGTGCGGCCCGGCACGTTGTACAGGATCACCGGCAGGTCGACCGCTTCGGCGATCGCCTTGAAGTGCCGGTACATCCCTTCCTGCGTGGGCTTGTTGTAGTACGGCACGACCTGCAGCGTCGCGTCGGCGCCGACGGCCTTCGCGTGCTTCGTCAGTTCGATCGCCTCGGCGGTCGAATTGCCGCCTGCGCCCGCGATGATCGGGATGCGCTTCGCCGCATGCTCGACCGCCGTGCGGATCATCAGGATATGCTCTTCGACGTTGAGCGTTGCCGACTCGCCGCTCGTGCCGACCACGACGAGTGCGTCGGTGCCTTCCGCGATGTGCCAGTCGATCAGTTTGCGAAACGCCGGCAGGTCGAGACTGCCGTCTTCGAGCATCGGGGTGACGATCGCGGGGATGCTGCCGCGGATTTGAATGCCGTCTTGGGTGCCGTTAGCCATGAAACGCGATTGATTGATGTACCGGTAAACGTTGAGATTGTAGCGGATTAGCCGGGCAGTTCGTAACGTGGAATTCCCGCCCCCGCCGTCGGGGTCGCGCCCTCGCGTACCGCGCAGATGCGCTGCACGAACGCCTCGCGCGGCGCGGCGACGAATCCGTCCTCGTACGCGACCACCCGCAGGCGGCCGCGCACCGCGTCCAGCAACTCGCCCGGGGCGAGCAGGAACGCGGGATTGGACGGTTTGCCGACCGTTTCGTTTCCTTGCGCGAAGGTTTCGTAGATCAGCACGCCGCCCGGCGCCACCGCATCGAGCAGATGGGGCCAGAGCGGACGATGCAAATAATGGGTGACGATCACCGCCGCGAACGACGCGCCGGCCGGCAGCGGCCAGGGCGCGCCCTCGAGATCGGCGTCGCGCGCGTCGACGCCGGGAATCGCGCGCAATGCGGCCAGCGCGGCCGGATCGCGGTCGAGCGCGACGACCGGATGCCCGCGCGACACAAACCAGCGCGCATGGCGGCCGCCGCCCGCGGCGACGTCGAGCACCGCGCCGCCCGCCGGGACGAGCCGCGACCACCGGCTGACCCAGCGCGACGGCTCGGTCTGGGCGATGTGGCCGCCCGCGGCGGCAATGACGGGTTCGCGCATGCCGTCAGGTCAGGTGTACGACAGGCCCATCGCCTCGCGCACGTCGCGCATCGTCTCGACCGCGTGCTTGCGCGCCTTGTCGCAGCCGTCCGCGACGATCGCGCGAAGCAGCGACGGATCGTCCATGTACTTCTGTGCGCGCTCGAGCATCGGCTGCTGTTCGCGCAGGATCCCTTCGACGACCGGCTGCTTGCAATCGAGGCAGCCGATACCCGCCGAGCGGCAGCCGCTCTGCACCCACTGGTGCGTCGCTTCGTCCGTATAGACCTGATGCAGCTGCCACACCGGGCACTTGTCGGGATCGCCCGGATCGGTGCGGCGCACGCGCGCCGGATCGGTCGGCATCGTGCGGACCTTCTTCGTGATCGTCTCCGCGTCCTCGCGCAGGCCGATCGTGTTGCCGTACGACTTCGACATCTTCTGGCCGTCGAGGCCCGGCATCCGCGACGCTTCGGTCAAAAGCGCCTGCGGCTCGACCAGGATGATCTTGCGCGCGCCTTCGAGATAGCCGAACAGGCGCTCGCGGTCGCTCATCGACAGGCTTTGCGATTCCTGCAGCATCGCGCGCGCCTGTTCGAGCGCCTCGTCGTCGCCCTCCTGCTGGTACGCATTGCGCAGTTCGTGATAGAGCTTCGCGCGCTTGCCGCCGAGCTTCTTCGCGGCCTCGAGCGCCTTCTCCTCGAAGCCCGGCTCGCGGCCGTACAGGTAGTTGAAGCGGCGCGCGATCTCGCGCGTCATCTCGACGTGCGGCACCTGGTCTTCACCGACCGGCACGAGCGAGCCGCGATACAGCAGGATGTCGGCCGCCATCAGCACCGGGTAGCCGAGGAAGCCGTAGGTCGACAGGTCCTTGTCCTTCAGCTTCTCCATCTGCTCCTTGTAGGTCGGCACGCGTTCGAGCCAGCCGAGCGGCGTGCTCATGCCGAGCAGCAGCGCGAGCTCCGCATGCTCGGGCACCTTGCTCTGGATGAACAGCGTCGCCTGCGCCGGATCGATGCCGGACGCGAGCCAGTCGATCAGCACGTCCCACACGTTCTTCTCGATGACCTCGGGCGTTTCGTAGTGCGTCGTCAGCGCATGCCAGTCGACCACGCAGAAGAAGCACGGGTACTCGGACTGCAGCTTCACCCAGTTTTTCAGCACGCCGTGGTAGTGGCCGAGGTGCAGCGACCCGGTGGGTCGCATGCCGGAGAAAATACGATCTGGGAACATGATTGTCGTTAGAAAAGCGAGGCGAAGGGAGACAGGATGGCGCTCAGCACGCCGGCCGCGGCGTTCACGAGCGGGCGCAGCCAGAAATTCGTCAGCACGCCCGTCGTGACCAGCACGAGGACGATGATGAAACCGTACGGCTCGATGCGCGACAGCGCGATCGATTGCTTCGGCGGCAGCAGTGCCGCGAGGATGCGGCCGCCGTCGAGCGGCGGCAGCGGAAACAGGTTCAGCACGCCGAGCACCAGGTTCGCGCTGACGCCCGCATAGGCCATCCGCGTGAAGAACGGCTCGTCGATGCCGGCCGCGGGCAGCACGATGGTCAGCACGCCCCAGACCAGCGCCTGCACGAAGTTGCAGGCCGGACCCGCGAGCGCCACCCACAGGCTGCCCCAGCGCGGATCGCGCAGGTTGCCGAACGATACCGGCACCGGCTTCGCATAGCCGAACAGGAAAGCGCCGCCGGTCAGGAAATACATCACGAGCGGAATCGCGATCGTGCCGAGCGGATCGATGTGGCGCATCGGGTTGAACGACACGCGCCCCATCATGTAGGCGGTGTTGTCGCCGAGCAGGCGCGCGGCATAGCCGTGCGCAGCCTCGTGCAGCGTGATCGCGAAGATCACGGGCAGCGCGTAGACGGCGATGGTCTGAATCAGGGAAGCGTCCATATCGCGTTATTGTAACAAGCGCACTCGCGCAAAAATGAATGGCGCTTACGCGGCCGACAGCCCGAACGGTTCGAGCGCGCCGCGCCCCGCGCGCACGAGCTGCGGCGCGTCGCCCGTCAGGTCGATCACCGTCGACGGCTCGCGCGGACACGCGCCGCCGTCGATCACGAGATCGACCTGCTTCTCGAGCCGCGCGCGGATGTCGTCGGGATCGTTCAGCGGCTCGTCGTCCGGCGGCAGGATCAGCGTCGTGCCGAGCAGCGGCTGGCCGAGCGACTCGAGCAGCGCGAGCGTGATCGCGTGATCGGGAACGCGCAGCCCGATCGTCTTGCGCGACGGATGCGACAGCCGGCGCGGCACTTCCTTGGTTGCCTGCAGGATGAACACGTACGGGCCCGGCGTCACCGACTTGATCTGCCGGTACTGACGGTTGTCCACCATCGCGAAGTTGGCCAGTTCCGACAGGTCGCGCACGAGCAGCGACAGGTGCTGCTTCTCGTCGAGGCCGCGGATGCGGCGCACGCGCTCGACCGCGTCCTTGTCGTCGAGGTGGCACGCGAGCGCGTAGCTCGAATCGGTCGGCATTGCGATCACGCCGCCCTTGCTGACGATGTCCGCGGCCTGCTTGATCAGGCGCGGCTGCGGATTATCCGGATGAATCCTGAAGAACTGGGACATGGGGACACGTAAAGAGGGAGAAGTCGGATGCGCGCCTCGCCGGCAGCGCGAACGGCGAACGGCAAGCGGCCGCGACGCGTCAGAGCCAGCGCTCCCAGACCGGTTTCAGATCGGGCGGCAACGGCGGGAGGCTGCCGAGTTCGACGCGGCCCTCGCCCGGCGCATGGAAATCCGAACCGCGCGACACCTCGAAGCCGAAGCGGCGCGCGACGTCCGCGTATTCGCGGTACTGGTCGGGCGTGTGGCTGCCCGTGATGACCTCGATCGCCCGGCCGCCGAGATCGATGAATTCGCCGAAGAATGCGTCGAATTCGACCGGCGTATAGCGGTAGCGGCCCGGGTGTGCGACCACGGCCTCCCCGCCCGCCGCGCGAATCCATGCGACGGCGTCGGACAGCGTCGCCCAGCGGTGCGGAACGAACCCCGGCTTGCCGTCGCCGAGCAGGCGGTCGAACACGTCGGACGTCGATGCGGCATGGCCGTTCTCGACCAGGAAACGCGCGAAGTGGGTGCGCGAGATCAGGTCGGGATTCGACACGTACTTCAGCGCGCCTTCGTACGCGCCGGGGATGCCGAGCGTCTCGAGCTGCGCGGCGATCGCCCGCGCACGGGCCGCACGGCCGTGGCGCGTACGGTACAGGCCGTCGACGAGCGTCGGGTTCGACGGATCGATGTGCAGCCCGACGATGTGCACGGTGCGCGACGCCCACGTGACCGAAATCTCGACGCCGCTCAGATAGCGCATGCCGAGCGCTTCCGCCTCGCTGCGCGCCGCCGCCTGGCCGCCGATCTCGTCGTGGTCGGTCAGTGCCCACAGGGTCACGCCGCCGGCATGGGCGCGGCGCGCGACGTCGGCAGGCGACAGCAACCCGTCGGAAACATTCGAATGGCAGTGGAGATCAGCGTTCATTGTCGGTATGGCAGGTGAAGCTTCATTCTACTGCAATGCGGCAAATGCGCCGCCCGCCTGCCCCGCCGCTGCCGCCGCCGGCCTATGCGCAGAACGCCTCGATCAGCGCCGCGACCTGCTCCGGCTGGTCGTGATGGACCATGTGGCCGGCATCCTCGACGAGCTTTTCGCGCCAGTCGGGGAACGCGCCGAAGCGCGCCTTGAACTCGGCCAGCGGGATGTCGCCCGCGATGTAGGCGAGCGTCGGCGAATTGACGGCCTCGACGTGCAGCACCTTCGCGCGCACCTGCTTCCAGACGGCCATCACCTCGTCGAGCCGGTACAGCTGCGGGCCCGCCATCTTGTGCGCGGGGTCCGCCAGCAGGTGATATAGGCCGTCTTCGCCGCGCTTCGACCAGTGCGCGGCGAGGAACGCCGCGCGGCGCGGATCGAGCCGCGGATTGGTCTTGGTCAGCCGGGCCGCGACGTCGTCGAGCGACGCGTACGGGCGCAGCACCGGCGGCTCGCGCAGCTCGTCGAGCCAGCCGCGCAGCCGGCGCGGCGCCTGCTCGGCCCGCGCGGGGGCGAGCCCGAACCCTTCGAGGTCGACCACGCGCCGCACGCGCTCCGGCCGCGCGCCCGCGTACAGGCACACGACGTTCGCCCCCATGCTGTGCCCGACCAGGTTGACTTCGCCGGTCGGCGCATAGTGATCGACCAGCGCGTCGAGATCGCCCAGGTACTCGTGGAACCAGTAATGACCGCCGCCCTGCCGCGCGACCGGCCAGTCGGACAGGCCGAAGCCGCGCGCATCCGGCGCGATCACCTGCCAGTCGCCCGCGAGCGCGTCGACGACGAACTGGAACGATGCCGCGACGTCCATCCAGCCGTGCAGCATGAACAGCGTCGGCGCATCGGGCCGGCCCCAGCGCCGCACATGCAGCTTGACACCGCGGACGGTGACGAAATCCGAAACAGAACTCGAGGCATTCATTGCAGCCGCCAAAAAAAGAATGGTCGTTCGATTATAGCGATGGCACTTCCGTTCCGGCGCCCGGCAGTCGAGGCTGCGCTCTAGCGACGGTGAGCCGACGGTACGTGTCCGGCGCATCGACTGCCATGGAAATGCCGCCGAGCGGCCCGTGTGGCCAGCCGGCGGCAGCGTTCGCCCGCCCGTCCGGAGCCGGCGGCGCCCGCTCGCCCTAACCCGCCGCCGGGCCGTCCGGCATGTCCTGCGCGGCGAGTTCGTCCAGCTCCGCCTGCTCGAATCCCGCGGTGCGGCGCGCGTCGAAATTGAACGGGCCGCGCAGCCGCGGCGCATGGTACTGCTCGGCAAGCTCGCGGTAGGTGGGAACCGGATCGCGGCCGGCGGCGTCGCACAAGTGCCGGAACCAGCGGTTCCCGATCGCGACATGGCCGATCTCGTCGCGCAGGATCACGTCGAGGATCGCCGCGGACGCGTCGTCGCCCGCCTGCAAGAGCCGCGCACGGATCGGCGGCGACGCGTCGAGCCCGCGCGCCTCGAGGGTGCGCGGCACGAGCGCCATCCGCGCGAGCACATCGGCCTTGGTCCGCTCGCACATCTCCCATAGCCCGTTGTGCGCGGGGAAATCGCCGTACGCATGCCCGAACCCGGCCAGCCGGTCGGACAGCAGCGTGAAGTGATAGGCCTCCTCGGCCGCGACCTTCAGCCAGTCCGCGTAGAACGCGTCGGGCATGCCGGCGAAGCGCCACACGGCGTCGAGCGCGAGGTTGATCGCGTTGAATTCGATATGCGCGAGCGCGTGCAGCAACACCGCGCGCCCCGCGGGCGAGCGCATGCTGCGGCGCTCGAGCTGGCGCGGCTCGACGAGCGGCGGGCGCGCCGGACGGCCGGGCAGGTCGGCCGGCTCGTCCAGGCCGAGCGCCGGCGCGATCGCGGCCTGTCCGGCGAGCAGCGCGTCATACAGCGCACGGACCTGCGCGGCCTTCGCGGCCGGCTCGGCGATCCGCAGCGCGTCGAGTGCGGCGCGGCGCACGCAACGCGGCGCCGCGGTAAGGGAAGAAGGCTGCATGCTCATCAAACGGGGGCACCATCCGCACGCATCGCGGGAACGCACGCACGCGACGGTTTACAATAAGCGTTTGTGCCGTCACGCAACGCGCCCGGCACGCCAGACGCGCCATTCTACCGGCGCCCATCATCGAAGAGACCAGGAGACTCCGTGACGATCTACAAACTGGGCGAGACGGCCCCGACGATCCACGAAAGCGTATTCGTCGCCGATACGGCGGCCATCATCGGCAAGGTCGTGCTCGAGGAAAACGCGAGCGTCTGGTTCGGCGCGACGATTCGCGGCGACAACGAGCCGATCACGGTCGGCACCGGCAGCAATGTCCAGGAAGGCGCGGTCCTGCATACGGACCCGGGCTTTCCGCTGACGATTGCCGAAAACGTGACGATCGGGCACCAGGCGATGCTGCACGGGTGCACGATCGGCGAGGGTTCGCTGATCGGGATTCAGGCGGTGGTCTTGAATGGAGCGGTGATCGGCCGCAACTGTCTGGTCGGTGCCGGCGCGGTCGTGACGGAAGGCAAGACGTTCGCGGACAATTCGCTGATTCTCGGCGCCCCGGCGAAAGTCGTGCGCGAGCTGTCGGCAGACGACATCGCGCGGCTGCGCGCCAATGCGAAGACGTACGTCGAGCGGCGTGCGCATTTCAAGGAGCAACTCGTGCGGATCGGCTGATTCGCGCGGATTTCAAGGAAGAAGAGTGAGCGACCAGTTACAGAAATTCATGTTCAATTCGGCACCCGTGCGCGGCGAGATCGTGTCGCTGCGCAACACGTGGCAAGAGGTGCTTTCCCGCCGTGACTACCCTGCCCCGGTGCGCACGGTGCTCGGCGAGATGATGGCCGCGTGTGCGCTGCTGTCGGCGAACCTGAAATTTCACGGCACCCTGATCATGCAGATCTTCGGCGACGGGCCGGTCCAGATGCTGGTCGTCCAGTGCGGTTCGGACCTGACGATGCGCGCCACGGCCAAGTTCGCCGGCGACGCGGCGCAGACGATCGGCGACGACATGCAGTTCGCGTCGCTCGTCAACGCGAGCGGTCACGGCCGCTGCGTGATCACGCTCGACCCGGCCGAGAAGCTGCCGGGCCAGCAGCCGTACCAGGGCATCGTGCCGCTGAACGGCGTCGACGGCCCGCTCGAATCGGTGTCGCAGGTCCTCGAGCACTACATGCACCACTCGGAGCAGCTCGACACGCGGCTGTGGCTGGCGGCCGATCGCGACCGCGCGGTCGGCATGCTGCTGCAGAAGCTGCCGGGCGACGGCGGTATCGTGCCGCGCAACGCCGAGACCGACGCCGACACCTGGGAGCGCGTCTGCACGCTCGGCGGCACGCTGTCCGCCAAGGAGTTGCTCGAGGTCGAACCGGAAGTCGTGTTCCGCCGGCTGTTCTGGCAGGAAAACGTGCAGCACTTCGACCCGGCCGGGACGCGTTTCCAGTGCTCGTGCTCCCGCGAGAAGGTCGGCGCGATGCTGCGCATGCTCGGCCGCGACGAAGTCGACAGCGTGATCGTCGAGCGCGGTCACGTCGAAATCCACTGCGAGTTCTGCAACCAGCGCTACGAATTCGATCCCGTCGACGTCGCGCAGTTGTTCGCCGCGCCGGAACTCGCGACCGGCATCACGCCCGCGACCGAGCAGCGTCACTGAGCGCGCCGCGCGTCTGTGCCCGCGATGCGGGCGCGGGCGCATAATGACGCACGAGCGTCGCCCGCACGGCTCACGCGCCGCAGGTCCCGCCTTCGGCGCAAACCGCTTTGCACTGCGGCGCGCTGCTGGAGAAACACATGAATCGCCCGTTCCGCACTCTCGTCCTGGCCAGTGTCGCAGCTGGCACGCTGGCCCTCGCCGGCTGCGCGGTGCAGCCGCCTTCGTCGACGATCCTGAGCCGCCTGCCCGGGCCGGGCGCGTCGGGCGGCAGGCCGCCCGCCCTGTCGAGCGCGGAGCGCAAACGCTACGACGAGATCGACCGGCAGGTACTGCGCGAGCAGAACGACGCGATGGCGGCCGAGGCCGCCGCGCGCGCCTGGTCGTATTACTCTCCGCCGCCCGTGACGGTCTACGGCGGCTATTACGGCGGCGGCTGGGGCAGCCGATGGGGCACCGGCATCGGCTATGGCTACGGTTACCCGGGCTGGTGGTGGTGACGCGACATCGCGTCGACCGACCCGATTGACGACTGGCAGGAAATAAAAAAGCGCGGCATTTCCCGCGCTTTTTCAATGGTTCGGACTCCCGCGCTCAGTGATGCGCGGCCTTGCCCTTCTCGCCGCCGTGATGCCGCGACGGTTTCGCGATCGACTGCGGGTTCGGCACGACACGCACGGGTGCCGCGGACACGGTACCGCGCGTCGACGTGCTCGACGGCGTGTTGTTCAGCGGGCTGGCCGGCGCGTTCGGCGATACGAACTGCACGAACACTTCGCCATCCTTCACCATGCCCATCTCGTAGCGCGCGCGCTCCTCGATGGCCGCGGTACCGCCCTGCAGATCCTGCACTTCGCCCGCGATCCGTTCATTGCGCAGCTTCTCGTCCGCATTCTTCTGCAGCTGATCGCCGAGCTGCTGGCGCAATTCGTGCACCCGCAACCAGCCGCCGTGTCCCCACCATAGGGGGTACTGAATGAGCGCCAGCAAGGCAATCAGGACGACAGTGACAAGCCGCATGTAAGAGACGCAGATATAAGAAGCGCCGCTCCGCGCGACATGCACAGAGCGGCGTCGAGATGACGAACCCGATAGTAGCGCGTTAGCGCAGGTTATAGAAAGCCGATTTGCCCGGGTAGCTCGCGATGTCGCCGAGATCTTCCTCGATGCGCAGCAGCTGGTTGTACTTCGAGATGCGGTCGCTGCGCGACAGCGAACCCGTCTTGATCTGACCGGCGTTCAGGCCGACCGCGATGTCCGCGATCGTCGAATCTTCCGTTTCGCCCGAGCGGTGCGAGATCACGGCCGTGTAGCCCGCGCGCTTCGCCATTTCGATTGCCGCGAACGTTTCGGTCAGCGTACCGATCTGGTTGATCTTGATGAGGATCGAGTTCGCGATGCCCTTCTCGATGCCTTCCTTCAGGATGCGCGTGTTCGTGACGAACAGGTCGTCGCCGACGAGCTGCACCTTCTTGCCGAGGCGCTCGGTCAGCAGCTTCCAGCCGTCCCAGTCGCCTTCGTGCATGCCGTCCTCGATCGACACGATCGGGAACTTGTCGGCGAGCGTCGCGAGGTAGTCGGTGAATTCGGCCGACGACAGTTGCAGGCCTTCGCCCGCGAGCTGGTACTTGCCGTCGTGGTAGAACTCGGAGGCCGCGCAGTCGAGCGCGAGCAGCACGTCTTCGCCCGCACGGTAGCCGGCCTTCTCGATCGCCTGCAGGATCGTCGACAGGCACTCGTCGTTGCTGCCGAAGTTCGGCGCGAAGCCGCCTTCGTCGCCGACTGCCGTGCTCATGCCGCGGTCGCTCAGGATCTTCTTCAGTGCGTGGAACACTTCCGCGCCGCAACGCAGGGCTTCACGGAACGTCGGCTGACTCACCGGGACGATCATGAATTCCTGGATGTCGAGGCTGTTGTTCGCGTGCGCGCCGCCGTTGACGATGTTCATCATCGGGACCGGCAGCTGCATCGCGCCCGAGCCGCCGAAGTAGCGGTACAGCGGCAGGCCGGCTTCTTCAGCCGCTGCCTTCGCGACGGCCATCGACACGGCCAGCATCGCGTTCGCGCCGAGGCGCGACTTGTTGTCGGTGCCGTCCAGCTCGAGCAGCGTCTTGTCGAGGAACGCCTGTTCCGACGCGTCGAGGCCCATGATGGCTTCGGAGATTTCGGTGTTGATGTGCTCGACTGCCTTCAGCACGCCCTTGCCGTTGTAGCGGCCGGCTTCGCCGTCGCGCAGTTCGATCGCTTCACGCGAGCCGGTGGACGCGCCCGACGGCACCGCCGCGCGGCCCATCGTGCCCGATTCGAGCAGCACGTCGCATTCGACGGTGGGGTTGCCGCGCGAATCCAGAATCTCGCGGCCGATGATATCTACGATTGCACTCATGGGTTTCCTCTGAGAATGACGATGGATTCTTCAAACTGCGACGGCACGCGCGCCGACATTGCTTACGCTACTGACGCGCGAGGCCGTCGCATGGTTCATTCGATCTTTAGTTGAAATCGTTTTCCAGGAACGGATTGCGCTTCACCGCCTGGTCGAGCGTGACGAGGGTCTCCAGCAGCGCGCCCATCCGGTTCAGCGGCACCGCGTTCGGGCCGTCCGACTTCGCTTCGGCCGGATTCGGGTGCGTTTCCATGAACAGGCCCGCAACACCCGTCGCGACGGCAGCACGCGCGAGCACCGGCACGAATTCGCGCTGGCCGCCCGAGCTCGTGCCCTGCCCGCCCGGCAGCTGCACCGAGTGGGTCGCATCGAACACGACCGGCGCGTTCGTCTCGCGCATGATCGCGAGCGAGCGCATGTCCGACACAAGGTTGTTGTAGCCGAACGAGACGCCGCGCTCGCACGCCATGAAGCGGTCTTCCGACAGCCCGGCTTCACGCGCCGCGTCGCGCGCCTTGTCGATCACGTTCTTCATGTCGTGCGGCGCGAGGAACTGGCCCTTCTTGATATTGACGGGCTTGCCCGAGCGTGCGCACGCGTGGATGAAGTCGGTCTGACGGCACAGGAACGCGGGCGTCTGCAGCACGTCGACGACCGACGCGACCTGCTCGATCTCCTCGATCGAATGCACGTCGGTCAGCACCGGCAGGCCGAGCTGGCGCTTCACCTCGCCGAGGATCCGCAGGCCCTCGTCCATTCCGAGGCCGCGAAACGACTTGCCCGAGCTGCGATTCGCCTTGTCGTAGGACGACTTGTAGATGAACGGGACGTTCAGCTTCTCGCAGATCTCCTTCAGGCGGCCCGCCGTGTCGATCGTCATCTGCTCCGATTCGACGACGCAGGTACCCGCGATCAGGAAGAAAGGCTGGTCGAGACCGACCTCGAAATCGCACAGCTTCATGCTTTACACTCCGCGCGCTTGCTTGTTGGCGAGCGCGGCTTCGACGAACGACTTGAAGAGGGGATGACCGTCACGCGGCGTGGACGTGAATTCCGGGTGGAACTGGACGCCGACGAACCACGGGTGCATCGAGCGCGGCAGCTCCATCATTTCCGGCAGATCCTCGCTCGGGGTACGGGCGCTGATGATAAGGCCGCCGGCTTCGAGCTGGGGCACGAAGCGGTTATTGACTTCATAACGGTGGCGATGGCGCTCGTTCACGTCCTTGCCATAGATCTCTTCGGCCATCGTGCCGGGCTTGATCGGGCAGCGTTGCGAGCCGAGGCGCATCGTGCCGCCGAGATCGGATTCCTCGGTGCGCGTCTCGACCTTGCCTTCGCGGTCGTGCCACTCGGTGATCAGCGCGACCACGCGTTCCGGCGTTTCCGGATCGAATTCCGTGCTGTTCGCCTGCTTCAGGCCGACGACGTCGCGCGCGAATTCGATCACCGCGAGCTGCATGCCGAGACAGATGCCGAGGTACGGCACCTTCGCCTCGCGCGCATAGCGGATCGCCGCGATCTTGCCTTCCGTGCCGCGACGGCCGAAACCGCCCGGCACCAGCACGGCGTCGAGATGCTTCAGGCTGTCGACACCGTTCGTCTCGATCTCTTCCGAGTCGATGTACTCGATGTTGACCTTGGTCGACGTGTGCAGCGATGCGTGGCGCAGCGCCTCGATCAGCGACTTGTACGACTCGGTCAGGTCGACGTACTTGCCGACCATGCCGATCGTCACTTCGTGCTTCGGGTTTTCCAGCTTCTCGACGAGCTCCGACCACATGCTCAGGTCGGCGTCCTTCGGCGACAGCTTCAGCTCTTCGCAGATGATCCGGTCGAGGCCCTGGTCGTGCAGCATCTGCGGAATCTTGTAGATGCTGTCGGCGTCCCACACCGAGATCACGGCGTCTTCCGGCACGTTCGAGAACATCGAGATCTTCTTCGATTCGTCGTCCGGGATGCGGCGGTCCGCACGGCACAGCAGCACGTGCGGCAGGATGCCGATCTCGCGCAGCTTCTGCACGCTGTGCTGGGTCGGCTTCGTCTTCAGCTCGCCGGCCGTCGCGACGTACGGCACGAGCGTCAGGTGCACGAAGCACGCGCTGTTGCGGCCGAGGCGCAGGCTCATCTGGCGCGCGGCCTCGAGGAACGGCAGCGACTCGATGTCGCCGACCGTGCCGCCGATCTCGACGATCGCGACGTCCGGTTCGCCGCAGGTGGCCGATGCCGCCCCGCGCTCGATGAACGCCTGGATTTCGTTCGTGATGTGCGGAATCACCTGCACGGTCTTGCCGAGATAGTCGCCGCGGCGTTCCTTGCGGATCACCGATTCGTAGATCTGGCCGGTCGTGAAGTTGTTGGCCTTGCGCATCTTCGTGCTGATGAAGCGCTCATAGTGGCCGAGGTCGAGGTCGGTCTCCGCTCCGTCTTCCGTCACGAACACTTCGCCGTGCTGGAACGGGCTCATCGTGCCGGGGTCGACGTTGATGTAGGGATCGAGTTTGAGGAGGGTGACTTTCAGACCGCGCGATTCGAGGATCGCGGCGAGAGAGGCGGCGGCAATACCCTTGCCGAGGGAAGAAACTACGCCGCCGGTGACGAAAACATATTTGGTCATCGCTGGATGCTCGCGGGAAAAACGGATTATACCGTAAAGCCCGCCCTTCTCTCAGCAATTGACGCGATGATCCCGCCCTTTCGCGCTGTGCCGCGCCAGCCGTGCGCGCCGGGGCGAACCGGCCGGACGGTGCAACCGCGCACGCCGGACGCGGAGCACCGGACCAAGGCGTCAGGCGCTGTTCGCGAGCGCCGCGCTGTCTCGCGGCACGCCGCCCTCCGCCGTTTTCAGCGAATTCAGCATCCGCTGCAATGCGCGGGCCGTCTCGATCGGCCGCTCCATCGGGAACAGGTGGCTGCCCTCGATCCATTCGATGCGCCCGCGCGCGGCGCGTCGCGTCGCCTCGAGCCCGACCTGCCGCACCTCGCGCGAGCGCGTGCCGGCGAGAAAGCCGAGCGGCACCGGCGCGCCGTGCGCGAGCCGCGGGCCGAGCGTGTGCGGCAGCGTCCGGTAGATCAGGTATTCGACCTGCCGGTCGAATGCGAGCGCGCGTTCGCCGTCGGCGCCCGCCTGCGGGATGCCGTGGTCGATGTAGTCCGACAGCATCCGCTCGTCCCAGCGCGCGAACGCGGGTTTCTCGTGAAAGTGCCGCCAGGCTTCGTCGCGGCTCGCCCAGCGCGTGCGCCGGTTGCGCGTCGCGGCCGCCGGCGACAGCCGCTCGTCGAGCCCGGCCCACTGGCTCGCGCGCAGCGCGCCGGCGCGCCATCCCGCGATGATCGGTGAATCGATCATCACCACGCCGCGCACCCAGTGCGGTTTTTTCAGCGCGGCCATCAGCGACAGGTAGCCGCCGAGCGAATGGCCGACGAGCCAGACCGGGCGCTCGTAGCGGCTGCCGATGTCGTCGAGCAGCTGCTCGACGAGATGCGGCCAGTCGCGTGTCACCGGGTAGCGGCGGTCGTGACCGATGCGCTCGATGTAACGCAGGTCGTAGTCGTCTGCCAGCTCGGCGAAGATCGTCCGGTACGTCGAGGCCGGAAAACCGTTCGCATGCGAGAAGTGGAGGATGTCCTTCAAACGCCGATGTCTCCTTTGTCGACGGGAGTTGGCGCTTTAGCGCTTACTCCGATCCCATGCTTCGCGGTCGACGGGAGTTGGCGCTTCAGCGCTTACTCCCGTCCCATACTTCGCGGTCGACCGGAGTTGGTGCTTTGGCACTTACTCCCGCCCCATGCTTCGCGATCGGCGGGCTCCGCTGCTCCAGCACCTGTCCGGTCTCTTCGTTCCTGCTGCGCGCCACCACACCAACTCACCGGTCCATCCAGTACCGTCGCTGCGCATCGCGATAACGCTCGAACGCAAAACCGCCGTCCGCCGGCGCGACGTCGAACCGCACGGCCCCGTCGCGATCGGTGCGTGGCAGCGGAATCCCGCGCGCCTCGTAGCGCGCGAGGACCGTCCGGTGCGGATGCCCGAAGCGATTGCGATAGCCTACAGGAAATACCGCGACGCGCGGCCCGACCGAATCGAGGAAAGGCTCGACCGACGACGTGCGGCTGCCATGGTGCGGCACGACGAGGATCTGCGCGGCCAGCGCGTCGCGCGCATCGGCCACCAGGCGGCGCTCGGCGCGTGCCTCGATGTCGCCCGTCAGCAGGGCCGACGTGCCCACCGCGTCGATGCGCAGCACGCACGATTGTTCGTTCGACGGACCGGCCCCCGCCACGCGCGGCGGCCACAGCATCGTGAACACGACACCGTCCCAGCTCCACCGCTGCCCGGCCGCGCAAGGCAGTCGATCGGTCACGCCGGCCGCCTGCGCGTCGCGCCACAGCCGGTGCCGCGGCGCGATGCCGGCGACCAGCTGGCGAACCTCGGCGGCCGCATAGACGGCCGCCGCGCCGCCCGCATGATCGGCGTCCGCATGACTGAGCACGAGCGTATCGACGGTCCGGATTCCGCGCGAGCGCAACGACGGCGCAACGATCCGCTGGCCGGCATGGGTCGACTCCGGCCCGGGCCCCGCATCGAACAGCAAGGTCCGGCGTGCGGTCTCGACCAGCACCGACGCGCCCTGCCCGACGTCGAGCACGGTCAGCCGGAAGCCGCCCGGCGGCGGTTTATCCGGCGCCGGCGCAAGCAGCGGCAGCCATGTGATCGGCGCGGCCCAGCGCAGCGGCCAGCCGCGCGGCATCAACACCCATGCGACGCCGATGCACGCCAGCATCAACACCGGCCAGTCGGGCATGCGCAGCCAGAATACGCCGGCCGGCCAGTCGGCGAGATGCCCCAGCAGCGCCATCATCGGTTCGAGCGCCGCATGCGCGAGCCGGAACGCATAGCCGTCCAACGGCGCGGGCAACCCGATACCGGCGAGCACGACCGGCGTCACGACGGCGCTGACCCACGGAATCGCGAACGCATTGCCGAACGGGCCGGATACCGAGATCTGCGCGAACCACGCGGCCGTCAGCGGCGCGAGGCCGATCGTCACCGCGTACTGCACGCGCGTGGCCTCCGCGATTCGGCGCCCGGCACGCGCGCACCCTGCTCGCAGCCACCGCCAGCGGTCGACCGCGGCGGTGCCATCCCCCGCACCGTCGCCGCTGTCGCGCCTGTCGCCCCCGTCGAATTCGCACACCGCGCGCCAGCCCGCGACCGCCATCAGGATTACCGCGACCGCGCCGAACGACAGCCAGAAACCGGCGGACAACACGGCCCACGGATCGGCGAGCAGCACGCCGCCGAGCGCCGCGCACAGCACCGCGGAGGTCGGCACGCTGCGTCCGGCCAGATAGGCGGCCGCACCGGCCGCGATCATCCACCATGCGCGCTGCGCCGGCACGTTGAAGCCGGCGAGCGCCGCGTAGCCGGCGGCGGCCGCCAGCGCGGCAACCGAAGCCACGTAAGGCGCGGGAATCATCAGCGCCGCCGCACGTCCTCGCCAGCGCAGACGCCGCCAGACGATCGATGCGATCCCGCCGGCGAGCGCGCCGACGAGCCCGACATGCAGCCCCGAGATCGCGACCAGATGACTCGTGCCCGTATTGCGCAGCACGCGCCACGCGTCGTCGCCGATGCCGGATTGATCGCCGACCGCGAGCGCGGTCACGATGCCGCGATGGCGCGCGCCGCTGCCGAGCGCATCGCCGATACCGGCACGCAGCGCGTCGCGCAGCCGATCGATCGACGCGCGCCATCCCGATGCACGCGCGTCGAGCAGTTCCGCCCGTTCGGGCGCGACCACATAGCCGATCGCGCGAATGCCCGCGGCGAGCCATGCCGCCTCGCTGTCGCGCACGCCGGGATTCGCCTCGGCATGCGGACGCTTCAGGCGCACGACGAGGCGCCAGCGCTGCGCGGCGCGCAAATCGGGCATCGCGTCGCGTGCCGCGGGCGCGCCGTACGTGCGCCACGACAACCGGATCACGGGAGGAAACCGGGCCAGCGCCGCATCGTTCGATTCGACGGCAAACAGCAGTCGCGCGCCGGTGTCGTCGATCACCGGCAACCCGCGGATCACGCCCGTGACGACGATGTTGCGCCCTTCCCGCTCGACGGGCAGGCTGTCACGCAGCCGCCATTCGGCGCGCGCGGCCGCATAGCCGAATCCGATCGCACCGGCGGCGCACGCGCACAGCACCCACCGGAGCGCGACAATCGCGCGGGTTCGACGGCGCCGCGCACACCATGCAAGCAGCGCGCCGCAACCGGCCAGCACGGCCGCCCCGCCTGCCCAGACGCCCGCGCCCGGCAACGCCGCCTGCCGCTGCAGCACGACCACGCCGAGCGCGAACGCGATCCACCACACGCGCATCGCGCCTCCTCGTCGACCTGGCGCCGCCGCTGTCGAGACGGCGCCTTCCGGCAACGATTATGCGGACGAAAGGGCGAGTCGCGGCAGCGCGGCGAGCGCGTTAGCCGTTGTGGATAGGGACAGCGCGTGCGCGTCGATCCCGCGCAGCTCGGCGAGCACGGCACCGATGCGCGGCACCTGGTCGGGCGCATTGCGGGACTTGTACGCCCATTCGGGCGCGATGTCGGGCGCGTCGGTCTCGACGACGATCGCGTCGAGCGGCAACTGCGCGGCGAGCCGGCGGATCTGCAACGCGCGTCCGAACGTCACGTTGCCGCCGAAACCGAGATGCAGCCCCTGTGCGAGATACGCGTCGGCCTGCTGGAAACTGCCGTTGAACGCATGCGCGATGCCGCGCCGCACGCCGAAGCGGCGCAGCCCGGCGAGCACGCGGTCCTGCGACTTGCGCACGTGGCACAGCACCGGCAGGTCGAATTCCCGCGCGAGCTTGAGCTGCCCTTGATAGAAGAATTGCTGCCGCGCTTCGTCGAGCCCCGGCACGAAGTAGTCGAGCCCGATCTCGCCGATCGCGACGAAGCGCGGATCGTCGAGGCTCGCCTCGATCTCTATGCGCAGCCGGTCGAGATCCTCGTCGCGTGCGTGCGGCGTATACATCGGGTGGATGCCGAGCGCATAGACCGCGCCCGGTGTGCGCTGCGCCAGTTCGCGCACGGTCGTGAAGTTGTCGCGCCCGATGCTCGGAATCACGATGCGCGACACGCCGGCCGCACGCGCCGCCTGCGTGACCGCGTCGCGGTCGGCGTCGAATTCGGCGGCATCGAGATGGCAATGCGTATCGATCCACATGGCGGCTTTCCTGCGCCCCGCCGCAACGCCGGGACTCGTCCGGCGGCACGGCGGAGGCGTTCGTTCACACCGGCAGCGCCGGCTCCTCGTGCAGCACGCCGTCGCGCAGGCGCATGATGCGGTCGCAGCGCGCGGCGAGCTCGGGATCGTGCGTGACGATCACGAAGCTCGTTTCGAGCGTCTCGGACAACTCGAGCATCAGGTTGAACACGGTATCGGCCGTCGTGCCATCGAGGTTGCCGGTCGGCTCGTCGGCGAGCACGCAGGCCGGCTTCGTCACCAGCGCGCGCGCGATCGCGACGCGCTGCCGCTCGCCGCCCGACAGCTCGCCCGGCCGGTGCTTCGCACGCGGGCCGAGACCGACACGTTCGAGCATCGCCTGTGCCTGCGCGCGCGCGTCCTCGGTCGTCATCCGGCGGATGCGCAGCGGCATCGCGACGTTGTCGAGCGCGGTGAATTCCGGCAGCAGGTGATGGAACTGGTAGACGAAGCCGAGCGCGCGGTTGCGCAGCTCGTTGCGCTCGCGCTCGGCGAGCTGCGTAAACGGCTTGCCGAGCAGCGACACTTCGCCCGCGCTCGGTTCGTCGAGGCCGCCCAGCACGTGCAGCAGCGTGCTCTTGCCGGAGCCCGACGCGCCGACGACCGCCAGCTTCTCGCCGCGCCGCACCGTCAGCTCGGTGTTGTTGAGCACCTGCACGTTGAAGCCGCCCTGCACGAACGCCTTCGTGATCCCGCGCGCCTGAAGCACGTATTCCTGCATACCTGCCGAATCCTGTCTGATGGGTTGTCGTGAATCCGCGAATGCGGTCGCGCGATCATTCATAGCGCAGCGCCTCCGCCGGCTTCACCTTCGCGCCGCGCCAGCTCGGATAGAGCGTCGCGACGGCCGACAGCACGAACGCGATCAGGCCGATCTTGATGACGTCGCCCGCGACGAGCTCGGACGGCAGCTCGCTGATGAAGTACACCGACGGCGGCAGGAACTGAACGCCGAACAGGTGCTCGATCATCGGGATCAGCCACGGAATGCTCCACGCGATCAGGCAGCCGAGCGCGACGCCCGATGCGGTGCCGACGAAGCCGATCGTCACGCCCTGCACGACGAAGATCTTCATGATCGAGCCCGGCTGCGCGCCAAGCGTGCGCAGGATCGCGATGTCGGCCTGCTTGTTGGTCACCGTCATCACGAGCGACGACACGAGGTTGAACGCGGCCACCGCGATGATCAGCGTGAGGATGATGAACATCATCCGCTTCTCGATCTGCACGGCCGAGAACCAGGTCTTGTTCTGCTGGGTCCAGTCGCGGATGTACAGGCTGCCCGACAGCGTATGCGACAGCTCGACCGCGACCTGCGGCGCCTTCTGCATGTCGGTGAGCCGCAGCCGCACGCCGGTCGGCGCGGCCATCCGGAACAGCGCCTCCGCGTCGCGGATGTTGATCATCGCGAGCGTGCTGTCGTATTCGTAGTGGCCCGACTCGAACACGCCGACGACCGTGAACTGCTTGAGCCGCGGCATCATCCCGGCCGGCGTGATCGTGCCTTCGGGGGCGACGAGCGTGACCTTGTCGCCGACCGTCACGCCGAGGTTGCCGGCGAGCGCGTCGCCGAGCACGATGCCGAACTGGCCCGGCACGAGCGCGGCGAGCTGGCCTGCCTTCATGTCCTTGCCGATGTCCGACACCTGCGGTTCGAGCGACGGCTCGACGCCGCGCAGCATCACGCCGCTCACCGCGTCCTGGCGCGTGAGCAGCGCCTGCGCGTCGACGTACGGCGCCGCGCCCGTCACCGACGGATTGCGGCGCGCTTCCTGCGCGGTCAGTTGCCAGTCGGGCATCGAGCCGGTCGGCGAAAACACCTCGACGTGCGCGAGCACCGACAGCATGCGGTCGCGCACTTCCTTCTGGAAGCCGTTCATCACGGACAGCACGACGATCAGCGCCGCGACGCCGAGCGCGATCCCGAGCATCGACACGAGCGCGATGAAGGAAATGAAGCCGTTGCCGGTCGTGCGTTTGCCGGCGCGCGTGTAGCGCCAGCCGATCTGCCATTCGTACGGAAGTTTCAAGCGAATCCTTTCTGCTGGTTACGGCGGGGATGGCGGCCCGAGGCCGGAGCGCCGCCCGGGGCGCGGTCGAAAAAAGCGGTCGCCGGACGCAATCGGGCCCAATCGGACCGTCAGCCGGCCCGATCACGCGCGCAGTTTGCCATACAATGCGCACCATCATGCACGACCGACGCCTCCATTTTCTCGTTCCGTTCGCGCTGCCGTCGGCGGCCGATGCGGCCTCGTCCCTGCACACGCTGGACAGCCCCGCGCTCGAAAAGTTGCTCGCCCGCGCGAGCCTCGTCGAGCGCGTGGCCGGCGAGGACTTCCAGCGCACGCTGCCGCACGAGCGCTGGCTGGCCCGCCGGTTCGGCGCGACCCAGGGCAACGCCGCCGACGAGGCGCCGCTCGCGCCCTACATGCTGCTGGCGGACGGCGGCGACCCGGGCACCCAGGCCTGGGCGTGCGTCGAGCCCGTCCATGTCGAAATCGCGCACGATCACCTCGTGCTCGTCGACCCGGCGAGCCTCGCGCTCGACGACGGCGACGCCGCCGCGTTGCTGGCGGTCGCGCGCCCGCTGATCGAGGAGCTCGGCGTGCGACTGGAAGCGCCGCATCCGGCGCGCTGGTATCTGTCCAGCGAGCAGCTCGCCCGCCTCGCCGGCGCCGCGCCGCTGCGCGCCAGCGGCCGCAACATCGAGATCTGGTTGCCGCACGAGGCGCACACCGGCGAACGCTCGCGGATGTGGATGAAGCTGCAGAACGAAGTGCAGATGGCGTGGTTCCAGCATCCGGTCAACGAAGCGCGCGAAGCGCGCGGGTTGCCCGCCGTCAATTCGATCTGGTTCCACGCGCAGGGCACGCTGAAGCCGGTCGGCAAGCCGTTCGCGCGCGTGCTGTCCGTGTCGCCCGCCGCGCTCGGCCTCGCGCGCGCGGCGCAGGCCGAGGCCGGCGCCGTGCCGGCCGCATTCGGCACATTGCCCGCCGCCGCCGGCGCGACGCTCGTCGAGCTGCCCACGCTGTCCGCCCCGTTCATCGAACAGGACTGGGCACGCTGGCACGACGCGCTCGCCGCGCTCGAGCGCGACTGGTTCGCGCCCGCCCTCGCCGCGCTGCAGAACGGCGAGCTGGCCGGCGTCGACTTCACGCTGTGCGGCGACACCAGCTCCGTGACGCTGCACGCGACGCGCGGCGACCTGCGCAAGTTCTGGCGCCGCCGCGCGCTGGCATCCCTGTTCGAATAACCCGACCTGTATGACCCGGATCGTTACCCGCCCCGTCGCGCCCGCCGACGCCGAAGCGCTCGCGCGCCACGGCCTGCATCCCGTCCTCGCGCGCCTGTATGCGTCACGCGGCGTGCAGTCCCCGACCGACATCGAAACCGCGCTCGCGCGGCTCGTGCCGCCCACCGAACTGAAAGGCTGCGCGGACGCCGCGGCGCTGCTCGCCGACGCGATCGCCGACCGACGGCGCCTGCTGGTCGTCGCCGACTACGACTGCGACGGCGCGACCGCCTGCGCAGTCGCGGTGCGCGGCCTGCGGATGTTCGGCGCGCAAATCGACTACCTGGTGCCGAACCGCTTCGAATACGGCTACGGGCTCACGCCCGAGATCGTCGAACTCGCGGCCGCGCGCAAGCCCGACCTGCTGATCACCGTCGACAACGGGATCGCGAGCGTCGCGGGCGTCGAGGCCGCGAACGCACGCGGCATCGACGTGCTCGTGACCGACCACCACCTGCCCGGCGACGCGCTGCCCGCCGCGCGCGCGATCGTCAACCCGAACCAGCCCGGCTGCGCGTTCCCGAGCAAGCACATCGCCGGCGTCGGCGTGATGTTCTACGTGCTGCTCGCGCTGCGCGCCGAGCTGCGCCGCCGCGGCGCGTTCGCGAGCAAGGAAGCCGAACCGCGCCTCGACGGGCTGCTCGACCTCGTCGCGCTCGGCACCGTCGCCGACGTCGTGCGGCTCGACGGCAACAATCGCGTGCTCGTCGCACAGGGGCTGCAGCGCATCCGCAACGGCCGCATGCAGCCGGGCATCGCCGCGCTGTTCCGCGCCGCCGGCCGCGAGGCGCGCACCGCATCGGGCTTCGACCTCGGCTTCGGCCTCGGCCCGCGCCTGAACGCCGCCGGGCGGCTCTCGGACATGTCGCTCGGCATCGAGTGCCTGATCACCGACGACATCGGCCGCGCGTGGGACCTCGCGCAGCAGCTCGACGTGATGAACCGCGAGCGCCGCGAGATCGAGGCCGGCATGCAGCAGCAGGCGCTCGCCGATCTCGCCGACGTCGATCCGGCCGACGCGTGCACGATCACGCTGTTCAATCCCGAATGGCACCAGGGCGTGATCGGCATCGTCGCCGGACGGCTCAAGGAGAAATTCCACCGCCCGTCGTTCACGTTCGCGCATGCGGACGAGGCCGGCACGCGGGTCAAGGGTTCGGGCCGCTCGATTCCCGGCTTCCACCTGCGCGATGCGCTCGACCTCGTGTCGAAGCGCGAGCCCGACCTGATCGTCGCGTTCGGCGGCCACGCGATGGCGGCCGGTCTCACGCTCGACACCGACAACGTGCCGCGCTTCGCGGCCGCGTTCGAGGCCGTCGCGCGCGAGTGGCTGTCCGACGACGCGCTGGCGCGCGTGATCGAGACCGACGGCGAACTCGAGGAAGCGTATTTCACGCCGCAGTTCGTCGGGCTGCTCGACGAAGCCGTCTGGGGCCAGGGCTTTCCGGCCCCGCTTTTCTCCGGCGAATTCGACGTCGTGTCGCAGTCGCTCGTGAAGGAAAAGCACCTGAAGCTGCAACTGGCGCGCGGCCGCCAGCGCTTCAACGCGATCTGGTTCAACCACACCGAGCCGCTGCCGGCGAGCGCGCTGATCGCGTACCGGCTCGTGGCCGACACGTGGAACGGCGTGACGCGCGTCCAGCTGATCGTCGAACACGCGGCCGGCTGAACGCCAACCGGCCGGCCACCCGGCCCGCGGGGCCCGCGGGCCATGTGCAGACCACATGCGAACCACATGCGCGCCGCGCCGGACGGGGCCGCGGCGCGCACGCAAGCACACTTCGCGTCACCGGGAAACCCTGCCGATCGGCTATAATTCCGCTTTTTTACGAAGCAAGAATAGCGAACGATCATGGAAGCGGAACGTCTCAACGCGATCGAAAGCTCCCTGCTCGACCTGCGCAACCGCGCGGGCGAGCTTCGGGGGTATCTTTGACTACGACGCCAAAGCTGCGCGTCTGACCGAAGTCAACAAGGAACTCGAGGACCCGAACGTCTGGAACGATTCGAAGAACGCCCAGGCACTCGGCCGCGAGAAGAAGCTGCTCGAAGGCGTCGTCACGACGCTGACGGCGCTCGATAGCGACCTGCGCGATGCGCTCGACCTGTTCGAGCTCGCACGCGAGGAAGGCGACGAAGACACCCTCGTCGCATCGGAAGACGACGCGAAGAAGCTCGAAGCACGCGTCGGCGACATCGAGTTCCGCCGGATGTTCTCGAACCCGGCCGACCCGAACAACTGCTTCATCGACATCCAGGCCGGCGCCGGCGGCACCGAAGCGTGCGACTGGGCATCGATGCTGCTGCGCCAGTACCTGCGCTACTGCGAACGCAAGGGCTTCAAGGCCGAGGTGCTCGAAGAGTCCGACGGCGACGTCGCCGGCATCAAGAACGCGACGGTCAAGGTCACGGGCGAATACGCATACGGCTTCCTGCGCACCGAAACGGGCATCCACCGCCTCGTGCGCAAGTCGCCGTTCGACTCGTCGGGCGGCCGTCACACGTCGTTCTCGTCGGTGTTCGTCTATCCGGAAATCGACGATTCGATCGAAGTCGAGATCAACCCGGCCGACCTGCGCATCGACACGTACCGCGCCTCGGGCGCGGGCGGCCAGCACATCAACAAGACCGACTCCGCGGTGCGGATCACGCACATGCCGACCGGTATCGTCGTGCAGTGCCAGAACGACCGCTCGCAGCACCGCAACCGCGCCGAAGCAATGGCGATGCTGAAATCGCGCCTGTACGAAGTCGAAATGCGCAAGCGCCAGGCCGAACAGGACAAGCTCGAATCGAGCAAGACCGATGTGGGCTGGGGCCACCAGATCCGTTCGTACGTGCTCGACCAGAGCCGCGTGAAGGACCTGCGCACGAACGTCGAAATGAGCAACACGAGAGCCGTCCTCGACGGCGATCTCGACGACTTCATCAGCGCGAGCCTCAAACAGGGCGTGTAAGCGCCGCAGCGCGGCCCCTCCGGTCGCGCCGCCCTTCCCGTTGCGTTGCCGCACCCACTCCGAATTCCGACCATCATGACCGAACCGACCCAAACGCAGCCCGCCGTCGCGGCGGACGAAAACCAGATCATCGCCGAGCGCCGCGAGAAGCTGCGCGCACTGCGCGAGCAAGGCGTCGCCTATCCGAACGATTTCCGGCCGACGCATCACGCCGCCGATCTCCAGGTGAAATTCGCCGACTCGGACAAGGCCGCGCTCGAAGCGAACCCGGTCGAGGTGTCGGTCGCCGGCCGCATGATGCTCAAGCGCGTGATGGGCAAGGCGAGCTTCGCGACGGTGCAGGACGGTTCGGGCCAGATCCAGTTCTTCGTGACGCCGAACGACGTCGGCGCGGAAACCTACGACGCATTCAAGAAGTGGGACCTGGGCGACATCGTCGCCGCACGCGGCGTGCTGTTCCGCACCAACAAGGGCGAGCTGTCGGTCCAGTGCAAGGAACTGCGCCTGCTGTCGAAGGCGCTGCGTCCGCTGCCGGACAAGTTCCATGGCCTCGCCGACCAGGAAATGCGCTATCGCCAGCGCTATGTCGACCTGATCGTCACGCCGGAAACGCGCGACACGTTCCGCGCGCGCACCAAGACCATCGCGTCGATCCGCAAGTTCATGGACAACGCCGAGTTCATGGAAGTCGAGACGCCGATGCTGCACCCGATCCCGGGCGGCGCCGCGGCCAAGCCGTTCGTCACGCACCACAACGCGCTCGACATGCAGATGTTCCTGCGCATCGCGCCGGAGCTGTACCTGAAGCGCCTGATCGTCGGCGGTTTCGAACGCGTGTTCGAGATCAACCGCAACTTCCGGAATGAAGGCGTGTCGCCGCGCCACAACCCGGAATTCACGATGATGGAGTTCTACGCCGCGTACACCGACTACCGCTGGCTGATGGACTTCACCGAGCAGCTGATCCGCCAGGCGGCGATCGATGCGCTCGGCACCGCGACGATCCAGTACCAGGGCCGCGAGCTCGATCTCGCGAAGCCGTTCCACCGCCTGACGATCACGCAGGCGATCCAGAAGTACGCGCCGCAGTACACCGACGGCCAGCTGTCGGACGACGCGTTCCTGCGCTCCGAACTGAAGCGCCTCGGCGTCGACGTGTCGCAGCCGGCCTTCCTGAACGCCGGCATCGGCGCGCTGCAGCTCGCGCTGTTCGAGGAAACCGCCGAATCGCAGCTGTGGGAGCCGACCTACATCATCGACTACCCGGTCGAAGTGTCGCCGCTCGCACGCGCGTCGGACACGGTGCCGGGCATCACCGAGCGTTTCGAGCTGTTCATGACCGGCCGCGAGATCGCGAACGGCTTCTCGGAGCTGAACGATCCGGAAGACCAGGCCGCGCGCTTCAAGAAGCAGGTCGAGCAGAAGGATGCGGGCGACGAGGAAGCGATGTTCTTCGACGCCGACTACATCCGCGCGCTCGAACACGGGATGCCGCCGACGGGCGGTTGCGGGATCGGCATCGACCGTCTCGTGATGCTGCTGACCGACAGCCCGACGATCCGCGACGTGCTGCTGTTCCCGCACCTGCGCCGCGAAGACTGACGGCCGTACCCGCGTGTGCGCCGCGCCCTGCGGCGCGCACGCGTCAGCTTTGTAACCACGCGTAAATCCCGCCTGCCGGCGTTCGCCGGCTTTCGATCCTCCCCCGTTTTATTCCCTCGTCGCGACGGCCTTCTCCGGGTTTTCCCTGTAGCAAACGCCGATCCCGCGCTGCAATTCGTTACACCTTGATACGGTGCGCCGCTCGCTCGTGGACGACACTCCTGTTGCGTCACCACGCATGACCACGGGACCAGAACGAGGCGCCGGAACGCCAAGTCTGCTCGCTCCCGAGCGTGGGATCCGGCCAGCGCCAACGTGCGAAACCGGGTCGACACCGGAGAAGAAAATGGACAACCAGAATCAAACCACGCCGCAAAAGCAACGCCTGCACCCGCTCATCGCGACCGCCGCAGGCGCCGTCATCGTCGCCAGCCTCGCCGCCACCGCCGCGATCACGGGCATCTTCCCGAAGGCCAGCAGCAACAACGCGCAGAACGGCCAGACCCAGGCCGCGCTGATCGCGTCGCAGCCGGCCGTCGATACGGCGGCAGCTGCCAGCGCCGCGCTCGCCGCGCAAGCGCAGCAGCAAGCAGCCGAACAGGCCGCGCAGAAGGCTGCGGCCGAGAAAGCCGCTGCGGAGAAGGCAGCTGCGGCACAAGCCGAGCCGCGGCCCGCGCCGCGCCCGGCAGCCACGCACCACCGCCATACGCCGGCACCGCAACCGCCGCAATACGCGCAACAGCCGTCCGCACCCGCGCAGCCGGCCTATTGCCAGACCTGCGGCACGGTCGTCGCGATTACGCAGACGCGCACGCCGGGCCAGAGCTCGGGGATCGGCGCGGTCGGCGGCGCAGCGGCCGGCGGCCTGCTCGGCAACCAGTTCGGTCACGGCAACGGCCGCACCGCGATGACGATCATCGGCGCGCTCGGCGGCGGTCTCGCCGGCAACCAGGTCGAGAAGCAGGTACGCGCGGAAACCGACTACCAGGTGCAGGTCCAGATGGAAAGCGGCGCGACGCGCACGTTCACGTACCACAACCCGCCGCCGTTCGGCCAGGGCCAGCGTGTGCGGATCGAGAACGGCACGCTGGTCGGCTCGTAATGCATGACGAATCGCCGCGCGGCTCTTGCGCCGCGCGGAAATGAAAAAGGCTCGTGACGCGTCACGAGCCTTTTCCTTTTGCGGGAGCGTTGCCGGCGCCACGCGGTGCGGGCGTCGGCGCGAACCTCAGTCTTCGTCGTCGAAGTCCGATTCGTCGATCCAGTGAGCCTGGATCGCTTCGAGGATCTTCTCGCCCGAGTGCGCCGGGTCGTCGGTGAAGCCGTCCAGCTCGATGACCCATTGGCGCAGGTCGACGAAATTGACCCGCTGCGGATCGACGTCCGGATGCTTGTCTGCCAGCGCGATGGCGATTTCGCGCGAATCGGTCCATTTCATGGCCTGCTCTCCCGTATAAGTGGCGAGTCCGCCCCGCCGATCCGTCAGTGATTTTCCTTCGCGTGGTTGATCGAGTACTTCGGGATCTCGACCACCAGGTCCGAATCTTCCTTCACGATCGCCTGGCACGACAGGCGCGATGTCGGCTCGAGGCCCCACGCCTTGTCGAGCAGGTCGTCTTCGTCCTCCTCGGACGGCTCGAGATCGTTGAAGCCCTCGCGGATCACCACGTGGCAGGTCGTGCACGCGCACGACTTCTCGCACGCATGCTCGATCTCGATCCCGTGGTCGAGCAGGTTGTCGCAAATACTCTTGCCGGGCGTCGCGTCGATCACTGCACCGTCCGGGCACAGTTCGACGTGAGGCAGCACCACCAGTTGAGGCATGTCCGTTCCGTCAGTCAGGGTGCGGCGGCTGGCGCCGCACGGTTCAATATCGCGCGGGCCGTCGCCGGCCCGCATGCAGTTCGTTCGTTCAGATCTCGTCGAGGCGGCGGCCCGACAGTGCGCGCTTGATGCTCTTGTCCATCCGGCGCGCCGCGAATTCGTCGGTGCCGTCGGCCAGCGTCTTGGTCGCGGTCTCGATCGCGTCCGTGTCGTCGCCCTGCGCGATCGTGCGCAGCGCCGCGACGAGCGCGTCGACCTGCGTGCGTTCGGCATCGTCGAGCAATTCGCCGTCGGCCGCCAGCGCCGCCTGCGTCGCCTCGATCATCCGCTCGGCCTCGACCTGCGCTTCGCGCAGCGCGCGTGCGCGCATGTCGATCTCGGCGGTCTTGAAGCTGTCCTCGAGCATCTTCGCGATGTCGTCGTCGGCGAGGCCGTACGACGGCTTCACGACGACCGACGCCTCGACGCCCGAATGCTGCTCGCGCGCGAACACCGACAGCAGCCCGTCCGCATCGACCTGGTAGGTCACGCGGATGCGCGCCGCACCGGCCGTCATCGGCGGGATGCCCCGCAGCTCGAAGCGCGCGAGCGAGCGGCAGTCGGCGACGAGCTCGCGCTCGCCCTGCACGACGTGGATCGCCATCGCGGTCTGGCCGTCCTTGAAGGTCGTGAATTCCTGCGCACGCGCGATCGGAATCGTCGAATTGCGCGGAATGATCTTCTCGACGAGACCACCCATCGTCTCGACGCCGAGCGACAGCGGAATCACGTCGAGCAGCAGCCAGTCGTCGCCGCTGCCGCGATTGCCGGCGAGCAGGTCGGCCTGGATCGCCGCGCCGAGCGCGACGACCTGGTCCGGATCGAGGTTGACGAGCGGCGGCTGGCCGAAATACTTCGCGACCGCCTCGCGGATCACCGGCATGCGCGTCGCGCCGCCGACCAGCACGACACCCTTGATGTCGGCCGGGCTCACCTGCGCATCGCGCAGGGCCTTGCGGGTCGGCGTCAGCGTACGCTGCACGAGCGGCTCGACGAGCGCGGCGAACGTGTCGTGCGAGATCGTCTGCACGAGGTGTGCACCGGTCGACAGCGTCACGTCGAGCGACGCCTGCGGCGCGGACGACAGCGCTTCCTTCAGCACGCGCACGCGATCGAGCAGCAGGCGCACGTCCTCGGGCGCGAGCGCCTTCGCGTCGATGCCGGCCTGCGCAAGTACGTGACCGAACAGCGCGTGGTCGAAATCGTCGCCGCCGAGTGCGGAATCGCCGCCCGCGGCCAGCACTTCGAACACGCCCTTCGTCAGCTTCAGGATCGACAGGTCGAACGTGCCGCCGCCGAGGTCGTACACCGCGTAGAGGCCTTCGGCCGCGTTGTCGAGACCGTAGGCGATCGCGGCCGCGGTCGGTTCGTTCAACAGGCGCAGTACGTTGAGGCCCGCGAGGCGCGCGGCGTCTTTCGTCGCCTGGCGCTGCGCGTCGTCGAAATACGCGGGCACCGTGATCACCGCGCCGACCAGATCGTCGCCGAGCGTGTCTTCCGCACGGTAACGCAGCGTCGCGAGAATCTCGGCCGACACTTCGACCGGGCTCTTCACGCCGTCGATCGTGCGAATCTGCACCATGCCGGGTGCATCGACGAATTCGTACGGCGCGTTCGCCGCGCCTTCGACCTCGGCCTTGCCGCGGCCCATGAAGCGCTTGACCGACACGATCGTGTTGCGCGGATCGGTCGCGGCCTGCTCCTTCGCTTCGTGACCGATGCGGCGGCCGCCCTTCTCCAGATAACGGACCACCGACGGCAGCAGCGCGCGGCCCGCTTCGTCCGGCAGCACTTCGGGCACGCTGTTGCGCACGGCCGCGACGAGCGAGTTCGTCGTGCCGAGATCGATCCCGACAGCGAGTCGCCGCTGGTGCGGCGCCGGCGCCATGCCCGGTTCGGAAATTTGCAGTAAAGCCATCTTGGTTCGTTCGGGCGCTCGGCCCGTTTGCTGCGCGTGCCGCGAGGCACGCGGTTAAGTTTCGAGGCGCTCGATCTGCGCGCCCACTTCCGACGCGACCCGTTCGATGAACATCAGCTGGCGCACGGCCTCGGCGGCGGCCTGGTCGGCCGCGCTGTCGAGCAGCGTGCCGAGGCGCTCGAGGCGCACGCGCTTTTCGTCGCGCAGCTCGGCGAGCAGCGCATCGAGCGCGTCGACGTTGCGGGCAGCCGCGGCATCCTCGATGCCTTCGCGCCACTCCATCTGCTGCATCAGGAACGCGGGCTCCATCGCGGTGTTGTTTTCGGCACCGATGTCGACGCCGCGCAGCGACAGCAGATAGGTCGCGCGCTTCAGCGGATCGCGCAGCGTGCGGTAGGCTTCGTTCGCACGGGTCGCCCATTGCATCGCGATGCGCTTTTGCGCGTCGCCGGCCGCCGCGAAGCGGTCCGGGTGCACCTGCGTCTGCACCGTGCGATAGGCGCTGTCGAGCGCCGTCTCGTCGAGCGCGAATTGCGCCGGCAGGTGAAACAGATCGAAGTGGCTGTCTTTCAGCGAAACCATCGTCGCGTTCAATTCCGGTTCGTCGCGCGGCAAACGCCGCACATTAAAAAGGCGGCCCGTGCCGCCTCTTGCCCGCATCGCGCGGAAACCCGCGTCACACGCGGAACGATTCGCCGCAGCCGCACTCGTCCTTCACGTTCGGGTTGTTGAACTTGAACCCCTCGTTCAGGCCTTCGCGTGCGAAGTCGAGCTCGGTGCCGTCGATGTACGCGAGGCTCTTCGGGTCGACGACGACCTTCACGCCATGGCTCTCGAACACCTGATCCTCGGGAGCCAGCTCGTCGACATACTCGAGCTTGTACGCGAGCCCCGAGCACCCGGTCGTGCGAACGCCAAGCCGCAGGCCCACACCCTTGCCGCGACGGACGAGGTATTTCTGGACGTGCTGTGCTGCTTTTTCGGTCAGTGTAATTGCCATGATGTCCTTGCCGCGGCGCGCCACCCGGGCCCGCCGCGATCCTTCACAAGCCGCTCGATGCCGCTCAGGCTGCTGCCTGATCGCCTTCCTTGGTGTCGTGGCGCTTCTTGTAGTCGGCCACGGCTGCCTTGATCGCGTCTTCCGCGAGAATCGAGCAGTGAATCTTCACCGGCGGCAGGGCCAGCTCTTCGGCGATCTGCGTGTTCTTGATCGACAGTGCCTCGTCGAGGGTCTTGCCCTTCACCCACTCGGTCACGAGCGAGCTCGACGCGATGGCCGAGCCGCAGCCGTACGTCTTGAACTTCGCGTCTTCGATCACGCCGTCCGCGCCGACGCGGATCTGCAGCTTCATCACGTCGCCGCAGGCCGGCGCGCCGACCATGCCCGTGCCGACCGCGTCGTCGTCTTTCGCGAACGAACCGACGTTACGCGGGTTTTCGTAGTGATCCAGAACCTTGTTGCTGTATGACATGACTCAAACTCCTTGACTCGTTACGTCTGCGTGCGCAAATCCGCCCGCGAATGTATTCAATGCGGTGTTCAGTGTGCGGCCCATTCGATCGTCGACAGATCGATGCCTTCCTGGTGCATTTCCCAGAGCGGCGACAGTTCGCGCAGCTTCGCGATCTTGCTGTTCAGCAGGTTGATCACGAAGTCGACGTCCTGCTCCGTCGTGAAGCGGCCGACCGTGAAGCGGATCGAGCTGTGCGCGAGTTCGTCGTTGCGGCCGAGTGCACGCAGCACGTACGACGGCTCCAGCGACGCCGACGTGCAAGCCGAGCCCGACGACACCGCGACGTCCTTGATCGCCATGATCAGCGACTCGCCTTCGACGAAGTTGAAGCTGATGTTCAGGTTGTGCGGGACACGGTGCTCCATGTCGCCGTTCACGTACGTTTCCTCGATCTGCGACAGGCCGCGCAGCAGCTTGTCGCGCAGCATGCGGATGCGCTCGTTCTCGGTCGCCATTTCTTCACGCGCGATGCGGAACGCTTCGCCCATGCCGACGATCTGGTGCGTCGCCAGCGTGCCCGAACGCATGCCGCGCTCGTGGCCGCCGCCGTGCATCTGCGCTTCGATGCGCACGCGCGGCTTGCGACGCACGTACAGCGCGCCGATGCCCTTCGGGCCGTAGGTCTTGTGCGCCGAGAACGACATCAGGTCGACCTTCAGCTTCGCGAGGTCGATCTCGACCTTGCCGGTCGACTGTGCGGCGTCCACGTGGAACACGATGCCCTTCTCGCGGCAGATCTCGCCGATCGTCTCGATGTCCTGGATCACGCCGATCTCGTTGTTCACGTGCATCACGGATACGAGGATCGTGTCCGGGCGCAGCGCGGCCTTGAACACGTCGAGGTCGATCAGGCCGTCTTCCTTCACGTCGAGATAGGTGACTTCGAAGCCGTCGCGCTCGAGCTCGCGGCAGGTGTCGAGCACGGCCTTGTGCTCGGTCTTCACCGTGACGATGTGCTTGCCCTTGCCCTTGTAGAAATTCGCGGCACCCTTGATCGCGAGGTTGTCCGATTCCGTTGCGCCGGACGTCCAGATGATCTCGCGCGGATCCGCGTTCACGAGCGCAGCCACCTGTTCGCGCGCTTCCTCGACCGCGCGTTCGGCATCCCAGCCGTACGCGTGGCTGCGCGATGCCGGGTTGCCGAACTGCTCGCGCAGGTACGGCACCATCTTGTCGACCACGCGCGGGTCGACCGGCGTCGTCGCGCTGTAATCCATGTAGATGGGCAGGTGGAGAGTCTCTTGGGTCATCTGTCGCTCCGGGTATTCTGTGCAGGGACTATGTGCGTTATGGGGTGTGCGGCGCGTTCGCGCTCACGAACTCGCGATGTTGAACACCGAATTGGGACCGAGCGGCATCGTGCGCACCGGTTCGGCCGGCGCCGCGGCGGGCTCCGGCGCGCGCCGGTCGCGCAGCACCGCGGGCGCGCCCTCGCGTGCGCGCTGCTGATCGACGAGATCCTGCAGCGATACCGAATCGAGGTATTCGACCATTTTCTGGTTCAGGGTCGACCACAGCTCGTGCGTCATGCAATGGCCGCCGGGCTGCTTCGAGCCGTCGCACGTGCCTTTGCCGCCGCACTGCGTGGCGTCGAGCGGTTCATCGACCGCGATGATGATGTCGGCGACGGTGACGTCCTGCGCGCGACGCGCGAGGTTGTAGCCGCCGCCCGGGCCGCGCACGGATTCGACGATTTCATGCCTGCGCAGCTTGCCGAACAGCTGTTCGAGATACGAGAGCGAAATCCGCTGGCGCTGGCTGATGCCTGCAAGCGTCACCGGGCCCTGCTCCTGGCGCAGTGCCAAGTCAATCATCGCCGTGACGGCGAAACGGCCTTTGGTGGTGAGTCTCATGGTGTCTAGGGGACTGCAATCTTGACGATTTTGGTCAAGTATAAATATTTGACGTTTTTAGTCAAGTATCCATGTCTTCGACAGGGTATTCGCAGACCGCTGAATACCCCGCCGCGATCAGCGTGCGGCGCCGCTCCGGAGGGTGTCCAGCAGGCCCGCGCACGCTCGCTCGACCTGGTCGAGCACCTGTTCGAAGCCCTGCGCGCCGCCGAAATAAGGATCGGCCACTTCGGTCCCGGCCGCGCCCGGCGCGAATTCCATCAGGAGGCGCACCTTGTCGCGCTGCCCGGGCGGGCAGCGCCGCCGCAATTCCGCGAGATTGGCTTCGTCCATCGCCAGCAGCAGGTCGAACCGCTCGAAATCCGCCGCGCTCACCTGCCGCGCGCGCAGCGCCGACAGGTCGTAGCCGCGGGTGCGGGCCGCCGCCTGCGCGCGCGTGTCGGGCGGCTCGCCGACGTGCCAGTCGCCGGTACCGGCCGAATCGACCTCGATCCGGTCGGCCAGCCCGGCCGCGTCCACCTGGTGGCGCATCACGCCTTCTGCGGTGGGCGAACGGCAGATATTGCCGAGACAGACGAAACAGATCGCAACGCGGGTCATCGCACTATCGGAAAGCCGCGGCGAGCCGCGCGGGAGAAGAACGCGCCATTATACAAAGGCGCCCGGAATCGCGCCGCCGCGCGAAGCGACGGCGGCGTGCCTTACAGCGCCTTGGGCGCGGCGAGCACGACGTCGCCGGATGCGGCCGGCAACGGTGTCGCTGCGTCGTCGACCAGACCGAACGACACCGCGCGCGCGAGTTCTGCCGATGCCTGATGAACGGCGATCGGTCCACGCGCCGGCGCGTCGGCCATCGCGTGCAGATAAGCGGCCGCGGCGAGCGGAACGACGATTGCCAGCGGCCAGTACATCGATATTGTCTTTTTCATGATGCGGCTCCTTGACCTCATGCCCCGAAACCCGATTCCGGGGACTACAGGCAGGATTCTATAGGCCGCACCTATCAAGATAAATACATGAATAGCGAACGCACTGTTGCCACCCGATGAACAGTCGTCAGCCCAGGTGGCTTTGCGAGGCCGCGTACAGTTCGCGGAACGTCCGGCCGGTCGGCGTCGGCATGTCGCGCGTGTCCATCCAGCCACCCATCATCGGCAGGCGCCGCAGCGAGCCGCCGTTGCCGCCCAGCCGCTCGAGGATCCGTACCGCGAGCTTGGTCGTCAGCGCGTAAAGGAGCGGCCGGCGCGCGACAAAGCCCCACGCGGCGAGCGCGGCGCGCTCGCGCCACGGCCGCAGGTGCCGCTCGACCTGTTTCTCGCGCAGCGTGCGCAGCAGGTGCGACAGCGGGATCCCGGCCGGGCACACGCTGTCGCATTCGCCGCACAGCGTCGCGGCCTGCGGCAGGTCGAGCGCACGGTCGATCCCGACGTAGCTCGGCGTCAATACCGATCCCATCGGGCCCGGATAGACCCATCCATACGCGTGCCCGCCGACCTTCTGGTAAACCGGGCAATGGTTCATGCACGCGCCGCAGCGGATGCAGCGCAGCATCTCCTGGAATTCGCCGCCGATCAGGCCCGTGCGGCCGCCGTCGACGAGCACCACGTAGTTGTGTTCCGGGCCGTCCTCGTCGCCGGGGCCGCGCGGCCCGGTCAGCACCGAGAAGTAGTTCGAGGTCTTCTGGCCGGTCGCCGAGCGCGGCAGCAGACGCATCGCGGTCGCGAGATCCTCGAGCGTCGGCAGCACCTTCTCGATGCCCGTCACCGCGACATGCACGCGCGGCATCACCGTGCACATCCCTTCGTTGCCTTCGTTCGTGACGAGCGCAACCGACCCCGTCTCGGCGATCACGAAGTTGCCGCCCGTCACGCCCATATCGGCCGACAGGAAATGCGGGCGCAGCACCTCGCGCGCCTCGCGCGTCATGTCCGGAATCTCGGTCAGCCGCTCGCGGTGATGCGTGCGCGCGAACAGATCGGCGATCTCGTCCTTGTCCTTGTGCACGACGGGCGCGATGATGTGGCTCGGCGGCTCGTTGTCGTTGATCTGCAGGATGTATTCACCGAGGTCCGTCTCGATCGACTGCACGCCCATCTCGGCAAGGACCGCGTTCAGGCGCATTTCCTCGGACACCATCGACTTCGTCTTGATGACCTTCTTCACGTCGTGGCGCCGCGCGATGTCGGCGACGAGCCGCGCGGCGTCCGCGGTCGTTTCCGCGAACAGCACCGTCGTGCCGCGCCGCGTCGCCTCGCGCTCGAACGCCTCGAGCCACACGTCGAGGTTCTCCAGCGCACGGTTGCGGCGCGCCTTCAGCGCGGCGCGCGTCGCCTGGAAGTCGATCGCGGTCATCGCATCGGCGCGCGCGGACACGAACTTCGTCGACAGCTTCTTCAGGTTCTGCTGCAGGCGCTGGTCGGCCAGCTTCTGGCCGGCGCGCGCCTTGAAATGCATCGATTGAACTTGCATCGCGGTATCGAGGAAAAGTAAGCGGGAACCGGGCGTCAGACGTCGCCCGCCAGCACCTGCGCGACGTGCAGCACGCGGGTGTCGCGGTCGCCCGTGCGGCGCAACCGCCCTTCGATGTTCAGCATGCAGCCGAGATCGCCGAGCACGACGGCGCCCGCACCGGACGCGCGCACGTTCGCGCACTTTTCGTCCGCGATGGCCGCCGAAATGTCGCCGTACTTGACCGCGAACGTGCCGCCGAAGCCGCAGCAGTGCTCGCAGTCCTTCATCTCGGTGACGGCCACGCCGCGCTGCGCGAGCAGCGCGCGCGGCTGCGCCTTCACGCCGAGCTCGCGCAGGCCCGAGCATGAGTCGTGATAGGTGACGGGCCCCGTGAATTCGCCGGGGGCGAGCGTCACCTTCGCGACGTTCGCGAGGAAATCGGTCAGTTCGTAGACTTTCTGCTGGAATCGCGCATAGCGGCCCATCAGTTCGGGGTCGTCGCGGAACAGGTCGCCGTAGTGCGCGCGGATCATGCCGCCACACGAGCCCGACGGCGCGACGACGTAGTCGAACTGCTCGAACTCGCGCAGCGTCTTTTCGGCGAGATCCCGTGCGAGCGCGCGGTCGCCCGAGTTGTAGGCCGGCTGGCCGCAGCAGGTTTGCGCGGGCGGCACGAACACTTCGTAGCCGGCTTCGCGAATCAGTTTCAGCGCGGAAAAGCCGATTTCCGGACGCATCAGGTCGACCAGGCAGGTCACGAACAAACCGACTCGCATACGCGCTCCTTCGAGAAAACGGCTCTCATTATCCGCCGTTTGGCCGGCAAGACCAACGCCGGCACGCGCGCAAGTGCGCGATGCCGGAAACGAGGACTTCCTCGAACGGCGTTCGCTTTTTTCACGATACGAGATACAATCGACGCAACACCGCTTGACGCGTCAACCGATTCTCCCCCGACATGAGCCAACCCACCCCGGATTCCAAAACGTCGATCCAGGTGATCGAACGCATGATGCGGCTGCTGGACGCGCTCGCCGCGCACAGCGACCCCGTCAGCCTGAAAGAGCTTGCGCAGCGCACGGAGCTGCATCCGTCGACCGCACACCGCATCCTCAACGACATGGTGACCTGCCGCCTCGTCGACCGCTCCGATCCCGGCACCTACCGGCTCGGCATGCGGCTGCTCGAACTCGGCAACCTCGTGAAGGCGCGCCTGTCGGTCCGTGACGCTGCGCTGATGCCGATGCGCGAATTGCATCGCCTGACCGGCCAGACCGTGAACCTGTCGGTGCGTCAGGGCGACGAAATCGTCTATATCGAGCGCGCGTATTCCGAGCGCTCGGGGATGCAGGTCGTCCGCGCGATCGGCGGCCGCGCGCCGCTGCACCTGACGTCGGTCGGCAAGCTGTTTCTCGCGGTCGACGAAACCTCGCGCGTGCGCGCCTATGCGACGCGCACCGGGCTGTCCGGCCATACGCAGAACAGCATCACCGACATCGCGAAGCTCGAGCGCGAGCTGACACTCGTGCGCCAGCAATCGTGCGCGCGCGACAACGAGGAACTGGAACTGGGCGTGCGCTGCATCGCGGCCGGCATCTACGACGACTCGGGCAAGCTCGTCGCGGGCCTGTCGCTGTCGGCCCCGGCCGACCGCCTGCAGGACGCGTGGCTCGGCCAGCTGAGCCGCACCGCGCTGACCATCTCGGAATCGCTCGGCTACCGGCCCGCGCCCACGAAGGATGCCGAAGGGCTGCAACGGCACGCGTGAGTCGCGCCGCCCGCCGCATGGCGCCGGATGAAAAAAAGCCCCGCATCGCGGGGCTTTTTCTTTGCTGCGATCGGCACGGCGGCGAACCGCCGTGACACGCTCAAGTGCCGCCATTCGCCGTATTGGCGGCCGTCAGGCGCTCGCCGCCGCCGGCGTCGAGCCAGTTGCGCAGGCGTGCCGCGTCGGCGAAGCGCGAATACTTGCCGAACGAATCCAGCAGCACGATCACCATCGGCCGGCCATGGATCGTCGCCTGCATCACGAGACATTCGCCCGCCTCGTTAATGAAGCCCGTCTTCTGCAGACCGATGTCCCACGAGCCGTTGCCGCGGATCAGCGCGTTCGTGCTGTTGTAGACCAGGTTGCGCTTGCCCGTATTGACGTCGTACGTGCGGTCGGTCGAGAACTGCCGGATCATCGGGTACTGGTACGCCGCGTTGACCATCTTCACGAGGTCGCGTGCGCTCGACACATTCGAGCTCGACAGGCCCGTCGAATTCTCGAAGTGGGTGTCGTTCATGCCCAGCGACTTCGCCTTCGCGTTCATCGCGGCGATGAACGCCGGACGGCCGCCCGGGTAGTAGCGCGACAGCGCGGCGGCCGCGCGGTTTTCCGACGCCATCAGCGCGATGTGCAGCATGTCCTCGCGCGACAGCACCGAGCCGACCGACAGGCGCGAACCCGTGCCCTTCTCGTAGTCGCGGTCTTCGTCGGTGACTTCGATCTGGTCGGTCATCGGCGACTTCGAGTCGAGCACGACCATCGCCGTCATCAGCTTCGAGATCGAGGCGATCGGCACGACGGCGAGCGAATTCTTGTCGAACAGCGACTCGCCGGTGTTCTGGTCGACGACGTACGCGACGCTCGAGCGCAGCGCGAGCGCGTCCGGCGTGTCGTGCAGGCCGAATGCCTGGCCGACGGTCGGGCGACGCGGCTGGAACGCGACCTTGCGCACCGCGCCGCGGTGGCCGTGCACGTTCGACGCGAGCGTCGCGCGCTTGCGCGACGCCTTCGGCGCATCGGCCGACGCGACGTTGGCGGATTTCGCGGAGGCGGCCTTCACCGTCTTCTTCGTTGCCGAAGAGGAAGCGGCTTTCTTGGCGGCCTGGTGGGTCTTCGCAGTGGCGGCAAAGGCGTCAGCGGGCGCGACGGACGCGGCGGTCGCCAGCAAGGCGACGGCGACCGACACAGCCGTGCCGAGCGTCATGCTCTGCAACAATCTGCGCGGTGAAAACGATTCGGCTTTCATTGGGGTCTGGACAAAGCGGGCGGGGTTTCCGCAAGTGTAGTTAAAGCTGAAAAAAAGAGCAATATTAGGCACTTACCGATCGTCGTTAAACCGGAATGTAAGGGTCGACCAACGATGACTCGATCAACCCTCGCGCTCCCATCGAAAAAATTCATGGGATGCGCCGCCCGACAGTACCCGTCTCCCGAATTACCACGCGGTTAATTGAGATAACGTCACTTTGGCGACGAATTAAAGCGGGGAAAGTACGTATCCGGCGTTCGGTGTACCAGGCACCGGTCTTGACCGCGGCGGCGGCACGTCGCCACGGCATGCGCATCGCGAAACGGCGCGCTTTTCGACAGGAACAGAAGCATAACGTTCCACATGCCTGTCAGGTTTACCTGTGCATGATCACGGTGCGGCGCGCCTGCCCCGGCCAAGTGCGCACCATGTGGGAACACGTCTGAAACCGATTCCGAACCGGCCGCGATAACCCGTTGTTTTATCGATAATTTGTCGTGATTGTGCAATGCACAAAAAGTGCTTGACAAGACTTTTCTCTGCCCTAAAATATGACTCATTGCTGCGTTGCACAAAGCACGCGGCGCCGAGGTTCCCCATCGTAGTGCCCTTTATCCCTGCGATCGACGTGATCGCTTTTCAGGAGCTTGACATGTCCTTGCTGACCCCCGAGCAAATCGCCGCCGCACAGAAAGCCAACCTCGAAAGCCTGTTCGGTCTGACGACCAAGGCGTTCGAAGGCGTCGAAAAGCTGATCGAACTCAACCTGCAGGTCGTGAAGTCGACGCTGACCGAAAGCCAGGAAAACGCGCAGCGCCTGCTGTCGGTGAAGGACGCACAGGAACTGATCGCGCTGCAAGCGAGCCTGTCGCAGCCGGTCGCGGAAAAGGTGCTGTCGTACAGCCGTCACCTGTATGAAATCGCGTCGTCGACGCAAGCCGAGTTCGCGAAGGTTGCCGAAGCGCAATTCGAAGAGCAGAACAAGAAGGTCCAGGCACTCGTCGACAACGTCGCGAAGAACGCTCCGGCCGGTTCGGAAACGGCTGTCGCCGCACTGAAGTCGGCACTGAACGCTGCGAACACGACGTACGAAACGGTCCAGAAGGCTGCCAAGCAAGCCGTCGAGATCGCCGAAACGAACTTCAACGCGGCTGCCGCTGTCGCGACGAAGGCTGCGAGCGCTGCTGCATCGCGCCGTTCGAGCAAGCCGGCCGCGTAAGCGTCCCCTGCTCCTGACAAAGCCGCGCACTGCGCGGCTTTTTTGTTTCCGGCGACGGAACATCCGGGCATCCGGGCATCCCGGTGGCGCCGGCGCGATGGCGCGGCACGGACCGGGCACTGCCGTCGGCCGCGGGCCAAAGAAAACGCCGCCGTCCGGGTATCCCGGGCGGCGGCGTTTTTCGTGGCCGGCGCGAGGCCGGCCGTGCCGATCGCGTTACTTCTTGCGTTGCGGCGGCAGGTCCGTACAGACGCCTTCGTACAGTTCCGCGGCCATGCCGACCGATTCGCCGAGCGTCGGGTGCGGATGGATCGTCTTGCCGATATCTTCCGCGTCCGCACCCATCTCGACGGCCAGACACACTTCGCTGATCAGGTCGCCCGCGTTCAGGCCGACGATCCCGCCGCCGATCACGCGATGGGTTTCCTCGTCGAAGATCAGTTTCGTGAAGCCTTCGTCGCGGCCGTTCGCGATCGCGCGGCCCGATGCGGCCCACGGGAACACGGCCTTGCCGTACTTGATGCCTTCGGCCTTGCACTGGTCTTCCGTCTTGCCGGCCCACGCCACTTCCGGATCGGTGTACGCCACCGACGGGATCTGCAGCGCGTCGAAGTACGCCTTTTCGCCGTGCGCGGCTTCCGCTGCGACGTGGCCTTCATGCACGGCCTTGTGCGCGAGCATCGGCTGGCCGACGATGTCGCCGATCGCGAAGATGTGCGGGACGTTCGTGCGCATCTGCTTGTCGACGTCGATGAAGCCGCGGTCGGTGACGGCCACGCCTGCCTTGTCGGCACCGATCTTCTTGCCGTTCGGGCTGCGGCCCACCGCCACCAGCACGAGGTCGTAGCGCTGCGCTTCCGCCGGCGCCTTCTCGCCCTCGAACTTCACGTAGATGCCGTCTTCCTTCGCTTCCGCGCCGACCGTCTTGGTCTTCAGCATCACGTTGCCGAAGCGCTTCGCGTTGTACTTTTCCCAGACCTTCACGAGATCGCGGTCCGCGCCCATCATCAGGCCGTCCATCATTTCGACGACGTCGATCTCGGCGCCGAGCGTCGCGTACACAGTCGCCATTTCGAGGCCGATGATGCCGCCGCCGATCACGAGCATGCGCTTGGGCAGCTGGCGCAGTTCGAGCGCGCCCGTCGAATCGACGACGCGCGGGTCTTCCGGCATGAACGGCAGCTTCACGGCCTGCGAGCCCGCGGCGATGATCGCCTGCTTGAACTTGACGACCTTCTTGCCGTTTTCGCCCTGCACTTCCATGTGATACGGATCGACGAACGCGCCGACGCCGGTGACCACTTCGACCTTGCGCGCCTTCGCCATGCCGGCGAGGCCCGTCGTCAGCTTCTTGACGACGCCGCCCTTGAAGTCGCGCAGCTTGTCGAGATCGACTTCCGGCTTGCCGAACGAGATGCCGTGCGACGCGAGCGCCGCGGCTTCGTCGATGACGAGCGCCGTGTGCAGCAGCGCCTTCGACGGGATGCAGCCCACGTTCAGGCAGACGCCGCCGAGCGTCGAGTAGCGTTCGACGAGCACCGTCTTCATGCCGAGGTCGGCTGAGCGGAACGCGGCCGAGTAGCCGCCGGGGCCGGCGCCGAGCACGAGCATGTCGCATTCGATGTCGGCGGAGCCGCTGTAGCTGCCGGCTTGCGGAGCGACGGCCGGGGCGGCGGCGGGCGCGGCGGCCGGAGCCGGTGCTGCGGCCTTTGCGGGTTCGGCTGCTTTCGCGGGCGCGGCTGCGCCTGCCGCTGCTTCGACGATGGCGATCACGGTGCCTTGCGAGACTTTCTCGCCGGCCTTGACCTTGACTTCCTTGACCGTGCCGGCGACGTCGCTGGGCACTTCCATGGAGGCTTTGTCCGATTCGAGCGTGATGAGCGTCTGCTCTTTTTCGATCACGTCGCCCGGCTTCACGTTGACTTCGATGACATCGACGCCGCTGAAATCGCCGATATCCGGAACCTTGACTTCGATGAGACTCATTACTGTCCCCTTCTTGATTAGCTGCAGACAGAGGGGGAGGAACTCGCACAAGAACCGACTACGGCCTGACAAAAGAACGCGAACCTGGGCAGGACCACCTTTGCCGTCCGCCCAAGGACGCGCCTTTCTTTTGGTTACTTTTCTTTGGAAGACAAAGAAAAGTGACCGCCGCCCCGCGCAGGGGCGACGCTAATAGACCGTTAGCGAAACAGGTTCAACGACGAGGCATGGATGACCGACACAAAACCCACGCCCCCGCGAGCCACTCCCACGCTCATCAAAGAATGATGCGACGGAAATCGGCCAGCAACGCGCCGAGATACGCATTGAACCGCGCGGCTTCCGCGCCATCGATGACGCGATGGTCATACGACAGCGACAGCGGCAGCGTGAGTCGAGGCACGAACTGCTTGCCGTCCCACACCGGCTTCATCTGCCCGCGCGACAACCCGAGGATCGCGACTTCCGGCGCGTTGATGATCGGCGTGAAGTTCGTGCCGCCGATCCCGCCGAGCGACGAGATCGAGAAGCAGCCGCCCTGCATCTGGTCCGGCTTCAGCTTGCCGTCGCGCGCGGCCTTCGACAACTCGGCCATTTCCTTCGCGATGTCGACGAGGCCCTTCTTGTCCGCGTCGCGGATCACCGGCACGACGAGGCCGTTCGGGGTGTCCGCGGCAAAACCGACGTGGTAGTACTGCTTGAACACCAGGTTGTCGCCGTCGAGGCTCGCGTTGAAGGTCGGGAACTTCTTCAGCGCGGCGACGACCGCCTTGATCACGAACGCGAGCATCGTGAACTTCACGCCCGCCTTCTCGTGCTCCTTGTTCAGCTGCACGCGCAGCGCTTCGAGTTCGGTGATGTCCGCTTCGTCGTTGTTCGTGACGTGCGGGATCATCACCCAGTTGCGATGCAGGTTCGCGCCCGAGATCTTCTTGATGCGCGACAGCGGCTTCGCCTCGAACGGGCCGAACTTCGAGAAGTCGACCTTCGGCCACGGCAGCAGGTTCAGCTCGCCGCCGCCTGCCGGCGCGGCTGCCGCGGCCGGTGCCGCGCGCTGGCCCGTCATCACGCCCTTCACGAAGCCGGTGATGTCGTCCTTCGTGATGCGGCCCTTCGGACCGGTACCCTGCACGCGTGCGACTTCCACGCCGAGCTCGCGCGCGAACTTGCGCACGGACGGCGATGCGTGGCTCGCGCGGTACTCGCCCGACGCTGAGGCGGCCGGCGCGGCAGCAGCAGCCGGAGCCGGCGCAGCCTTCGCGGGTGCCGGTGCGGCGGCGGGTGCCGGCGCGGCAGCGGCCGGAGCCGGTGCGCTCGCCTGCGGCGCGGCGGCAGGCGCGCCGCCAGCGGCGTCGAGCAGCACGATCAGCGTGCCTTCGGACACCGAATCGCCCACCTTGACCTTGATTTCCTTCACGACGCCGGCGGCCGGGCTCGGCACGTCCATCGTCGCCTTGTCGGACTCGAGCGTGACGAGCGACTGCTCCTTCTCGACCGTGTCGCCGACCTTCACGCCGATCTCGATCACCGGGACGTCCTTGTAGTCGCCGATGTCCGGCACCTTCACCTCGAGCGTGCCGCCCGACGCTGCCGGCGCGGCAGCCGGCGCGGCTGCAGCCGGTGCCGGTGCGGGCGCTGCCGCCGGAGCCGGGGCTGCTGCCGGCGCGGCCGCACCGTTCACCTGCGCCGCGGCGCCGCCTTCGAGCAGGACGATCAGCGAGCCTTCCGACACGGAATCGCCCACCTTGATCTTCACTTCCTTGACCGTGCCGGCTGCCGGGCTCGGGACGTCCATCGTCGCCTTGTCCGACTCGAGCGTGACGAGCGACTGCTCGGGCTCGACCGTGTCACCCACCTTCACGAGCACCTCGATGACGGGCACGTCCTTGTAATCGCCGATATCCGGCACCTTCACTTCGATCGCTTGACTCATCTTTTTGTGTCTCCATGGCCGCGCGCGCCCCTCCCGGAAGCGGCGCGCGGCATCACACGGCGCGTGTGCGTTAAACGGTCATCGGGTTGGGCTTGGACGGATCGAGGTTGTACTTGGCAATCGCGTCCGCGACCACCTTGCGCTCGATCGTGCCTTCGTCGGCCAGCGCGTTCAGCGCGGCGACGGTGACCCAGTGACGGTCGACTTCGAAGAAGTGACGCAGCTTCTCGCGGGTGTCCGAACGACCGAAGCCGTCCGTGCCCAGCACGACGAAGCGGCGATCGATCTGGCCGCGGATCTGGTCGACCAGCGCGCGCACGTAGTCGGTCGATGCGATGACCGGACCCTGCGTGTCCTTCAGGCACTTCTGCACGTGCGACAGGCGACGCTCCTCGGTCGGATGGAGCAGGTTCCAGCGCTCGACTTCGTGGCCTTCACGCGCGAGTTCGGTGAAGCTCGGCACGCTCCACAGGTCGGCCGCGACGCCCCAGTCGTTCTTCAGCAGGTCGGCGGCAGCGATCACTTCGTTGAAGATCGTGCCCGCGCCGAGCAGTTGCACGCGCGGCGCCTTCGCGTCCGCGTCGGCCTTCTTGAACGCGTACATGCCCTTGATGATGTCGGCCGCCACGTGCTCGCCCTGCGGAATCGCCGGGTGCTCGTAGTTCTCGTTCATCACCGTGATGTAGTAGTACACGTCTTCCTGCTCCTGCACCATGCGGCGCAGGCCGTCCTGGACGATCACCGCGAGTTCGTAGCCGAACGTCGGGTCGTAGCTGATGCAGTTCGGCACCGATGCGGCCCACAGGAGCGAGTGACCGTCTTCGTGCTGCAGGCCTTCGCCGTTCAGCGTCGTGCGGCCCGCGGTACCGCCGAGCAGGAAGCCGCGCGAGCGCATGTCGCCCGCCGCCCATGCCAGGTCGCCGATCCGCTGGAAGCCGAACATCGAATAGAAGATGTAGAACGGCACCATGATCTCGCCGTGCGTCGAATACGACGTCGCCGCCGCGATCCAGTCGCACATGCCGCCCGCTTCGTTGATGCCTTCCTGCAGGATCTGGCCGGTTTCCGATTCCTTGTAGAACATCAGCTGGTCGGAATCTTCCGGCACGTACTTCTGGCCTTCCTGGTTCCAGATACCGATCTGGCGGAACAGGCCTTCCATGCCGAACGTGCGCGATTCGTCCGGGACGATCGGCACGACGCGCTTGCCGAGCGCCTTGTCCTTCAGCAGGATGTTCAGGATCCGCACGAACGCCATCGTCGTCGAGATCTCGCGGCCTTCGCCCGTGCCCTTCAGCAGCGGCTCGAATGCGTCGAGTGCCGGCACCGGCAGCGACGTCGCCTTCTCGCGGCGATGCGGCAGGTAGCCGCCGAGGTCCATGCGCTTCTGGCGCATGTATTCGAGTTCCTTCGAGCCTTCCTCGAACTTCAGGTACGGCACGTCGGCGATCTGCTCGTCGGTGATCGGCAGGCGGAACTGGTCACGGAACTTCTTCAGTTGCTCGACCGGCAGCTTCTTCTGCTGGTGCGTGATGTTCATCGCCTGGCCCGACTCGCCCATCCCGTAGCCCTTGATGGTCTTCGCGAGGATGACGGTCGGCGCGCCCTTCGTGTTGGTCGCTTCGTGGAACGCCGCGTAGATCTTGTGCGGATCGTGGCCGCCGCGGTTCAGCGCCCAGATGTCGTCGTCCGACCAGTCGGCGACGAGCGCCTTCAGTTCAGGCGTGTTGAAGAAGTGTTCGCGTACGAACGCGCCCGACTCCGACTTGTACGTCTGGTATTCGCCGTCGACGACTTCCATCATGCGGCGCATCAGCGCGCCCGTCTTGTCGCGTGCGAACAGCGCATCCCAGCGGCTGCCCCAGATGACCTTGATCACGTTCCAGCCGGCGCCGCGGAATTCCGATTCCAGTTCCTGGATGATCTTGCCGTTGCCGCGCACCGGGCCGTCGAGACGCTGCAGGTTGCAGTTGATCACGAACACGAGGTTGTCGAGCTTCTCGCGGCTCGCCATGCCGATCGCGCCGAGCGATTCCGGCTCGTCCGTCTCGCCGTCGCCGAGGAACGCCCAGACCTTGCGGCCGGCGGTCTTCGCGATGCCGCGCGATTCCAGGTACTTCATGAAGCGTGCCTGGTAGATCGCCATGATCGGGCCGAGACCCATCGACACCGTCGGGAACTGCCAGAAGTCCGGCATCAGCCACGGGTGCGGGTACGACGAGATGCCCTTGCCGTCAACTTCCTGGCGGAAGTTGTCGAGCTGCTCTTCCGACAGGCGGCCGAGCAGGAACGCGCGCGAGTACACGCCCGGCGACGAATGGCCCTGCACGAACACGAGATCGCCGCCGTGCTGGTCGGACGCCGCGTGCCAGAAGTGGTTGTAGCCGACGTCATAGAGCGTCGCGGCCGATGCGAACGACGCGATGTGGCCGCCGACGTTCGTGTCCTTGCCGGCGCGCAGCACCATCGCCAGCGCGTTCCAGCGCGTGTACGAACGGATGCGGTGCTCGAGGTCCTGGTCGCCCGGAATCTTCGCCTGGGCTTCGACCGGGATCGTGTTGATGTACGGGGTGTTGGCGGAGAACGGCAGGTGTTCGCCGTGCATGCGGGCGAACTCGATCTGCTTTTCGATCAGGTAATGCGCGCGGCCGGTGCCCACCGAGGAGATCACGCCGTCGAGCGACTCGAGCCATTCAACGGTTTCTTGCGGGTCGTCGTCACGTTCGGCGGCGACATATTTCATCACTTCGTTCGGTACAGCGGACATTCTCGTCTCCTGGGTCCTGGAATGTGAGGATCGCTCTCGTGCAGACGACGCGGCGCGGCCTGCGGGCAAGCTCCGACGGATTGTAATGAGCGTCGCCGGCCCCGCGCAACAGAATTTTCGAATTATGAGATCTTTTCTCGTAATGCGGAATATTGCTGCACTGCACCCTTGCGGCGGGCCTCTCCGGCACGCGCCGCGGGCATAAATCCGTTTCCGTTCAACATATCCGGTATAGGTTTTCCATGTATTGCGCTGCGCTACAATCCTGCCATGTTGACCGATCGGCTTTTCGCACGCTCGGCGCGACCGTCGGGCCCGCCGGCGGAGTCGCAGCCGTCCCGCTGGCACCACGGACCGTGGTGGTCCAATTCCTATTTGCTGACGCCGCTGCTGTCGATCCTCGTGTTCCTCGTGGTGATGAGCCTCATTCTATGGAGCCTCAATCGCCGCGAACAGCAGCAGCAGGAAGACACCCTGTTCCGTAACGTCGCGTGGGCGCAGCAGCAGATCCGCCTGTCGATGACGGGCGCGCAGGAGCAGCTGCAGGCGCTGTCGCGCGACCTCGCGTCCGGCCGCCTCGACCAGAACGCATTCCAGATGGCCGTCGCGGACGTGATGCAGACGCATCCGGAAATCCTCTATCTGAACTGGTACACCGCGCCCGGCGTGCAGCGCTGGCCGACCGTGCATCCTCCGCTGCTCGGCCAGCGGCTCGCGAAACCCGGCGACGCGCAGATGCAGGACGCCGTGCGCGGCGCGTACGACGAAGCGCGCAGCACGCGCCGCCAGGCCTATTCGCCGCTGATCTACGACGACTTCGGCAACGGCTTCATCACGCTGCAGACGCCCGTGATGCGCGGCGACCGCGAATATCTCGGCGCGCTCGCCGCGGTGTTCTCGGTCGAAGGGATCCTGAAGCACGACATCCCGCAGGAGCTGTCGTCGAAGTACAAGATCTCGATCACCGACTCGAACAACCGCGAGCTGTCGTCCACGTCGACGCGCCCGCGCCTGCCGCGCGACTCCCACTACGACCTGCCGCTCGACCCGCCCGGCCAGGGGCTGACCGTGCGCGTGTACGCGTTCCCGCAGCTCACGAACCTGACCAACAACACGCTCGTGTGGCTCGTGGCCGGCCTGTCGTGCTTCGTGCTGTGGAGCCTCTGGAGCCTGTGGAAGCACACGCGCCAACGCTTCGAGGCACAGCAGGCGCTGTATGCGGAGGCGTTCTTCCGCCGCGCGATGGAGAATTCGGTGCTGATCGGCATGCGCGTGCTCGACATGCACGGCCGCATCACGCACGTGAACCCCGCGTTCTGCCGGATGACGGGCTGGGACGAAACCGACCTCGTCGGCAAGGTCGCACCGTTCCCCTACTGGCCGCGCGACTCGTATCCCGAAATGCAGCGCCAGCTCGACATGACGCTGCGCGGCAAGGCACCGAGCTCGGGCTTCGAGCTGCGCGTGCGGCGCAAGAACGGCACGCTGTTCCATGCGCGCCTCTACGTTTCGCCGCTGATCGACAGCTCCGGCCGCCAGACCGGCTGGATGTCGTCGATGACCGACATCACCGAGCCGAAGCGCGCGCGCGAGGAACTCGCGGCCGCGCACGAGCGCTTCACGACGGTGCTCGAAAGCCTCGACGCCGCGGTATCGGTGCTGGCCGCCGACGAAGCCGAGCTGCTGTTCGCGAACCGCTACTACCGCCACCTGTTCGGGATCCGCCCGGACGGCCACCTCGAGCTGTCGGGCGGCGGCTTCGACCGCGCGCAGGCGTCGTCCGACTCGATCGACATGGTCGATGCGTTCGCGGGCCTGCCGGCGGCCGCGCTGACGAGCAGCACGGCAGACGCGCAGGAGGTGTACGTCGAGAGCATCCAGAAGTGGTTCGAGGTGCGCCGCCAGTACATCCAGTGGGTGGACGGCCACCTCGCGCAGATGCAGATCGCGACCGACATCACGACCCGCAAGAAGGCGCAGGAACTCGCGCACCAGCAGGAAGAGAAGCTGCAGTTCACGAGCCGATTGATGACGATGGGTGAAATGGCGTCGTCGATTGCGCACGAATTGAATCAGCCGCTCGCCGCGATCAACAACTATTGCTCGGGCACGCTCGCGCTCGTGAAGAGCGGCCGCGGCACGCCCGAGACGCTGCAGCCCGCGCTGGAAAAGACCGCGCAGCAGGCGCTGCGCGCGGGGATGATCGTCAAGCGGATCCGCGAATTCGTGAAGCGCAGCGAGCCGAAGCGCCAGCCGGCGCGGGTCGCGGACATCGTCGCCGACGCAGTCGGGCTCGCCGAAATCGAGGCCAGGAAGCGCAGGATCCGGATCGTCACGGAAATCCTCGCAAGAATGCCTATTATTTATGTCGACCCCGTGCTGATCGAGCAGGTGCTCGTGAACCTGATGAAGAACGCGGCCGAGGCGATGGCCGACGTGAAGCCGGCGTCGGCGGACGGCGTGATCCGCGTCGTCGCCGACATCGATGCGGGTTTCGTCGACATCCGCGTGATCGACCAGGGTCCGGGCGTCGACGAAGCGACCGCCGAACGCCTGTTCGAACCGTTTTACAGCACCAAGTCCGACGGCATGGGCATGGGGCTGAACATCTGCCGTTCGATCATCGAATCGCATCGGGGGCGTCTGTGGGTGGTCAACAATGTCGAACCGGACGGCCGCATTTCCGGCGCGACATTCCACTGCAGCCTGCCCATTGGGGAACCCGCTGATCTCGGCCAAGGGGGGCGCGAGGCATCGGCATCACATACCGTTACGGGAGAACTATGAATAGCCCTGTCACCACCACTCAGGAAACTGTCTTCGTCGTCGACGACGACGAAGCCGTACGGGACTCGCTGCGCTGGCTGCTGGAGGCGAACGGCTATCGCGTGCAATGTTTCTCGAGCGCCGAGCAGTTCCTCGATGCGTACCAGCCGGCGCAGCAGGCCGGCCAGATCGCCTGCCTGATCCTCGACGTGCGGATGTCGGGCATGAGCGGCCTCGAGCTGCAGGAGCGCCTGATCGCCGACAACGCCGCGCTGCCGATCATCTTCGTCACGGGCCACGGCGACGTGCCGATGGCCGTGTCGACGATGAAAAAGGGTGCGATGGACTTTATCGAGAAACCGTTCGACGAGGCCGAGCTGCGCAAGCTCGTCGAGCGGATGCTCGACAAGGCCCGAAGCGAAAGCAAGAGCGTCCAGGAACAGCGCGCCGCGAGCGAGCGCCTGTCGAAGCTGACCGCGCGCGAGCAGCAGGTGCTCGAGCGGATCATCGCCGGCCGCCTGAACAAGCAGATCGCCGACGATCTCGGGATCAGCATCAAGACGGTCGAAGCGCACCGCGCGAACATCATGGAAAAGCTCAACGTCAACACGGTCGCCGATCTGCTGCGCCTCGCGCTGTCGAAGAAGCAGGCCTGAACGTTGCGCGCGGCCGCCGGGCGCCTGCCCGGCCGGCCGCACCGCCGCGCCGCGCGATGCGGCCCACTCGCGCGGCACGGTCCGGCGCCACCTCCCGGGGCGCCGGCACCGCCGCCATGACGCTTTCCTTGTATTCGCTGTCGGACGACGGCAGGCGACCGGTATAATTGCGTGTTTTGCTGCGGCGTTTCGCGCGCCGCACGCCCGCATTCCAACTTCCCGGCAGGACCACCACCATGACAGCCCTCCTCATCGACGGCAACGCCCTCTCGAAGACCTTGCGCGCGCAGGCCGCCGAACGTGCCGCCGCCCTGACCGCACGCGGCCACCAGCCCGGCCTCGCGGTGATCCTCGTCGGCGCCAACCCGGCGAGCGAAGTCTACGTGCGCAACAAGATCAAGGCGTGCGAGGACAACGGCTTCTTCTCGCTGAAGGATGCGTATCCGGACACGCTGTCGGAAGCCGACCTGCTCGCGCGCATCGACGAACTGAACCGCGACCCGAAGATCCACGGCATCCTGGTCCAGCTGCCGCTGCCCGCGCACATCGACAGCCACAAGGTGATCGAGGCGATCGCGCCGGAGAAGGACGTCGACGGTTTCCACGTCGCGAACGCCGGCGCACTGATGACGGGCAAGCCGCTGTTCCGCCCGTGCACGCCGTACGGCGTGATGAAGATGTTCGAAGCGCACGGCATCCCGCTGCAAGGCGCCAACGCCGTCGTGATCGGCCGCTCGAACATCGTCGGCAAGCCGATGGCGATGCTGCTGCTCGAAGCCGGCGCGACCGTGACGATCTGCCACAGCAAGACGCGCGACCTCGCCGCGCACACGCGCCAGGCCGACGTCGTGGTCGCCGCGGTCGGCAAGCGCAACATCCTGACGGCGGACATGGTCAAGCCGGGTGCGACGGTGATCGACGTCGGCATGAACCGCGACGACGCGGGCAAGCTGTGCGGCGACGTCGACTTCGCCGGCGTGAAGGAAGTCGCCGGCCACATCACGCCGGTGCCGGGCGGCGTCGGCCCGATGACCATCACGATGCTGCTGATCAACACGATCGAAGCCGCCGAGCGCGCCGCCGCGGCCGCCTGAGCGCCTTCGCCCCTCTCGCCCGTCCAGCCGGCGCGCATGCGTGCGCCGGCGTCCCGCCGGCCGCCCGTCGCGGCCGCGTCAGCGCCCTGCCACACTGCCGCGCTCCGCTTCATTCCGCCCCTTTCGACCCTTTCCGGCTCCGCGTCGCGCACCGCCAATCGCCTCGTTAGAAACTAACGATTGGAAAGCGCGCGATGCGCCCCAATAATGTCGATATCGGGCGCCGCCGCATCGCGCCTCACCCTTTTCACCCCGGTTCATCCGGCAACAGACAGGGAGTCTTAATGTCCGCCAGCGCCAATACCAATCCGCTCCTCGATTTCTCCGGCCTGCCCCGCTTCGGCGAGATTCGTCCGGAACACGTGACGCCCGCGCTCGACACGCTGCTCGATGCCGCCAACCGCGCGGTCGACACGGCGAGCGCGCCCGGCACGCCGGCGACCTGGGCCGCGATCGTCGAGACGGTCGAGCAGGCGACGGAGCCGCTCGGGCGTGCATGGGGCGTCGTCGGCCACCTGAACGCGGTCGCCGATACGCCGGAGCTGCGCGCCGCGTACGGCGAAAACCTGCCGCGCGTGACCGAATTCTGGTCGAGCGTCGGCCAGAACCTCGCGCTGTACGAGAAGTACAAGGCGATCGCCGCGAGCGCCGAATACGCGACGCTGTCCGCCGAGCGCAAGAAGATCCTCGACAACGCCCTGCGCGATTTCCGCCTGTCGGGCGCCGAGCTGCCCGAGGATCGGAAGCCGCGTTTCGCGGAATTGCAGGAGCAGCAGGCCGCGCTGTCGAAGGCATTCTCCGATCACGTGCTCGACGCGACCAACGCGTATGCGTATTTCGCGCAGGACGAAGCCGAGCTGGCCGGCCTGCCGGGCGACGCGATCGAAGCGGCCCGCGAGGCCGCACAGAAGGAAGGCAAGGAAGGCTGGAAGTTCACGCTGCACTTTCCGTCCTACTTCCCGGTGCTGCAGTACGCCGAGAACCGTGCGATGCGCGAGACGCTGTACCGCGCGTATGCGACGCGCGCGTCCGAACTCGGGCCGCAATACGGCGGCGGCAAGGCCGAGTGGGACAACACGGCGATCGTCGCGGACGAGCTTAAGCTGCGCCGCGAAGAGGCGCAGATGCTCGGCTACCGCAACTTCGCCGAAGTGTCGCTCGCGCCGAAGATGGCCGAATCGCCGCAACAGGTGATCGCGTTCCTCGAGGATCTCGCGACGCGCGCGCGTCCGCACGCGGACAAGGACTGGGACGAACTGCGCGCGTTCGCCGCGAAGGAACTCGGCCTGACCGAGCTCGCCCCGTGGGACGTCGCGTTCGCGGCCGAGCGGCTGCGCCAGCAGCGCTACGCGTTCTCGGAAAACGAGGTCAAGCAGTACTTCCCGGAACCGGCCGTGCTGAAGGGCCTGTTCAACGTCACCGAAACGCTGTTCGGCGTGCGGATCAAGCCGGACGACGCGCCGGTGTGGCACAAGGACGTGCGCTTCTTCCGCGTGGAGAACCGCGACGGCTCGCTCGTCGCGCAGTTCTATCTCGACCTGTACGCACGCGAAGGCAAGCGCGGCGGCGCGTGGATGGACGATGCGCGTGCGCGCGCCAAGCGCGGCGACGCCGTGCAGACGCCGGTCGCGTACCTGACCTGCAACTTCTCGGCACCCGTCGGCGGCAAGCCCGCCTGCTTCACGCACGACGAGGTCATCACGCTGTTCCATGAATTCGGCCACGGGCTGCATCACATGCTCACGCGCGTCGACGAGCTCGGCGTGTCGGGCATCAACGGCGTCGAATGGGATGCGGTCGAGCTGCCGTCGCAGTTCATGGAAAACTTCTGCTGGGAATGGGACGTGCTGTCGTCGATGTCGTCGCACGTCGATACGGGCGCCGCGCTGCCGCGCGAGCTGTTCGACAAGATGATCGCCGCGAAGAACTTCCAGAGCGGCCTCGGCACGCTGCGCCAGATCGTGTTCTCGATGTTCGACATGCTGCTGCACGTCGACTTCGACCCGGCCGGCACGACCGGCGTGAATGCGTTCGCGCGCGAGATCAACGAGCGCTACCACGTGATCCCGCAGGCCGCGTTCTCGCGCTGGCCGAACACGTTCAGCCACATCTTCGCGGGCGGCTATGCGGCCGGCTACTACAGCTACAAGTGGGCCGAGGTGCTGTCGGCCGACGCGTACGCGGCGTTCGAGGAAGCGGCCGCCGCCAGCGGCAGCGTGCTCGACGCGGCGACCGGCACGCGCTATCGCCGCGAAATCCTCGAAGTCGGCGGCAGCCGGCCGGCGATGGATTCGTTCAAGGCGTTCCGCGGCCGCGAGCCGGAAATCGACGCGCTGCTGCGTCACAACGGGATGGCGTCGCCCGCGCACTGAGCGCGCGCTGTCCGGCTTGTCCGGTTGCATCGAAAGGCACCGCTGCGGCGGTGCCTTTTTTCATGGCGCGGGGGGGTTGGTGTTGGCGTCGTTGGCGTCGTTGGCGTCGTTGGCGTCGTTGGCGGCGTTGGCGGCGTTGGCGGCGTTCGCGTCGTTCGCCTCGTTCGACTCGTTCGCGTCGGTTGCCGCGTTCGCGTCGGCAGCAGCAACATCGTCAGTATCAGCCCGCCCGTCCGCATCGTCATCGAACAGCGAAAACTGCCCGTGACGTTCGGCCGTGTCCTCGTCGATGCGCACGCCCACGCCGAGCAACCGCACGGCCTGCGCGCGCCGTTGCAGCCCCTTCGCGAGCAGCGTGACGGCCGTCTGCGCATTCGTCGCGTCGGCCACGCACTCGACCGTCGTACGCTGGAAATCGGCGAAGCGGATCTTCACGTAGAGCTTGCGGATCGTGCGGGCCGCGCCCGCGCGCGCGATGCGCGCGTCGAGCTGCACGACGAGGCGGCGGATCTCGTCCGCGCATTGCTCGAGCGTCGTCAGGTCGGTCACGTAGGTCGTCTCGACGCTGACCGACTTGCGCTCCTGGTCGGCCCGCACCGGCCGCTCGTCGATGCCGCGCGCCAGCTGGTACAGCCGCCGGCCGAACGCACCGAACTCGCGATGCAGGTCGATCAGCGACCAGCCGCGCAACTGCGCGCAGGTCTGGATGCCCAGCCGGTCGAGCCGCGCGGCCGTCACCTGGCCGACGCCGTGCAGCTTGCGCACCGGCAGCGCCGCGACGAACGCATCGACCTCGTGCGGCCGCACGACGAACAGGCCGTCGGGCTTGTTCCAGTCGGACGCGATCTTCGCGATGAACTTGTTCGGCGCGACACCCGCCGAAACCGTCACGCCGACCGTGTCGTACACGCGCTGGCGAATCTCCCGCGCAATCAGCGTGGCGCTGCCCTGGCACAGCTGCGAACCGCTGACGTCGAGGTACGCCTCGTCGAGCGACAGCGGCTCGACGTCGTGCGTGTAGTCGCGATAGATCGCCATGATCTGCCGCGACGCCGCACGGTACTTGTCCATTGCGGACGGCAGGATCAGCAGGTCCGGACACTTGCGCATCGCGAGCGCCGACGACATCGCGGAATGCACGCCGTAGCGCCGCGCCTCGTAGTTGCAGGTCGCGATCACGCCGCGCTGGTCGGGCCGGCCGCCGACGGCGAGCGGCCGGTTGCGCAGCGACGGGTCGTCGCGCATCTCGACCGACGCGTAAAAGCAGTCGCAGTCGCAGTGGATGATCTTGCGCACGCGCGACGGCGCGTCGCCGGGCGGCGACCCGCGCGGATCGGCAGGCGGGATGATGGTCGGATTCACGGTGCCGATACTGTACAAAAACACAGTGCCCGTTTCAACTGTCGCGTGCTGCCGCGTTCGGCCGACGGCCGACGCCCGGCGCAGCCGGAACGCCTCGAATCGCCTCCACCCGCTCGCCGGCCACCCCCGACCGGCAATGCCGTACAGGTCCGCTTCGCGCGGATCGTACCGCCGCGCGCCCGGACCGGCCCCTATACTCGTCTGCCACGACATATGAAACGCACAGGTGACGGATGAAAACGATCGGACTCATCGGCGGGATGAGCTGGGAATCGTCGGCCGAGTACTACCGGATGATCAATCGCCATTCGAAGGCGCTGCACGGCGGCCATCACAACGCGAAGAGCGTGCTGGTCACGGTGGATTTCGCGGAGATCGAAGCGCTGCAGCGCGCGCAGGACTGGGCCGCGCTCGGCGAACGGATGGCCGATGCCGCGCGTCGGCTCGAAGCGGCCGGCGCCGATTTCGTCGTGCTGACGACCAACACGATGCACCGCGTGCACGGCGCGATCGAGGCTGCCGTATCGCTGCCGTTCCTGCACATCGCCGACCCGACCGGCGCCGCGCTGCGCGCCGCCGGCGTCGAGCGCGTCGCGCTGCTCGGCACGCGCTACACGATGGAGCTGCCGTTCTATGCGGAGCGCCTGCGCGACAAGTTCGGCCTCGACGTGCTGGTGCCGGACGAATCCGCGCGCAACGACGTGCACCGGATCATCTACGACGAGCTGTGTCATGGCGTGATCGATGCCGGGTCGCGCGCGACCTACGTGTCGATCATCGGGGAACTGGCGAAACGCGGCGCGCAGGCGGTGATACTCGGCTGTACGGAAATCACGCTGCTGATCGGCGCGGACGATGTGCCGCTGCCGGTATTCGATACGACCGCGCTGCATGCGAAGGCGGCGGTCGAGTGGACGGCGGGCTGAAAACAAAAAACCCGGCACGGGGCCGGGTTCCTGTCGACGAAGCGCGCATCGGTCACTTGCGCTGCACATCGTCTGGTGTGCTTGGTTGCGGGGGTAGGATTTGAACCTACGACCTTCGGGTTATGAGCCCGACGAGCTGCCAGACTGCTCCACCCCGCGTCAGAGAAATAAATTATAGGGTGATGAAGCACTCACGTCAATACTTTTGTCACAAATTCTTCGCAGGCCGTCGATATCGACACGCACGGCACCGGCTTCGCATCGTGTGTCGCGCGCGTTCGCGCCCCGTGCTCGCGGTAAGATGGCGGCCTTCGCATTCACCCCGCACGCATTCCCGTTCATGAAAATCGCAACTTGGAACGTCAACTCGCTCAACGTCCGCAAGCAGCACGTGCTCGACTGGCTCGCGCAAAGCGGAGCCGACGTGCTGTGCCTGCAGGAACTGAAGCTGCCGGACGAGAAATATCCGCGCGCCGATCTCGAAGCGATCGGCTACCGCAGCTGGTTCGCGGGCCAGAAGACCTACAACGGCGTCGCGATCCTCGCGCGCGACACGCTCGCCGTCGACGAATCGGACGTCGTGCGCAACATCCCCGGCTTCGACGACGCGCAGCAGCGCGTGGTCGCCGTGACGGTCGAAGGCGTGCGCATCGTGTCCGCGTATTTCCCGAACGGCCAGGCACCCGACTCCGACAAGTTCGTCTACAAGATGCAGTGGCTCGATGCGCTGCAGGCGTGGCTGGGCACCGAGATGCAGCGCTACCCGAAGCTCGCGCTGCTCGGCGACTACAACATCGCGCCGGAAGACCGCGACGTGCACGACCCGGCGAAATGGGAAGGCCAGAACCTCGTGTCGCCGCAGGAGCGCGCGCACTTCGCGAAGCTGATCGAACTCGGCTTCGTCGATGCGTTCCGCCGCTTCGAGCAGCCCGAGAAGACCTTCACGTGGTGGGACTACCGGATGTTCGCGTTCCGCCGCAACGCGGGGCTGCGCATCGACCACATCCTGCTGTCGCCGGCGCTCGCCGAAACCTGCACGTCGTGCGAGGTCGATCGCGTGCCGCGCACGTGGGAACAGCCGTCCGACCACACGCCCGTGATCGCGGTCGTCAGCTGAACGCCCTGCCCGCTCGCGCCTGCGCTCAAGCGCGCGCGGGCGCGGGCCCGAGATGCGCCCACAGGAAACCGAATTCCGCCGCGTCGGATTCGGCCCGCTCCAGATCGTCGGCGCTGCCGTGGCCGCCGTCGGTGTTCTCCCAGTACCACACCCGTTCGTGTCCGAGCGCATGCATGCGCGCGGCCATCTTGCGCGCATGCGCGGGATGCACGCGGTCGTCGCGCGTCGACGTCGTCAGCAGCAGCGGCGGATACGCAACGCCTTCGCGCACGCGGTGATACGGCGAGTAGGCGGCGAGCGCCGCGCCCTCGCGCGCATCGTCCGGATCGCCGTACTCGTCGAGCCATGCGGCGCCCGCGTGCAGCTTCGGATAGCGCCGCATGTCGAGCAACGGCACGCGGCACAGCACCGCGCCGAACAGTTCCGGGCGCTGCACCATGCATGCGCCGACCAGCAGCCCGCCGTTGCTGCCGCCCTCGATGCCGAGTTGCGCGGCCGTCGTCACGCCGGTGCGGATCAGGTCCTCGGCCACCGCGATGAAGTCGTCGAACGAGCGCTGCCGATGCTCGCGTTGCGCGTCGACGTGCCAGCCCGGTCCGAATTCGCCGCCGCCGCGGATGTGCGCGAACGCCGCGACGCCGCCGCGTTCGAGCCATGCGATGCCGAGTGCATCGCTGTAGCCCGGCAGGTTCGGAATCGCGAAGCCGCCATAGCCTGACAGCAGGCACGGCCGCGCGACGCGGGCGCTGCCGTCGGGATGCGCCAGGCCATCGAGCGCATCACGCGGCCCGATCAGCGTGTACGGCACGACCGTGCCGTCGCGCGAGCGGGCATTCGCGCGACGCACGACGAGCCCGGCCGCATCGAACCGCACCGGCGGCCGGTCGAGCAGCACGCGACGCGACGGCGCATCGGCCGCGCGGTCGGCCAGATCGGCGAGCCAGCATTCGGGCGGATCGAGATAGGTGTCGACGTCCACGTACACGTCGTCGTTCAGCGTCGACTCGACCGGCTCGACGTCGATCTGCGCGTCGCACGGCCATTCGAACGGCCGCGCGTGCCACGTCCATGCGCCGTCGTCTTCCTGGCGCGGCTGCCACAGCATCGTGCGGTTGTGCACGTCGTCGAGCCAGCTCGCGATCAGCATCGTGCGCGTGTGCGTCCACGTGCACGCGGACGTCGTCGGTCGCGGCTCGAACAGCGTCGTGAGCTCGCGCGACCCGGCGAGGAACGCCTGCTCGCGGATCGCGAGCAGCGAGCCGCCCGCGTGACGCACGCCGCCGCAGTCCCAGTCGAGCCGCGGCTCCAGCATCAGCCAGCCTTCCCAGAAACCGACCTCGACGTGCGTCGGCACGTCGTAGCGCGCCCACTCGCCCGCGTCGGTCAGCCGGTATGCATGCGCGTCGAAGAAATCGACGCTGCGCCACGCGACGTGGCGGCCGTCGATCGGATCGAACCCCGCGCCCGCGCTGATGTCGTCGGGTTCGCCGCGGAACACCACCGGCGCATCGGCGAGCGGCGTGCCGCGCACCCAGCGGCGCGCTTCGTACGGATAGCCGGCGGCGGTCGCATGCGCCTCGCCGCGATCCCAGCTCACGTAGACGGTGTCGCGGTCGATCCAGCCTATCGTGTGATTCCCGGGCACGTCGATCGTGAAGCCGCCGTCGACGAAACGGCGCTGCACGAGGTCGAATTCGCGCACGACGACCGCGTCGGCGCCGCCCGGCGACAACGACAGCAGCGCGCGGTCGCCGTCCGGGTACAGGATCGCGTCCTGCTCGAACACCCACGACTCGCCCTCTTGCGCGCCGAGCGCGTCGACGTCGAGCAGCGTTTCCCACTCGGGCCGGCCCGCGCGCCAGTCGTCCCAGCGCGCGCGGCGCCACAGTCCCTTCGGATGGAGATCGTCCTGCCACAGGTCGTACGCCCAGTCGCGCCAGCGGGTCGGAATCACCGGGCGTTCGCGCGGCAGATACGCCTGCGCGAGCCGCGCGGTCAGCGCGCGATACGCGTCGTCGTCGCGCAGCGCGACCCGCGTGCGCGCGTTCTGCTCGTCGACCCACGCACGGGCACGCTTGCTGTCGAGCGCTTCGAGAAAACGGAAGGGATCGGCCCCGGCGGGCCAGCGGAAGGAATCGGACATGACGGGAGCGCACGTGACGGCAAACCGCGATTATGTCCGATCGCGGCATGCGCGATGCACGCGCATGCCGCGACAGAGGCTTTACGGCTCCAGATGCAGTTCCTGGATCTTGCGCGTGATCGTGTTGCGGCCGATGCCGAGCCGCTCTGCCGCCTCGACCTTGCGGCCGCGCGTGAAATCGAGCGCCTCGCGGATCACGGCCGCCTCGAAGCGGCGCGCGAGCTCGTCCATCACGTCGGCCGAATTCTCGCGCAACAGCCGCGCGACTTCCGTGCGCAACCCGCTTTCCCACATCGGATAGCCGGCCGGTGCGCCGTTCGGCGCGACCGCGACGGGCGCAGCCGTCAACGGCGCACCCGCCGCCGGTTGCACGCGCGCGATGTCGCCACCGCCCACGCTGGTGCCGGCGTGCGCATCCGCGCCGTCGGCCGTCGCCGTCACCGGCGCGCCTGCCGGCACGAGGTCGGGCGGCAGGTCCTTGATCTCGACCGTCTGCGCGGGCGCCATCACGGTCAGCCAGTTCGCGAGATTCTCCAGCTGACGCACGTTGCCCGGAAACGTGAGCGACGTCAGATACGCGAGCGCTTCGTCGGACACGCGCTTCGGCTCGACGCCGAGATCGCGCGCGCTCTTCTGCAGGAAGTGGCGCGTGAGCAGCGCGATGTCCTCGCTGCGTTCGCGCAGCGGCGGCAGCCGCAGCCGGATCACGTTGAGCCGGTGGTAAAGGTCCTCGCGGAACAGCCCCTGCCGCACGCGCGACTCGAGATTCTGGTGGGTCGCGGCGATCACGCGCACGTTCGCGCGCAGCGGGTTGTGGCCGCCGACCCGATAGAACTGGCCGTCCGACAGCACGCGCAACAGGCGCGTCTGCAGGTCGAACGGCATGTCGCCGATTTCGTCGAGGAACAGCGTGCCGTTCTCGGCCTGCTCGAAGCGGCCCTGGCGCGTCGTCTGCGCGCCGGTGAACGCGCCGCGCTCATGGCCGAACAGTTCGGATTCGAGCAGGTCCTTCGGAATCGCCGCGGTATTCAGCGCGATGAACGGCCCGTTCGCGCGCGGGCTGTGACGGTGCAGCGCCCGCGCGACGAGCTCCTTGCCGGTGCCCGACTCGCCGGTGATCAGCACGGTCGCGGCCGAGTGCGACAGGCGGCCGATCGCGCGGAACATGTCCTGCATCGCGGGCGCCTGGCCGAGCATCTCGGGCGCTTCGGCCACACGCTCGTCCTGCGGCGCGCCGCCGCGCAAGCTCTCCTCGACCGCGCGGCGGATCAGCTCGACCGCCTTGTCGACGTCGAACGGCTTCGCGAGATATTCGAACGCGCCGCCCTGAAACGCCGCGACGGCGCTGTCGAGATCGGAGAACGCCGTCATGATGATGACGGGCAGGCCCGGCAGGCGCTCGTGCATCGCCTGCAACAGCTCGAGGCCGGAGCCGCCCGGCATCCGGATGTCGGACACGAGCACCTGCGGCGTCTCGTGGTCGAGCGCGGCCAGCGCGTCGCGCACGTTCGCGAAGCTCTTCGTCGCGAAGCTGTCCCGGGCGAGTGCCTTTTCGAGCACCCAGCGGATCGATTGATCGTCGTCTACTATCCAGATCGGCTTCATAGGTCGGTCAGGTATGGGTGAATCCGGTGAATCGCCATGCAGCCGCTCAATGATCGAGCGGCAGCAGGATCTGAAATTCGGTACGACCGGGCCGGCTCTCGACCTCGATCATCCCGTCGTGCTGCTGCACGAACGTCTGCGCGAGCGTGAGGCCGAGGCCGCTGCCGTCGTCGCGCCCGGACACGAGCGGGTAGAAGATCCGGTCGCGGATCTCCTCCGGAATGCCGGGCCCGTTGTCGACCACGTGCAAGTCCAGTGCCAGCCTGTACAGGCGCTTCGCGATCGTCACCTTGCGTGCGATACGCGTGCGCAGCTCGATCTTCGCGTCGCCCTGCGCGATCCGCTCGCGCAGCGCCTGCGCCGCGTTGCGCACGATGTTCAGCAGCGCCTGGATCAGCTGCTCCTTGTCGCCGCGCAGGTCCGGCACGCTCACGTCGTAGTCGCGCTCGATGGTGAGCCCGCGCGGAAATTCCGCGAGCATCACCGCGCGCACGCGTTCGCATACTTCATGAATGTTCACGTCGCCGACGATGTGCGGATGCCGGTGCGGCTCCAGCAACCGGTCGACGAGCGTCTGCAGGCGGTCGGACTCCTTGATGATCACCTGCGTGTATTCGCGCAACTCGCCGCGCTCGCGCCCGCTCAGTTCGAATTCGAGCAGCTGGGCTGCGCCGCGAATGCCGCCGAGCGGGTTCTTGATCTCGTGCGCGAGGTTGCGGATCAGTTGCTTGTTGACCGCGGTCAGGTCGTGGATGCGCTCCTCGCGATCGGTGCGCGACTGCCGTTCGTTCTCGAACAGTTCGACCAGCACGAAATCGGGCACGGTCTCGAGAAAGCCGACGATCGCATGCACGTGCAGCGGCTCGCGGCCGGGCCGGTCGAGCACGGTATCGAGATGCGTCGCGTGAAAGCGCTCCTGGCCGATCGCGGTGATCGTCGACGCGAGTTCGTTCGCATTGGGGAAAATCTCGCCCCACGGCCGCTGCGCGAGCTGCCGGCGCGAGATGTCGAGCATTGCCTCCGCGGACGGGTTCGCGAACGCGACCCGCAGCGTCTTGCGGTCGAGCACGATCACGGCCGTCGGCAGCGCTTCCAGCCCCGCAAGCAGGCCCGAGCGCGCGAGCCGCTCGTCTTCCGTCAGTCGCTCGGGCTGCCCCGTCTTCGCCTTGATGAGATTCTTCAGAGCCATCGTGCGTGTCGTCGCGCGTTACCGGGTCGGAAATTGGAAATTTTCGGAACAAAAAAGGGACGGCTGGACGCCGTCCCCCTTCAGACTCCGCGGTTCCCGCCGCAGGCCACGCGATGGGAACGAACCGGCATGACGGCGCTGAATCGAAGCGCCATCGCCGATTACAGCGAGTAGTACATCTCGAACTCGATCGGATGCGTCGTCATGCGGAACTTCGCCAGCTCCTGCTCCTTCAGCGCGAGGTACGCATCGATCATGCCGTCGGTGAACACGCCACCGCGCGTCAGGAACTCGCGATCCTTGTCGAGCGCTTCCAGTGCCTGGTCGAGGCCTGCGCAGACGGTCGGGATCTTTGCGTCCTCTTCCGGCGGCAGGTCGTACAGGTTCTTGTCGGCGGCTTCGCCCGGATGGATCTTGTTCTGGATCCCGTCGAGGCCGGCCATCATCAGCGCCGTGAAGCACAGGTACGGGTTCGCCATCGGATCCGGGAAGCGCGTTTCGATACGGCGACCCTTCGGGTTCGACACGTGCGGAATGCGGATCGATGCCGAACGGTTGCGCGCCGAGTACGCGAGCTTGACCGGTGCCTCGAAGTGCGGGACCAGACGCTTGTACGAGTTCGTCGTCGGGTTCGTGATCGCGTTCAGCGCACGGGCGTGCTTGATGATGCCGCCGATGTAGAACAGCGCCAGTTCCGACAGGCCCGCGTAGCCGTTACCCGCGAACAGGTTCTGGCCGTCCTTCCAGATCGACTGGTGAACGTGCATGCCCGAACCGTTGTCGCCGACGACCGGCTTCGGCATGAACGTCGCCGTCTTGCCGTACGAGTGCGCGACGTTGTGGATGATGTACTTCGACCATTGCGTCCAGTCGGCGCGCTGCACGAGCGTCGAGAACTTCGTGCCGATTTCGTTCTGGCCCTGGCCCGCCACTTCGTGGTGGTGCACTTCGACCGGGATGCCGAGCTGTTCGAGCAGCAGGCACATTTCCGAACGCATGTCCTGGAACGTGTCGACCGGCGCGACCGGGAAGTAGCCGCCCTTCGTGCCCGGACGGTGGCCCGTGTTGCCGCCTTCGAATTCCTTGGCCGAGGACCACGGTGCTTCTTCCGAGTTGATCTTCACGAAGCAGCCCGACATGTCCGTGTTCCACTGGACCGAGTCGAAAATGAAGAATTCCGGTTCCGGACCGAAGTAGGCGGTATCGCCGATGCCCGTGCTCTTCAGGTACGCTTCGCCGCGCTTCGCGAGCGAACGCGGGTCGCGCTCGTAGCCCTTGCCGTCGGCCGGCTCGACCACGTCGCAGGTCAGCACGAGGGTCGACTCTTCATAGAACGGGTCGACGAATGCGGCGCTCGGATCCGGCATGAGCAGCATGTCCGACGCCTCGATGCCCTTCCAGCCGGCGATCGACGAGCCGTCGAATGCATGGCCGCTTTCGAACTTGTCTTCGTCAAACGCCGAAACCGGCACCGACACGTGCTGTTCCTTGCCGCGCGTATCCGTGAAGCGGAAATCGACAAACTTGACGTCCTCGTCCTTCACGAGCTGCATGACGTCGGCGACGGTTTTACTCATAACCTCTTCTCCTGATTGAACAATTCCGGCGGACTGGGAACCGCCTCGTTTATCGAGCTGCCCGGAGTCTGGCTTTGGCGCAGCGTGCCCCGGGTCGACCGAATTCTATATAGCAGCTTCCGTGCCAACCATCGCAAAACCGACGCGAATCACGCCGACCCGCGCCGTAGCGGGGCCCGGCTGCGCGATTCCGGGGCCGGGCGCCGCACCGGCGGCGGCGCCTCCGCACCGCAACGGTGCAATCCCGTGGAGGCGACGGCGTCGACGAATCTTTTTGGTGCATTCGTGCCATTCTGCACTCTTTTGGTGAGCGCGTGGGCGGTGCATGCGCCACCGGGCACGCGGACATCCGCGCGGCGGCGCCGCGCTAGAATGTTCGTTTGACCGATACGGAGACCTCCTGCCATGAGTACGCTCGACCAGCTTTACGCGAAGGCCGAAGAACGCCGCGCCCAAGGCGCGCTCAACTATGCCGGCGCCCTGCTGCCGGCCGAGGCATTCGAACTGCTGCAGCTCGACCCGTCGGCACGCCTCGTCGACGTGCGCACCCGCGCCGAACTCGACTGGATCGGCCGCCCGCTCGTCGGCGACGGCCAGTACCTGCACCTCGAATGGACGCGCTATCCGGGCGGCGTGCCGAACGCCGAATTCATCGATCAACTGAAAGCGGCCCTCCCGGCCGATACGCCGATCCTGTTCCTGTGCCGCAGCGCCGCGCGCTCGAAGCTCGCCGCGGTCGCGTCGACGCAGGCCGGCTTCACGAAGGCCTTCGACCTGCTCGAAGGCTTCGAGGGCGGCAAGGATGCCGAAGGCCACCGCAAGACGGTCGACGGCTGGTGCTTCCGGAAACTGCCGTGGATCGGCGCCTGACGGCGCATCCGCCCAGGCACGCCCGACTGCCACATCGTCGAGCCGGGCGATGACATCCCGATGACGGGCCGCGTTGCGCGGCCCGTGGTTTTTGCAGGGCCGTTCAACGGCCCGCATGCGCGATCGACGCGCGCGGCCTTCAGGCGCGCGGCGCCTCGGGTTCGACCACGTCGCCGCCGAGCAGGTGCACGCCTTCGCGCAGCTTCACGAACGCGGCCGCGACCGCCTCCGGCTCGCCCTTCACGCCGAGGTCGATATGCCGGCGCGCATAGATCCCGCCGCGCTCGGCATCGCCGACGCTCGGCAGGCTGAACACGCGCACACTCGGGAAATCGCGCTCGATCTTCTCCATCAGCGGCGTGAGCGTCGACTCCGGCAGTTCGAACACGTACAGCGAGCGCTCCGCGTGCGGCGTCGCGTGATGGAGATGCCGGTACTTCGTGTCGAGCACCCATTCGATCATCGGCCACGCCATCACCGGGAAGCCCGGCACGAAATGGAGATCGCCGACCGAGAAACCGGGAATCCGGTTATAGCCGTTCGGGATGATCGTCGCGCCCGCCGGGAACACGCCCATGTTGAAGCGATGCTGGTTTTCCGGCGATTCGAAGTCGACCGGCGTGGCCGCATCGGTGTGCGTCTCGCGAATGCGCTCCGAGATCAGCGCCTTCGCTTCCGGATGCAGCACGAGCGGCACGCCGAGCGCGGCGGCCGCGCATTGGCGCGTGTGGTCGTCCGGCGTCGCGCCGATCCCGCCCGTGGAGAACACGATGTCGCCCGACGCGATCGCGCGCGCGAGCGTCGCGGTGATCCGCGCCGGATCGTCGCCGACGTATTCGGCCCAGTCGAGCGCGAGGCCGCGCGCGCCGAGCAGTTCGATGACCTTCGCCAGATGCTTGTCCTGCCGGCGGCCCGAAAGGATTTCGTCGCCGATGATGATGATGCCGATGCTCATGCCTGCCCCATGTCGATTGCGGTGGCGCGCGAACTCGCGCGCAGGTCGTCCAGCGCGCGCAGGCAATAGTGCCCGAACCACAGCGCCGAGAAGACGAGGATGAAAGCGTAAACCCAGATCATGGCCGCCGCCACGAACGGAAACAGCACCATCATCCAGACCGACGACACCCACACGAAGGTCGGCACGGTGCCGAGCAGCCCGGTCGCGACGCCGATGCCGATCAGCGGCCAGCGATGCTGGCGCACGAGCGCGCGGCGTTCGTCGCGGCTCGCGTGCTGCGCGAGCGCGTCGTAGGTCATCACGCGGTACGTGAGCCAGCCCCAGATCACCGGCGGCAACAACGCGAAGAACGGCGGGATCAGCCACAGCGGAATCGTGACGACGAGCAGCACGACACCCACGATCGCCGCGCCGAGCGAATTGAACACGCTGCCGAAGAACGTGCCGCCCCGCTTCGCCTCCAGCGCGGCGAACTGCCGGTTCGACAGGTGCCTGATCACGACCGGCATCGAGATCGTCGCGATCAGCAGCAGCACGGTCAGCACGATCAGCGGAATCGCGAGCGACACGACGACGAACGGCGCGACGACCGCATGCAGCTGCGACATCCCGAGCGCGTCGAACGCGCGGTACAGCGCGGCGGTCAGCACGAAGCCGTCGAGCGCGCCGCGCGCGGCGTCGATCAGCGTTTGCCACGAGAACCACAGCACGACGCCCCACAGCAGCGCGGAGACGACGAACGGCATCAGGGTGAGCCACAGCATGCGCGGGTGCAGCGCGCTGGCGAACGCCCGGACGAAGGAGCGCAGCAAGTCGTTCATGCGAACCTGTATCGACGATGAAAAACGGGAAAAGGATAAACCACACGGCCCGCATGCGCCAAAGCGCATGCGGGCCGTGCGGGAAAGCCGTTCAACGGGAAAGTGACGCGCTCAGGCCGACGCCGCGCCGCGCTTCGCGGGAACGAGGCGCCGGAAGATCCGCACGAACGCGAGGCCGTGCTGCGCCCAGAAGCCTTCGCCGTAGGACACGCCTTCGACCTGCTCGCGGATGCCGGTCGGCTCGACCGTGCGGTTCCACGACGCGGTGCCGAACATCATGTCCCACCACGGGAACAGCACGCCGAAGTTGCAGCCGTACTTGGTGCCTTCGTGGCCGTAGCCGACCGCGTGGTGGCGCCGGTGGAAGGTCGGGCTCACGAGCAGGCGCTCGCCGAGCCAGCCGAACGACAGCCGCGCATTCGTATGCTGGATGCTCTGCACGAAGTTCGTGACCGCGGTCAGCACGACGAACTGCGACGGCGTCACGCCGATCACGAGCGCGATCGCCGCGAAGAAGCAGGATTGCAGCACGTTGTCGAGCAGGTGGTTGCGGTCGTCGCACCACAACGACATCTGCCGCTGGCTGTGATGCACCGCGTGCAGCTCCCACCAGATGCCGAACTTGTGCTGCCAGCGGTGATACCAGTAGCCGGCGAAGTCGAGCACGACGAGGTAGATCGCGAACGCGACGATCGGCCGCGAGGTCACGCCCGGCCACAGATAATCGAGGTTGACGTTCGCAACGCCGTGCAGGCGCAGCCACGCCTGGAAGCGGTCGAACACCGGCTGCAGCGCGAAGAAGAAGAACAGCGTGTAGATGCCGAGCTTCGAGATCGCGGTATAGATCACGTCGACCCGCACCGCGCGGCGGTTCTTCCAGCGCTCGACGGGCGCGAGCGCCTCGAGCGGGCGCAGCAGCGCGAACATCAGCACCATCTGGAGCGCGCCGATGATCACCCAGTACAGCGCGTCGTAGGTGTCCTCGTCATAGTCCATCAGGTTGAACTTGAAGAGGAGCGGCTGCACGACGTCGACGTACAGCCAGGTCTGGATGTCCGACACGAACGCATCGATCAGGTGCAGCATCGTCCGCCTCCGCCCGTCACGCGCCGTTCGCAGCCTTCCACGGCGCGCGGTCGTAGAAGTAGATGCCGTGCGGCGAACGGCCGACGGAGATCGTCTGCACCAGCTTGCGCGAGGCCAGGTCGATGATCCCGACCTTCTTCGCGAAGCGGAACGTCACCCACAGCGTCTTCTTGTCGGCGGACAGCTCCATGTCGTCCGGGCCCGGCAGCAGGCCGGTGATGTCACCGACCTTGGTGAGCGTGTTCTCGTCGATGATGCTGATCGTGTTCGCGACCCGGTTCGTGATCGCGACGTGCGTGCCGTCGGCGAGCGAGCGGAAGTTGTGCGCGCCCTTGCCGGTCTGGATGGTCTTCACGACCTTCTGATTGCGCCAGTCGACGACCGCGACGTAATCGGCGCCCGTCATGCCGACCAGCAGGTACTTGTCGTCCGGCGTCATCCACAGGCCCGCCGGCACGTTGCCGACCGGCATCTTCCACTTGACCGTCTGCGTCGCGAGGTCGACCGCCGCGATCTCGCCGGACACCTGCAGCGACACGAGCACGGTCTTGCTGTCTTTCGTGAACGCGATGTGACTCGGCATCACCGCGAGCGGCAAGCGCTTCACGAGATGCAGGTCGCGGCCGTCGTAGCTGTAGATGTCGAGCCGGTCGAGGCGCAGCCCGGTCGACACGAACCACTTGTTGTCGGGCGAGAAGCCGAGCTGGTACGGATCCTCGATGCCTTCGACCGTGCGCTGCAGCTTGCCCGTCTTCGGATCGACGAACATCAGGCTGTTCGAGACCGAATTCGCGACGATCAGCGACGAATTGTCCGGCGTCGCCATCAGGTGGTGCGGCTCCTTGCCGGTCGGCATCGTGCCGACGACCTGGCGGGTCTGCTGGTCGATCAGGGAAAGCGTCGCTTCGGCCGAATTGAGGATGATTACGTTATTCGCGTGCGCGGCAGGCGCCAGCACGGCGGCGGCCAGCGCAAGCGTGCGGCCGAAGGAAAGGAAAGTGCGCATGAAGACTCACGTCGTGGAACAGCAGTGATTGTAAAACGCTCGACCGGCCCTGCCGGTTGACGGAAGTCGGCCCTGCGCCACTTCGACGCACGCCGCGGCCGCCGTGCGGCCTGCCGCGGCAGGCGCCGCGCGGCCGGCCGGGCCGGCCGCCGGTGCGGGCCCGGAAAACCGCCGTTGCGCTAGCGCTGCATCGACTCCCAGACCTTGTGCAGACGCTTGACAGAGACAGGCATCGGCGTGCGCAGTTCCTGCGCGAACAGCGAAATGCGCAGTTCCTCCAGCAGCCAACGGAATTCCGCGAGCCGCGGGTCGGCGACGCCGCCGCGCTGCGACACCGCGCGCTGGTACTGCTGGACGAGCGGCAGCAGCTCGCCGGACTGCTTCGCGTCGCGCGCCGGGTCGGCCTTCAGCTTGTCGATCCGCAGCGCGATGCCTTTCAGGTAGCGCGGGAAGTGTGCAAGCTGCACGTAAGGCGTGTCGATCACGAAGCGCTTGCCGACCAGCGCGGCGAGCTGCTGCTGCAGATCCGCGTGGGCCTGTGCGAACGGCTTCGCCTGCGCGAGCTTCTTCGCGAGCCCCGCGTACTCGGCGAGGATCTGCCCGACGAGCCGCGCGATCTCCTGCGCGAGCAGGTTCAGGCGGCTGCGGCCTTCGTCGCGACGCGCGTGGAAGCTCGCGTCGTCGTCGGGCAGCGGATCCTGCAGGCACGCACGGTCGAGCGCCGTGTCGATCAGCTGGTCGCGCAGCTCGTCCTGCGTGCCGAGCGACATGTACTGCATCGCCATCTCGCGCAGCCCCGGCAGGTTCTTCTCGAGGAACTTGATCGGCTCCTTCAGCTGCAGCGCGAACAGCCGCCGCAAGCCGGCCCGGTGGATCCGCGCGGCCTCCTCCGGCGAGTCGAACACCTCGACGTCGCAATGCGTGCCGCGATCGACGAGCGCCGGATAGCCGTACAGCGTCTGGCCGCGCCGGCGGATCTCCAGCAGCTCGGGGAGCTTGCCGAAGTTCCACGTCGTCAGGTTCTCGTACAGCGCGGTCGCGCCGGCTTCCGCCGGGGCTGCCGTGTGCGGTGCGACGCCCTTGCCCGGCTTGCCGCCCTTCGCCGCCGAAGCCGCGGAACCCGCCGTGGCAGGCGGCGCCGGCGTGGCGCCCGCGTCGTCCGCGCCGGCTTCGCCGCCGGGCGCGATCGTCGACGCCGCCGCGATCTTCTGGAACTGCTGCTGCGCCTGCGCGCCGAGTTCCTGGCGCAGTTGCGCGAGATTGCGCCCCATCGCGAGCTGGCGGCCGTGCTCGTCGATCACCTTGAAGTTCATGAACAGGTGAGCGGGCAGCGTCTCGAGCTTGAAGTCGGCCGTCTTCATCGCGACCTGCGTCTCGCCGCGCACGTCGGCGATCAGCGCCTCGACGAGGCCGCCCGCGCCGAAGCGCTCGCGGCCCGTGCGCTCGACGAAGCCGGCTGCGTACTCGGGCAGCGGCACGCAATGCCGGCGCAGCTTCTGCGGCAGCGACTTCAGCAGCAGCTGCACCTTCTCCTTCAGCATCCCCGGCACGAGCCATTCGCAGCGGCGCGCGTCGACCTGGTTCAGCGCGTACAGCGGCACCGCGAGCGTCACGCCGTCGCGCGGCGTGCCGGGTTCGAAGTGATAGGTCAGCGCCATCTCGACGCCGGCCATCGTCGCGCGCTTCGGAAACAGCTCGGTCGTGACGCCCGCCGCCTCGTGGCGCATCAGGTCGTCGCGCGACAGGTACAGCAGGCGCTGCTTGTCCTCCGCCTGGCCGCCCTTCTTCACTTCATCCCGATACCAGCGCTCGAACGCGACGCCCGTGTGAATTCCTTCCGGAATCGCCTGGTCGTAGTACGCGTAGATCAGCTCGTCGTCGACCAGCACGTCCTGCCGGCGCGACTTGTGCTCGAGCTGCTCGATGTCGGCGAGCAGCTTGCGGTTGTGCGCGAAGAACGGCAGCTTCGTGTCGAATTCGCCTTCGACCAGCGCGCCGCGGATGAACAGCTCGCGCGCCCGCGCCGGGTCCTGCTTGCCGAACGCGACGCGCCGGCGGTGGTAGATCGGCAGCCCGTACAGCGTCGCGCGCTCGAACGCGCTGACCTGCGCGGGACGCTTTTCCCAATGCGGCTCCGACAGCGATTTCTTCAGCAGGTGGGCGCCGATCTTCTCGACCCACTCCGGCTCGATCTTCGCGAGGCAGCGCGCGTACAGCCGGCTCGTCTCGACGAGTTCGGCCGCCATCACCCAGCGGCCGGCCTTCTTCGCGAGCGCGGAGCCCGGCCACAGGTAGAACTTGATCCCGCGTGCGCCGAGGTAGTGCGGATCGTCGTCGGCCTTCATGCCGAGGTTGCCGAGCAGGCCCGTCAACAGGGCCAGATGCACCTGCTCGTAGGTCGCCTCGACCTCGTTGAGGCGCCAGCCGTGTTCACGCACGACCGTCAGCAGCTGCGAATGGACGTCGCGCCATTCGCGCAGCCGCAGGTGCGACAGGAAATTCTGCCGGCATGCGTCGATCAGCTGGCGGTTCGACTTCTTGTGCGCGACGGCCTCTTCGAACCACGCCCAGATCTTCAGCCATTGCAGGAATTCGGAGCGCTCGTCGGCGAACCGGCGGTGCGCCTGGTCGGCCTGCTCCTGCGCTTCGATCGGCCGGTCGCGCGGGTCCTGCACGGACAGCGCGCTCGCGATGATCAGCACCTCGCGCAGCGACTGCTGGTCGCGCGCGGCGAGAATCATCCGGCCGACGCGCGGGTCGAGCGGCAGCCGCGCGAGTTCGCGGCCGAGCGGCGTCAGCGCGTTGTCGTCGTCGACCGCGCCGAGTTCGTTGAGCAGCTGGTAGCCGTCCGCGATCGCGCGGCCGGGCGGCGGCTCGAGGAACGGGAACGATTCGATCGCCGTCAGGTGCAGCGATTTCATCCGCAGGATCACCGACGCGAGCGACGAGCGCAGGATTTCGGGATCGGTGAAGCGCGCGCGCGCCTGGTAGTCGCTTTCCTCGTACAAGCGGATGCAGATGCCGTCGGCCACCCGGCCGCAGCGGCCCGCGCGCTGGTTCGCGGCGGCCTGCGAGATCGACTCGACCTGCAGCTGCTCGACCTTGTTCCGGTACGAATAGCGCTTCACGCGCGCGAGGCCGGTGTCGACGACGTAGCGGATGCCCGGCACCGTCAGCGAGGTTTCGGCCACGTTGGTCGCGAGCACGATGCGGCGCGCGTTCGACGCCTTGAACACCTTGTCCTGGTCGGCCGCCGACAGCCGCGCGAACAGCGGCAGGATCTCGGTGTGCGGCGGATGGTGCTTGCGCAGCGCCTCGGCCGCCTCGCGGATCTCGCGCTCGCCGGGCAGGAACACCAGCACGTCGCCGGGGCCTTCGCGGCACAGTTCGTCGACCGCGTCGACGATCGCGTCCATCAGGTCGCGCTCGGCCTCGCGCGCGGTCTTCACGCGGTCGCGGCCGCCCGTGCCTTCGGCGTTTTTCACCGCCGGGCGATCCTCGGCCACCGGGCGATAGCGCATCTCGACCGGATACAGCCGCCCGCTCACCTCGATCACGGGTGCCGGGCGCTCGTCGGTGCCGAAATGGCGCGCGAAGCGGTCGGCGTCGATCGTCGCGGACGTGACGATCAGCTTCAGGTCGGGCCGCCGCGGCAGGATCTCCTTCAGGTAGCCGAGCAGGAAGTCGATGTTCAGGCTGCGCTCGTGCGCCTCGTCGATGATCAGCGTGTCGTACGCCTTCAGCAGCGGATCGGTCTGCGTCTCGGCGAGCAGGATGCCGTCCGTCATCAGCTTGACGGACGCGCCCGGCGCGAGATTGTCGGTGAAGCGCACCTTGTAGCCGACCACCTCGCCGAACGGCGTGCCGAGTTCCTCCGCGATCCGGCGGCCGGTCGACGATGCGGCCAGGCGCCGCGGCTGCGTATGGCCGATCAGGCCCGTGCCGCCGGCGCCGAGGCCGCGGCCGAGATCGAGACAGATCTTCGGCAGCTGCGTGGTCTTGCCCGAACCCGTCTCGCCGCAGACGATGACAACCTGATGACCGGCGATCGCGCGCGCGATTTCGTCGCGCTTGCCCGACACCGGCAGGCTTTCGGGGTAAGTGATCGGCGGAACGGGATTCGGCGCGACGGTGGCGCGCGGCGGACGCTCGCGGCGCGGAGCGCGCTCGCCGGCGGCCTGCGGTGCGCCCTTCGCGGACGACTGGCGCGCATCGCCTCGCCGTTCGTCGCCGCGCGGCGCGTGGGCCGGCTTGCCCGCCGGCTTTTCCTGCTGCTGGCGCGGCGGCTGGCCCTGCTGCTGACGCGCGTCGGCCGCACCATCCGGGTGCTTCGCCGACGGCGCTTTGGCCCGCGTCGGCGCGGGACTTTTAGGTACATTCGACATGGGGGCGCATTATAATCCCGCCCATGAATTCCCAAACCGACCTCCCTCCCGCCCAGACCGGCGCCGCGACGCCGCCGGCCGCCGACGATTCGGCCGCCAGCCACGCGCAGTTCGTCGACTGGATGCGTTCCGTCGCGCCCTATATCCACAAGTTCCGCAACAGCACGTTCGTCGTGGGGTTCGGCGGCGAGGTGGTGCAGCAGGGCCTGCTGAACGCGCTCGTGTCCGACATCGCGCTCCTGCAGGCGATGGGCATCCAGATCGTGCTGGTGCACGGCTCGCGGCCGCAGGTCGAGGAGCAGCTGAGCCTGCATGGTGTCGAATCCGAGTTTTCGCACGGGCTGCGCATCACCGATGCGCGCGCGCTCGAATCCGCGAAGGAAGCGGCCGGCGAAGTGCGTCTCGACATCGAGGCCGCGATCAGCCAGGGTCTGCCGAACTCGCCGATGGCGCACGCGCACATCAGCGTCGTGTCCGGCAACTTCGTGACCGCCCGGCCGGTGGGGATTCTCGACGGGGTCGATTTCGCGCACACGGGCATCGTGCGCAAGATCGACGCCGAATCGATCCGTCATTCGCTCGCGAGCCGCAAGCTCGTGCTGCTGTCGCCGCTCGGCTTCTCGCCGACCGGCGAGGCGTTCAACCTGTCGATGGAAGACGTCGCATCGGCCGCCGCGATCGCACTGCGCGCCGACAAGATCATCTTCCTGACCGAAGCGCCCGGCATCGTCGACGACGAAGGCGGGCTGATCCGCGAAATGTCGCTCGACGCGGCCGCCGAACTGCTCGATTCGGGCAACATCCAGGGCGACGACGCGTTCTTCCTGAAGCACTCGATCCGCGCGTGCCGCGGCGGCGTGACCCGCGCCCACCTGATTCCGCAGTCGCTCGACGGCAGCATGCTGCTCGAACTGTTCCTGCACGACGGCGTCGGCACGATGATCTCGTACGAGAACCTCGAGAGCCTGCGCGAAGCGACGCCGGACGACGTCGGCGGCATCCTGTCGCTGATCGAGCCGCTCGAGTCGGACGGCACGCTGGTGCGGCGCGGCCGCCACCAGATCGAACGCGACATCGACCACTTCTCGGTGATCGAGCACGATGGCGTGCTGTTCGGCTGCGCGGCGCTGTATCCGTACCAGCAGGAAAAGATCGGCGAGATGGCGTGCCTGACGGTCGCGCCGGAAGCGCAGGGCTCGGGCGACGGCGAACGCCTGCTCAAGCGCATCGAGCAGCGCGCCCGCGCGCGCGGCCTCACGCACATCTTTGTGCTCACGACGCGCACCGAGCACTGGTTCCTCAAGCGCGGCTTCGTCAAGGTCAGCGTCGACGACCTGCCGGAAGACCGCCGCAAACTCTATAACTGGCAGCGCAAGTCGCTCGTGCTGATGAAGCAGCTCTGAGCACAGGCACGACTGCCCTCCCCCAGACCGATTACAGGAGAAGTACACGATGGCTCGAATGATCCAATGCGCGAAACTCGGCAAGGAAGCCGAGGGTCTCGATTTCCCGCCGCTGCCGGGCGAACTCGGCAAGCGCATCTACGAAAGCGTGTCGAAGGAAGCGTGGCAAGGCTGGCTCAAGCAGCAGACGATGCTGATCAACGAGAACCGCCTGAACATGGCCGACCCGCGCGCGCGCCAGTACCTGATGAAGCAGACCGAGAAGTATTTCTTCGGCGACGGCGCCGACCAGGCGTCCGGCTACGTGCCGCCGACGGAAGGCTAAGCACCGCGCATCGCGATGGCCGGCCGTGCCGGCCTCGTCGCGCAGTCAAGCAACCGCCAGGCAAACGGCACCGTGGATCGCACGGTGCCGTTTGCTTTTGGGACGCGTGATTTTTGGCGTGAGTCGAGGCCGTGCGGCGCGCGATCCGTCCGGCGCGCGATGTCGCCGGAGCGGCGAATTATCGCCTCACCGCCTCACCGCATTACCGCATTACCGCGTTACCGAATCGCCAGCGTGCCGAATCACGCCGGCCTCCCCGTCTCACCCCACCGGTTTCAACGCGCCGCGCTCGCCTGGCTGGGCGGTCTCGCCGGCCGGACTTTCAGCGCTCGCACTTTCGGCGCCCCACTCGGCCGCATCGCTGCGCTCGGCCGTCGACAGCTCGTCCGCGCGGTAGCCGGTGCGATTCAGCAGCGCGAGCATGCACGCGAGCGACACGAGCGCGTACAGTCCCGACGCGATCGCGACGCCGACGATGCTGCCGGTCGCGTTCAGGATCGCCTGCGCGAGCACCGGCGTGCCGCCGCCGACGACGAGCGCGCTCAGCTGGTACGCGAGCGACAGGCCCGTATAGCGGATGTTGGCCGGAAACACGCGCGCGAGCACGCCGCCGACCGCACCGTAGAACATCGCCGACGGAATCGTCGAGATGCACATGCCCGCGACGGCGACCCAGTACGAGCGCGTCGCGAGCGCATGGAACATCACCGGCATCAGCACGATCTCCGGAATCAGGATCCAGCACATCGCGCGCCGCATGTCGACCTTCGACACGAACCACGCGCCGACCGGCTGCATCAGGAACTGCACGACGAGCGAAATCGACAGGATGCCGAGGAACGTGCCCTGCGCATAACCGAGCTCCTTGGTCGCCCACGACAGCGCGAACGTGCTGCGAAAGTACGTGACGTTGATCACCGGCAGCGTGCCGGCCGCGAGCAGCACGACGGGCCAGTGGTCGCGCACGACGTCGCGCAGCGGCAGCTTCACCGTGCGCTTGCGCGCGAGCACGCGTTGCATGTCGATCGATTCCTCGAGCCGCAGCCGGATCACCATCCCGATGATCACGAGCACCGCCGACAGCAAAAACGGAATGCGCCAGCCCCACATCAGGAACGACGGCGTCGGCAGCGCGCTCAGCGCGAAGAAGGCAGCGGTGGCGAGCAGGTTGCCGGTGGGCGAACCCTGCTGCGCGAACGCCGCATACAGGATGCTGCGATGCTTCGGCGCGTTCTCGCTCGCGATCAGCACCGCGCCGCCCCACTCGCCGCCGACCGCGATGCCCTGCAGCACGCGCAGCACGACGAGGCCCGCGGGCGCCCACACGCCGATCGACGCATAGCCGGGCAACAGGCCGATGCCGGTCGTGGCAAGCCCCATCATCACCAGCGTGATCACGAGCGCGGTCTTGCGGCCGACGCGATCGCCGAGATGCCCGAACACGATGCCGCCGAGCGGCCGCGCGGCGAAGCCCGCCCAGAACGTGACGAACGCGAGCAGCGTCGCGACGCCGGGATTCATCGTGCTCGAAAAGAACACCTTGCCGAACACGAGCGCGGCGGCGGTGCCGTAGATGTAGAAGTCGTACCACTCGATCGTGGTGCCGACGAACGCCGCGAGGGCGGCACGGCCGGGCCGCGGCTGCGCGGCGGACGGGGATTGCGGACGGCTCATCGATGTCTCCATGTTTGTGATCGGCGGCGCGACTGTCGCGCGCGTTGCCGGATGGCCGGCCTTGCGCCGCCGGCTGGCGGAGTTGCGTTACGAGCGATTGCTCGACGCGGGGCTGTTTTACGCTGCCCAACGTCGCTTTACGTCGCGATCTGTCGGTCCAGGTCACTCGCCTGCAGGGCCACTCGTCCGGTCACGTCGGGTCGGGCGCGACCTTCAGCACGCCCGCGTCGAGCAGCTGCTGCTGGAGCGCGGGATCGACGCCGAGGCGGTCGAGCACCGCGCGCGTGTCGCGGCCGAGCGCGGGCGGCGGCGAACGATAGGTCGCCGGCGTGCGCGACAGCTTCACCGGCGATGCGGTGCCGCGATACGCGCCGATCTCGACGAACAACTCGCGATGCAGCGCATGCGGATCGCGCGCAACGTCGGCGACCGTGCGCACCGGCCCGCACGGCACGCCCGCCGCCATCAGGTCGCGCGCGAGCGGCTCGCACGGATGCGCGGTGAGCCGTGCCTCGAGTTCGGCCTTCAGTTCGGGCCGGTGCGCGCAGCGGCTGCGGTTGTCGACGAAGCGCGGATCGCCGGCGAGCGCCGGCGCGCCGAGATGCGCGACGAGCCGCGCGAACTGCCGGTCGTTGCCGACCGCGAGGAAGATCGGCACGGTGGCCGTGCGATAGCTGTCGTACGGCGCGATGTTCGGGTGCGCGTTGCCGCTGCGCTCGGGCACGCGCCCCGAGCCGAAGAAGTTCGGCAGGTGCGGATGCAGCAGCGACACGCCGCAGTCGTACAGCGCGATGTCGATCGACTGGCCCTGCCCGCTCTGCTCGCGCTCCGCGAGCGCGAGCAGGATGCCGGTCAGCGCGTTGAGTCCGGTGACCATGTCGACGATCGGCAGCCCGATGCGCATCGCGTCGCCGTCACGCTCGCCGTTCACGCTCATCAGCCCGGCCATCGCCTGGATCACCGCGTCGTAGCCGGGCAGCCCGCCGAGCGGGCCGTCATCGCCGAAGCCCGTCACCGCGCAGTGGATCAGGCGCGGGAAACGCGGCTGCAGGTCGCGCGCGTAGTCCATGCCCCAGCGCGCGAGCGTGCCGGGCTTGAAGTTCTCGACGAGGACGTCGGCGCTCTCGAGCAGGCGCCACAGGATCGCGCGCCCTTCGTCGCGGGACAGGTCGAGCGCGACGCCCTCCTTGTTGCGGTTCACGCCCATGAAGTACCACGCGGTGTCGCCGAGGAACGGCGGCCCCCAGCCGCGCGTCTCGTCGCCGTCGGGCGGCTCGATCTTGATCACCGTCGCGCCGTGGTCGGCGAGCGCCTGCGTGCAGTACGGGCCGCCGAGCACGCGGCTCAGGTCGACGACCTTCAGGCCGTCCAGTGCGCCGCGGGTCGCTTCCGTCGCTTTCGTGGTGCTCATCGTTCGACCTCCGGCAGCAGGTCGAGCGCCATGTCGAGCGGTACCGGCGTGCCGCGCAGCAACGCATCGAACGCCGCTGCCTCGTCGTCGCGCGACGCCGGCGCGAGCGGATCGACCGGCAACAGCTTGTGACGCACGATCAGGTGCGCGAGCGCGAGGCGCCGGTAATCGGGCGCGAGCCGCGCGCCCTCGCATGCCATCAGCACGGCCGCGCTCGCGTAGTACAGCGCCGACGCGGCCTGCCGCACGCGCGCGTCGTCGCCTTCCGCCGCGACCCGGGCGAGCGCATCGCACGCGCGCGCGAGAATGCGCCGCAGCGCCGCGCGGCTCGCGTCGGGCAGCGGCGCCGCGCCGAGCCGGTCGGCGAGGAACGTGCGCAGCGCATCGAGCGCCTGCTCGCGCTGCGCGGCGCGCGCGACGTCGAGCGCGACGATGTTGCTGGTGCCTTCCCAGATCGAGCCGAGATGCGCATCGCGCACGAGGCGCGCATCGCTCCATTCCTCGATGTAGCCGGTGCCGCCGCGCACCTCCATCGCGTCGCCCGTCACACGGCGTGCGTCGCGGCACGCGCGGAACTTGATCAGCGGCGTCAGGATGCGCACGCAGCGCGCGGCCTGCTCGTCGCCCGCATCCGCTTGCGGCAGCAGCAGCGCGATCTGCATGAACATCGCGCGCGCGGCCTCGGCGGGCAGCAGCATCTTCATCAGCTGGCGCTGCATCAGCGGCATCTCGATCAGCTTGCGGCCGAATGCGGCGCGGTGGGCGGCCACGTGCAGCGACTCGTTCAGCGCACGCCGCATCAGGCCCGCCGCGCGCACGCCGTTCGACAGCCGCGACATGTTGATCATGTCGGCCATCTGGTGAAAGCCGCGGCCGATCTCGCCGATCAGGTATGCCTGCGCGCCTTCGAGCGCGATCTCGCCGCTCGCCATCGAACGGCTGCCGAGCTTGTCCTTCAGCCGCACGATCCGGTAGCGGTTGCGCGTGCCGTCCGGCAGCGTCTTCGGCAGCAGGAACAACGCGAGCCCCTTGATGCCGTCCGGCGCGCCGTCGGGCCGCGCGAGCACCATCGCCAGGTCGGCGTCCGCGTTCGAGCAGAACCACTTGTCGCCGAAGAGGCGCCACACCGCCTCGCCCTGCGCGTCGGCTTCGCGCACCGCGTGCGTCGCGATGCGGCCGACGTCGGAGCCGGCCGCCTGTTCGGTCATGAACATCGCGCCCTGGAACAGCGTGTCGAAATCGCGCGATGCGAGCATCGGCAGATAGCGCTCGACGAGTGCCGGGTCGCCGAAGCGGCGCAGCGTGCGCGTCAGCGAATCGGTCATGCTGACCGGGCAGCACAGCCCGAATTCGGCCTGCACGAACAGGAACGTCAGCGCGTACTTGACGAGCGGCGCGACCGCCTCGGGCTGGTGGCTCAGCGACGCGAGCCCGAGTTCCGCATACGCGACGCGTTCGAGCGCGACGTACGCGGGATCCTTGTCGATCCGCTGCACGGCTTCGCCGCGCCGGTTGCGGTGTTCGAGCACGGGCGGATGCTTGTCCGCGCGCGACGCCCATTCATCGAGCTCGCCCGACACGCGCGCGCCGAGCGTCAACAGCTGCGGTTCGAGTTCCGCGTAGCGTGCTGCGCCCAGATGCAGTTTCAACAACGCGCCGAGATCGGGATCGGCCGTGAAGAAATTGATGCCCCGGCTATCGGGGATGTTGTTGGCCGCGCCGGTGTCCGGCGTGCGAGCGGTGTCGTTCATGCATGCGTCTCCAGGGTGGCCGGCTGCCGGCCGGCGAACGCGCCGTGGCGGCGCGGCCGGCTGGTGCCCGGCGTTCAACAGAGCCTAGGCGCGCGATCGATAAGCGTCCAATACAGGATTTATCCGGTACGATAGACAGTGCTTATCGATGCCGATGCGGGAAGGAGACAGCATGGAACTGAGGCAGTTGCGCTACTTCGTGGCGGTCGCCGAGGAACTGCATTTCGGGCGCGCGGCGAAGCGCCTGTTCATCTCGCAGCCGGCCTTGAGCTTCGACATCCGCAAGTTCGAGGACGCGCTCGGCGTGCAGCTCTTTTCGCGCACCAACAAGACGGTCGCGCTGACCAACGCGGGCGCGGTGCTGCTCGGCGAAGCGCGCCGGCTGCTGCTGCAGGCGGCCGAGGCCGAGCGGCTCACGGTACGCTCGGCGTCCGGCCTCGCGGGCCGGCTGCGGATCGGCTTCGTCCATTCGATGCTGTATCGCGGGCTGCCCGATGCGGTGCGGCGCTTCGAGGCCGATTACCCGGGCGTCGAGATCGTGCTGAGCGAGATGAACACGCAGGCGCAGGTGCAGGCGATCCAGCGTGGCCAGATCGATCTCGGCTACGCGCACTGGGGCCACTGCCCGCCCGAGGTCGAATCGGCGCCCGTCTACGCGGAACCGTTCGTCTGCTGCCTGCCGGCCGCGCATCCGCTCGCGCGGCGCCGTCAGGTCGCGCTCGCCACGCTGGCCGAGGAACCATTCATCCTGTTTCCGCGCGACGCCGCGCCGCACTATCACGACCTGATCATCGCGCAATGCGTGAACGCAGGATTCAGCCCGCTGATCCGCCACGAGGCGCGGCTGTGGCAGACGATCCTGTCGATGATCGAGTTCGGGATGGGCATCGCGCTGGTGCCGCGCGTGCTGCAGCAGGTGAAGAGCGACCGGCTCGCGTTCCGGCCGCTGAAGGATGCGTCGCTCGAATCGCGCACGCTCGAACTGAAGCGCAGCGGCACCGCCGAACCGGTCGCACTGCGCTTCGCCGACTACGTGCGCGCATCGATCGACGCGCTGCCCGCGCTCGCGGGCTGAGCCGGCGCGCCGGCATTCCGCGCCGGCACTGCCCCGTTACTTCGCTTCCGGCTGCAGCGCCGGCTGCGCGCGCCGGTACCACACCGCGTACACGACGGACAGCGCGATCAGGAACGGAATGCCGAAGATCAGCGTCATGTGGAATTCGGCCGTGAAGTAGGTCGTCACCATCACCGCGAGCATCAGCGCCGCGCCGAGCAGCGTCAGCAGCGGAAAGCCGCGCATCCGGAACGCGGGCGCCGGCAGGCCGAGCGCCGCGCGACGCCGCCGGAAGCAGTAATGCGTGACGAAGATCATCATCCACGTGAACAACGCGCCGAACATCGACACCGCCATCATGATCGTGAACGACGCGTCCGGGTACAGCACGCTCAAGACCGTCGCGAGCGCGATGCCGAGCGTCGACAGCAGCAGCGCGCCGAACGGCACGCCGCGCGCGTCGACCTCGCCGAGCGCCTTCGGCGCATAACCCGCGCGCGACAGGCTGAACATCATCCGCGTCGTGATGTAGAGCTGGCTGTTCATCGCGGACAGCGCGGCGATCAGCACGACGAAGTTGATCAGCCCGGCCGCGCCCGGCAGGTGGATCGCCTCCATCACCTTCACGAACGGGCTCTCGTCGCGCCCCGCCGCCGTCCACGGCACGATCGCGAGCATCAGCGCGAGCGTGACGAGGTAGAACAGCACGAGCCGCACGATCGTCGAGCGGAACGCGCGCGTCACCGCGCGCTCGGGATCTTCCGCCTCGCCCGCCGCGACCGCGATCATCTCGATGCTCAGGTAGCTGAAGATCGACACGATCACCGCGACCCACATCCCCCACATGCCCTTCGGGAAGAAGCCGCCGTGCCCGGTGTAATGGTGGAAGCCCGCGCGGGCCGCACCGTCGCCGACCAGTGCCGGATTGCCGAACACGACGTACGCGCCGAGCACGATGAAGCCGACGATCGCCGCGATCTTCACGACCGAAAAGCCGTATTCGACCGCGCCGAACACGTCGACGCTGCGCGCGTTGACGAACACGAGCAGCGCCGAGAAGCCGACGATCCACAGCCAGCCCGGCACGCCCGGGAACCAGTACTTCATGTACAGCGCGATCGCGGTGACTTCGGTGCCGACCGCGAGCACGATGCACGCCCAGTACGCATAGCGCACGAGGAACCCGGCCCACGGGCTCACGTAATGTTCGGCGTATGCGCCGAACGACCCGGAGGTCGGATGCGCGACCGTCATCTCCGCGAGACAGCCCATCAGCAACAGCGAGATGAACGCGCCGATCGCGTAGCTGACGAGCACGCTCGGGCCGGCGAAGCCGATCGCGAATCCGCTGCCGAGAAAGAGACCGGTGCCGATCGCACCGCCGATCGCGATCATCGCCATCTGCCGTGCGGAAAGCGTGCGGCGCAGACCCTGCTCGCGCGCCGCGATGTGCTGGAATTGCCCTTCTGGTTGCATCGAATGACCTCGTTCGAAAGCGTGTGTCCGGCCGAAACGTCGACGGCGCACGGACCGGTGCCGGACCGCACCGGCCACCGCGCGCCGCATGCTCAGAACAGGTGGCGCAAGCCGGCCGCGATGCCCGTCTGGTTGCCGCGTCCGGGCATTTCGGTGAACGCGCCGCCGGTCACCCGGTTGTAGTCGACCGTCGCGTAGACCTGCGTCGCCTTCGACAGCGCGTACTCGGCCTCGAGCACGCCCGTGTAGCGCTTCCCGCCGTTACCGGCGATGCCGTTGACGTTGCGGATGTCGTCGTAGTACGCGACGCCCGTCACCGACACCGCGGGCGTGATCTGCACGCTCGCGCCGGTATAGAAGATCGCGTCGCGGCGCGGATTGTCGGCGAAGGAACCGTAGGTCACGTCGCGGCCCGGCGCGTTCAGCAATTGCCGGTCGAGCATGCCGGTGCGGTCGATGCCGCCGAGATAGCCCGCGTACAGCGTCGCCGCGCCGAACGCGTAGCGTGCGCCCGCGCCCCATGCCTGCTGCGCGCGGCTCGTCAGGTCGCGCACCTGCTGGTAGGTCGCGCCGACCATCAGCCCGCCGAGCGTGTACGACACGTGCGTGCCCCAGTACGCATTCGCGCCGAGGCTGCCCGCGACGCCGCCGAAGCCGTAGCTCGCGCCGACGTTCAGCCCGCCGAACGTGCCGTCGTAGCTGACCACGTTGCTCGCGCGGCCCTGCGTGAGGAAGTACGGCCACATGTTGGCCGTGTAGTTGCCGACCGTCAGCGGATCGAGATCGCCGAACAGGTTGAACGCCTCGGTCGCCTGCCGGCCGAGCTTCACGGTGCCCCAGTCGCTCGCCAGGCCGACATACGCGTAGCGGCCGAACAGCGCGCCGTCGAGCTGCCCGTTCTGCGGCTCGAAGCCGCTCTCGAGCCGGAAGATCGCCGTCAGGCCGCCGCCGAGCGCTTCGCTGCCCTTCAGGCCCCAGCGGCTGTTGGTGATCGCACCGTTGGTCATCTGCACGCTCGCGTCGTTCGACGCGTTCGCATGCGTCGTGTAGCGAATGCTCTGGTCGACGATGCCGTAAAGCGTCACGCTGCTCTGCGCCATCGCGCCGCTCGCGGCGAGCAGGGCGGCGATCGTCGGTAGTGCGAATCGATTGATACTCTTCATCTTCGTCTCCATCCTTGTCTGAATATTTGATGTTCGTCGGGGTGTGTTGGTGCTTGTCGGTAATCGTGGGTACTGCAATCGTCGCGCGGTCGCGTGCCGGCTAGCCGCGTGCCGCCGGCAACGCCACGTATGCGACGAGTTCGACGCGCATGTCCGGGTGCGCGAAGCCCTGCACGCCCACGCACGTGCGGTTCGGGTACGGTTCGCGAAAGTGGCGCCGGTATTCGGCGTCGAATTCGGGCATCGCCTTCACGTCGGACAGGTAGACGAGCACCTGCGCGACGTCGTCCATCGTCGCGCCGGCCGCCGCGACGGCCTTCGCGAGATTGCCGAGCGTGAGGCGCGCCTGCCCCGTCATCGTGTCGCCTGCGATCGCGCCGGACGCATCGACCGGGCCGTGGCCGGTAAACATCAGCCCGCCCGCGCGGGTCGCCCACGAGAACGGCTGCGCGAGTTGCGGCAAGTCGACCGGGATCGTGTCTGCCATCGTGTCCTCCTTCGGTTCGGGATCGGCCGCTCAGGCAGCCTGGCGCGACGTACCGCCGAGCACGTCGGCGATCGCGTACGCGACGTGCTCGACGTTCGCGTCGTTCAGGCCCGCGATGCACATGCGGCCCGAGCGCAGCAGGTAGACGCCGTGCGACGCGCGCAGCCGGTCCACGTCGGCCGCGGCGATGCCCGTATAGCTGAACATGCCGCGCTGCGTGACGAGCGCGTCGAACGCGGGCCCGGCCAAGCGCGCGTCGAGCCGCGCCTTCAGCGCACCGCGCATGCGCTTGATGCGCGTGCGCACCTGGGCCACCTCGTCTTCCCAGCACGCGCGCAGGACGTCGTCGTTCAGCACCGCCGACACGAGTTGCGCGCCGAACAGCGGCGGGCTCGAGTAGGTGCGGCGCACGCCGGCCTGCAGCTGGCTCAGCACCGTCGCCGCTTCGCCCGCGCTCGCGCAGACGATCGACAGGCCGCCGACGCGCTCGCCATACAGCGAGAAATTCTTCGAGAACGAGTTGCTGACGATCGCCGGCAGCCCGGCTTCGACGATCGCGCGCACGGCCCATGCGTCGTCGTCGAGACCGTCGCCGAAGCCCTGGTATGCCATGTCGAGGAACGGAATCAGCCCGCGGCGCGCGAGCACGTCGATCACCGCGCGCCACGCGTCGCGGTCGAGGTCGAGGCCCGTCGGGTTGTGGCAGCACGGCTGCAGCAGCACGATGCTGCGTGCGGGCAGCGCGTCGAGCGCCGCGAGCATCGCGTCGACGCGCAGGTCGTTGCGCGCTGCGTCGTAGTACGGATACGTGTGCACGTCGAGGCCGGCCGCCGCGAAGATCACGCGATGGTTGTCCCACGTCGGATCGCTGATCCAGATCGCGCTGTCGGGGAAATAGCGCTTCACGAATTCCGCGCCGAGCCGCAGCGCGCCCGAGCCGCCGAGCGTCTGCAGCGTCGCGATGCGTCCTTGCGCGAGCGCCGTGCAGCCGGCGCCGAACACGAGGCGCTGCACGCCCTGCCGATACGCGGCGAGCCCTTCCATCGGCAGATACGTATGCGGCGCGCCGGCTTCGCGCAGGCGCTCGGCCGCGACGCGCGTGCTCTCCAGCACGGGGATGCGGCCCGCGTCGTCGTAATAGAGGCCGATGCTGAGGTTGACCTTGTGCGGATGGGCATCCTGCTGGAACGCCTGGAACAGCGACAGGATCGGATCGCCCGGATAGGCGGGAATGTGTTCGTACATGGCGGAATGACGGTCTGGGTTGAAGGCGGCGATACGGCCGGCGGCGTGACGGCACGTCAGGCCGTGCGGTCGAGGCATGGGGCGCATGTTATCGAGGACGAAATAGAATGAGCTTCACTTTTCGATGACGAATCCCGCGGATTGCAGTAGAGTCTGCGCCTACCATCTCAAAAATGACGGGATTCTGCGAAATGATTCTGGATCGAACCGACATGCGGATCCTCCGGCACCTCGAGCGGGACGGACGCATCAGCAATCAGGACCTCGCGAACGCGGTCGCGCTGTCGCCGTCGGCATGCCTGCGGCGCGTGAAGCTGCTCGAGGAACGCGGCGCCATTTCCGGCTACCGCTGCACGATCGAGCCGAAAAAGGTCGGCGTCGCATTCGAGGCGCTCGTGCACGTGTCGATGCGGCCGGACGTGCCCGAATGGCACGACCGCTTCGTGGAGGCGATCCAGCAGTGGCCGGAAGTCATCGCCGCGCAGATCGTGACGGGCGGCTCGAACTACGTGCTGACGGTGCGGGCGCGCGACCTCGACCACTACTCGGACTTCGTGATCAACCGGCTGCATCGCGCGACGGGCGTGATGTCGATCAATTCGAGCATCGTGCTCGCGACGCTCAAGCGCGACGGCTCGATCCTCGATCTCGTCGAGCCGTCGACGGCCGGCTGACGCACCTTTTGCACCGGCCTGAAAAATATTTGAAGAAAGTGCTTTACGAACCCGAAAAGCTCTGACATAATTTCAGCTTCTTTGGGCGGTTAGCTCAGCGGTAGAGCACTGCCTTCACACGGCAGGGGTCACTGGTTCGATCCCAGTACCGCCCACCAAAGAATTCAAGGGCCTGCGTCTCACGACGCAGGCCCTTTTCGTTTTGTGCGCCGCACTCGTCATGCACACGTCCAAGAGATAATCGCGTGATACCGACGCGCGCCATCGGCCAGTACGTAATAATCAGTAACGAATTGGTAACGGTGTACGAATAGCGGCTGACTAGAATCGACCACCATGACAGCCGGCCGAGCGGCACCGGCTTCCCACCATCAAGAAGACGAACGGAATCCGGCACGCGCATTGCGGCTGGTTCACGCCGTCGCGACACATCATGACATTGCCGAATTCACATACCCTGTGGTTGACCGGCCTGAGTGGTGCCGGTAAATCCACGCTCTCGCGCGAGATAGCCGCGTACCTGCGCACGCACGACATTCCGGTCTGCATTCTCGACGGCGACGAACTGCGCTCGGGCGTCTCGCACGATCTCGGATTCCGGCGCGACGACCGGGCCGAAAACTGCCGACGTACCGCCGAAATCGCGAAGCTGATGAACAATCAGGGCATCATGGTGATCGTCGCGCTGATTTCCCCGTATGCAGCCGACCGGCAACTGGCGCGGCAGACCATCGGTGACGAGCGCTTCGTCGAAATCTATCTGAAGACCGATATCGAGACCTGCTCCGCGCGCGATCCGAAACGCCTGTATGCGAAGGCCATGACCGGCCAGACGCGCCAGTTCACCGGCATCTCCGATCCCTATGAGGCACCCATCGCGCCCGATCTCGTTGTCGAAACCGGAACGATGTCCGTCTCCACGTGTGTCGCGCGCATCATCGAGTTCGATCAACAGCGCTTCGCCTACGCCTGACCGAAGCGCTGCGTTCGCTCACCTCCCCCGCCCGACCCGTTCCGCGGTCGCATCGAACGCGCGTTTCGCCTTGTCGACGATCTCGTCGACCTCCTCCTCACGAATCACAAGCGGCGGCGACAGCAGCATCCGGTCGCCGGTCGCGCGCATGATCAGGTTGCCGTTGAAGCAGAAGTCGCGGCAGATCGTGCCGATATCGGCGCCGGCGTCGAACCGCTCGCGCCGCGCGCGATCGCGCGCGAGCTGGACGCCCGCGACCAGCCCCGCCCCCGCGATCTCGCCGACGATCGGATGATCGCCGAGCGCTTCGCGCAGCCGACGCTGGAAGTACGGCCCGATGTCATGCTTCACGCGCTCGACGATCCCTTCGTCGCGCAGCAGCTTCAGGTTCGCGACCGCCACCGCCGCCGCGACCGGGTGCCCCGAGTACGTGAGCCCGTGATTGAATTCGCCGTTGTCGATGATCGGGCGCGCGACGCGTTCATGGATACCCACCGCGCCCATCGGCACGTAACCCGAGGTC